>CAZBXF010000125.1:0-4654 GCA_964495635.1 uncultured Phycisphaeraceae bacterium
GATCAACGTTGGGGTCCGGGAGCTGCGATCATGCCGAGCTTTGGCGGCATGATCGTGGTCAGACGCGTCGGGGTTGCTTCAGACCACGACCATCCGGGCAGAGCCCCGGATGATCGTGGCACGTCAGATCGTGGCACTGGATCACTGCCTCACGGCCTCACCCCAAGCTCCGCACGCTTCTCCGCGATCTCGGCCTTGATTGCCGCGACGAAGGCTTCGAGGCCCATGGCGCCGAGGTCCTTTTCTGTGCCTCGTGCCCGCACGGATACGGCGTTGTTTTCGGCGTCGCGGGGGCCGACGATGAGCATGTAGGGGACCTTGTCGTCTGCCGCGACCTTGACCTTGGCCTGGATGCGGTCGTTGCTGAGGTCGAGGCCCACGCGGACGTCGGCGGCGCGCAGTGCGGCGGCGACCTTCTCGGCGTAGTCGGCCGTCTTCTCGCTGATGGGGAGGATGCGGACCTGCTGCGGGCTGAGCCAGGTCGGGAAGGCGCCGGCGAAGTGCTCGATGAGCACGCCGCAGAAGCGTTCCATGGAGCCGAAGGGGGCGCGGTGGATGACGACGGGGCGGTGGTGCTTGTTGTCGGGCCCGATGTAGGAGAGGTCGAAGCGGTTGCCCATCTGATAATCGACCTGGACGGTGCCGAGCTGCCACTCGCGGCCGATGACGTCCTTCACGACGAAGTCGATCTTGGGGCCGTAGAAGGCGGCTTCGCCCGGCTCCTTGGAGAAGGGCACGCCCAGCGACATCGCGGCCTCGATGCAGGCGGCCTCGGCCTTGTCCCAGCTCTCCTTGCTGCCCGTGTACTTGGAAGAGTCGGGATCGCGCAGGCCGACGCGCACTCGATAGTCCTTCATGCCCAGGGTCGCGAAGATGAGCTTGACGAGCGAGAGGCAGCCCTGGATCTCGCCGGGGATCTGCTCCTCGGTGCAGAAGAGGTGGGCGTCGTCCTGCGTGAAGCCGCGGACGCGGGTCATGCCGTTGAGCTCGCCCGACTGCTCCCAGCGGTAGACGGTGCCGAACTCGGCGAGTCGCACGGGCATGTCGCGGTAGGAGTGGGGGCTGCTGGCGAAGATCTTGGCGTGGTGAGGGCAGTTCATGGGCTTGAGCATGAAGCCCTCGATGAGCTTGTCATCGGGCAGGACGCGGTCGGGGGTGATGGTCTGGGCCTTGGTGCGTTCGTTGATTCCGGCCGCGAGGCGTGCGGAGACGCCCTCGACGCGGTGGATCATCTCGGCGCACGTGCAACCGGACTTGCTGAGCTCTTCGAGTGCGTTGCGCTCGATGATGGGCGCGAACTGCGAGTCCTTGTAGTAGGGGAAGTGGCCGCTGGTCTTGTAGAGCTCGAGCGAGCCGATGTGGGGCGTGAAGACCTCGGTGTAGCCCTGCTTCTTGAGCTCGGCGCCGATGAAGGTCTGGAGCTCGCGGCGGACGATCGAGCCGTTGGGCGTCCAGAGGATCAGACCCTGGCCGACGGTCTCGTCGATGTGGAAGAGGCGGAGTGCCTTGCCGATGACGCGGTGGTCGCGCTTGGCGGCCTCTTCCTTCTGCTTGAGGTAGGCGTCGAGCTCGGCCTGCGAGGCGAAGGCGGTGCCATAGACGCGGATGAGGCGATCGGAGTTCTCGTCGCCGTGCCAGTAGGCGGAGGCGAGTGAGGTGACGATGGCGACGCCGATGCGGGAGGTGGAGGGAACGTGCGGGCCGCGGCAGAGGTCTTCCCAGTTGGTGCCGGGGGTGCCGGTGGCGTAGAAGGAAAGTGGTTGCCCTTCTAGCGAGTGATCGTAGTTGGCAAGAATGTGCCCTGCGAGTTTCGAGTCGTCACCCTTTGACGTCCAACCAAAGAGAGTGCCTGTGGTGGACACGTTCCGCAGGGCGCCCTTGTCGCTGAGCCACAGCTCTTCGACGCCGTATGGAGTCCGCCGCCACTCATGGGTGAAGCCCAACGCCTTCAACGCGTTGTCGACCTTGTACTTGTTGCGATCCGCGATTGTGCGTGCTAGTCCGTCTGGTGCGGAGAGATCAACGCGAGTGAACGGCCGATCTTCCTTGATGATCTCCGCGATGCGGGCGTTGATCTTGTCGAAGAGATCGCTGGACAGCTTCTTCCCCTCGGGGACGAACATGTCGTAGAAGAAGCCTGTGTCGGTGGGGGGGCCGTAGGCGAGGAGGACGTCCTTGCCGACGACGTCCTGGATGGCTTCGGCCATGACGTGTGCCGCGGAATGGCGCATGAGGGTCAGCGCCTCGGGATTCGTGGGCTGGCCGGGCTTGGCGGCGGTGATGAGGGCCACCTTGGCATCGCGGTCGATGACGAAGGAGAGGTCCTTGGTTTCGAGCGTGCCGCCACCGGTATCGACCTTGATGGCGAGCGCGGCCTTCGCGAGGCCCGCGCCGATCGACTGGGCGACTTCGAGGCCGCTGACGGGCTTGTCAAAGGACTTGGTCTTGCCGTCGGGAAGGGTGATGGTGGGCATGGGAAGTCCTAGGAGAGGGACTGGGGACTGGGGATTGGGCACTGGGGGAGGAGGAAGGAAAAGCGAAAAGCGGGAAAGCGGAAAATGAGGAAGGGACTTGGCGATGGGCACTGGCAATGGCGGAGGACGGAACGCGAAGGCTTCAAAGCAACGAACCCGGCCATCGTTGGCCGGGTTCGGGGTGGGTGCGTGGGGTCATTGGTCCGCGACTGTGGCCGTCAGGCGCGGGGGTGGGTAGTCGTGGTGGGCGTAGAGGTCGGATTCATCTTGAGACGACAATAGCCCAGTTTGCGGGGCTTCGCTCTTGTGCCTTGAAGGCCACCGTATCGTTTCTGGTCGGGACGCCGGGTGGGGTGAACTGCCCCTCGGTCGATCTGGGTGAGGGCTTTCAGATGTTGAGCCTGCGAACTGGCTGCTTGCTTGCCTCCGGAATCGCGGTGATTCTCGCCTCGTGCGGAGGTGCGATTGTTGCCGCCGCGGTCTACGGACATGCGCAGGAGGCGGCCAAGCTTGATCGGGCGCTCGAGCCCATCAAGGTCATGATGTCCCAGTACGAGACCAGGGTGCTCGAACTGAGTCAGCCAAACCCAGGCTTGCGGCGTTATGCCGAACTGCTTGAAGACTGGAACGAGTTTGGAGGGCTGACTCCGACGAGTCCGACAAGCCGCGAGGAACTCGCCGCGCTTCGGGTCATTCTTGAGGGCCTCAGAGCAAGCCATCAGGAATGGCAGCGCGAGGGAATGCGGCTGCCTGCCCGGTTCTGGATCGCCGCGGGGGAGGTCGGTCTGACGGGCGACTTGCGGTATGAGGTTGTTGAGCGTTCGATGAACGGAAGCGTCGCGGCCATCTCGTTCTACGAAGCTCGATGGGCCCAGCTCGACGCCATGCAGGAGGCGATGCAGGTGCTGATTGAGGCCAGTTGGACGCACGAAGATGGCGAGATCCGCTTCGCGGACGCGGCCATGCAACGGCGATACACCGAAGCGCTCAACGAGTTTAATCGACGCGTCGACGAGCTCGAACGAAGCCTCGAGTCCCGGAGAGAGCAACGCGGAGCTCGGCCCAGCCTGGAAAGCGGCGACTAACGCGGGGTGTGCTGATCGGCACTTTGTTTCCGCCGCGGCCGGATACCCTCCACCATGGGTTGGCGCCGCACCATCCTCGCGGGCCTTGTCTACTTCGCGCTGGTCTTTGCGTTGGGATTTGCGATGGGCGTGGCGCGGGTGCTGGTGATGGCGCCGTTCCTTGGGGAGCGGTGGGCGGTGCTTCTGGAGCTGCCGGTGATGGTGGCGGGGTGTGTGGGGGCGGCGCTGATCGCGCTGCGTGCGACGGGGCTGGGGCCTGCGGGCCGATGGGCTGAGCGGGCGGTGATGGGGGCGCTGGCGGTGGGGCTGCTGCTGACGCTTGAGCTGACGCTGGTGAGGTGGCTTCGGGGCATGACGCTGCGGGAGGCGCTGGTCGGGGGCGACTGGGTGGCGACGCTGGCCTATCGGACCTCGTTGCTGCTGATGGGGGCGATTCCGGTGCTGCTGGGCGCGGGTGTCGCGGAGACGCCGGGGCGCGGGCGCATCGGGTAGGCTTAGGCCCTCATGCTCTGCCCCTACTGCAACACCGACAACGACAAGGTGATCGACTCGCGCTCCAGCGACGCGGGGAAGGTGATCCGCCGCCGGCGCGAGTGCCTTGGCTGCAAGCGGCGGTTCACGACGTACGAACGCGTGGAGCAGACGGCGCGGCTGGTGGTGATCAAGCGTGATGGGACGCACGCACCTTTCAGCCGCGAGAACATCCTGCGGGGCGTGACGGCGGCGTGCGGCAAGCGGCCGATCCCCGAGGCCGACAAGGAGCGGCTGGCGGACGAGATCGAGGAGGAACTGCACAAGGAGTTCGACCGTGAGGTGCCCAGCGCGGTGATCGGCGAGCGGGTGATGCTGAGGCTGCGGGACCTTGACGAGGTCGCGTACATCAGGTTCGCGAGCGAGTACTACCAGTTCAAGAGCGTGGATGAGCTCAAGAAGCAGCTGGAGCTGCTGAGCGGGCGCGTGAAGGACGTGAAGGACCAGCAGCGGCTGTTTTCCGAGCCGGGAAGCGATGGTCCGCCGGTGAAGCGGGTGTAGCGGGTGGGGGAGAAGTGGCGGAGTGGTCAAGTGGTCAAGTGCTTCTGGATTTGCTGCTGCCTT
>CAZBXF010000125.1:4754-10012 GCA_964495635.1 uncultured Phycisphaeraceae bacterium
TTCACGTACTGCAGCGGGATCTCGACGTCGGACTCCTTGAGGAGCTTCATGACGGCCTGGAGATCGTCGATCTGCTTGCCGGTGACGCGGAGCTCTTCGCCCTGGATTGAGGCCTGGACCTTGAGCTTGCTCTCCTTGATGATCTTGACGATGGCCTTGGCCTTCTCCTGCTCGATGCCGTCGCGGATCTTGGCCTCGCGCTTGGAGCGGCCGGCGAGGGCGTCCTCGACATCGCCCCAGTCGAAGCTTTTGAGGTCCAGGCCGCGGCGGCTCGCGGCGGACTCGAACATCTCCGAGAGCCCCTTGATCTTTGAGGCGTCATCGGCGACGAACTTGAGCTTCTTTTCCTTCTGGTCCACCGTGATCTCGATGGGCGAGCCGCGGAAGTCGAAGCGTGCCGCGACGGCCTTCTTGGTGTTGTTGATGGCGTTGTCGAGCTCGGCGAAATTGAACCGCGAAACGATGTCGAATGATGGCATGGGGGGATTCTAGAGGGGCAGTGGGCCAAATGGTCAAAGGGCTAGATGGCTAAATGGCCAAAGTTGCGAGGTGGGCATTCACGGCAATCCGTGACTCGCAGAGTGAAGAGGTTCTGTCCAACATCCCTACATCCGCGGCCTCCGCTCCTCTCTGCCCTCTCCGCGTTCTGCCTTCTCCGTTCCCTTCCTGTCTCTCTCCTGATCTTCTCCGTGTCTTCCCTCCGTGGTCTCCGTGTTGAAATCCGCTGCACCCTTTCGCGAGGTCGGCCCGCTACCGTTGCACCCGCATGGGTGTACTTCTCTCCGCACGCAATCTCTCCAAGACCTTCGGGACCCGCGCGCTCTTTTCGGGCGTTGGGCTCACGGTTTCTGATGGGCAGCGGCTCGCGCTGATCGGGCCCAACGGCTCGGGCAAATCGACGCTGCTCAAGATCCTCTCGGACTCCGAGCATGCCGATGAGGGTGAGGTGCAGCTTCGCAAGGGCGTCCGCGTTGCGTACGTGCAGCAGAAGGACTCGTTCCCCGAGGGCACGACGCTTCACACGGCGATCATGCACGCGCTCCGCGAGGCGATGGCCAGGGGCGAGGTCGCGCACCTGCACGATGAGCACGAGGCCGAGCTCGCGGCGAGCATGGTGCTGGATCGCGTGGGTTTTTCCGACCACGATCTTGAGACATCGGTCCTCTCGGGCGGGCAGCGCAAGCGCCTCGCGATTGCGCGAGAGATCGTCAAGCAGCCCGACGTGCTGCTGCTGGATGAGCCCACGAACCACCTCGATCTCGAGGGGATCGAGTGGCTTGAAGAAGTGCTGAACGCGGGGCCATTCACGAGCGTTGTCGTCACGCATGACCGCGAGTTTCTTGAGAGCGTCGCGACGGGGATCGTTGAGCTCTCTCGCCAGTACCCGCAGGGCACGTTCGCGATCGAGGGGAACTACAGCGAGTTTCTGAGGCGGAAGAGCGAGTTTCTGGATGGTCAGGCGCGACAGGAGCAGGCCCTCGCCAACCAGGTGCGCGAGGATCTGCGGTGGCTCGGTCGCGGTGCTCAGGCGCGGCGGACCAAGAGCAAGAGCCGCATCGACGCGAGCTACGACCGGATGGACCAGCTCGCGGATCTGCGTGATCGCAACGCGGCGCCCAAGGCCACCGACATCGACTGGGAAGCCACGGGCCGCCAGACGCAGAAGCTGCTCGTGGCCCGCGCGATCACCAAGAGTCTGGGCGGGCGGCGGCTCTTTACCGATCTTGATCTCGTGCTGTCGCCGGGATCGTGCGTGGGGCTGCTGGGACCCAACGGCTCGGGCAAGAGCACGCTGATCAAGGTGCTGACGGGTGAGCTCGAGCCTGATGCGCCAACGCCCGAGGCGATCAAGGCCGCGGCGGAGTCGCGCACGTCGCCGGGTGCGCCTGCTCCCGGAACGATCCGGCGCGCCGAGAAGCTGCGCGTCGTGGTCTTCTCGCAGCATCGCACGGAGATCGATCCGGGGATGACGCTGTCTGACGCGCTCTCGCCCAGCGACGCGGTGATCTATCAGGGACGCACGCTGCACATCAACACGTGGGCCCGCAAGTTCCTCTTCACGACCGAGCAGCTCAAGCAGCCGGTGCGGGCGATGTCGGGCGGCGAACAGGCACGGATCCACATCGCGCGGCTGATGCTCCAGCCGGCGGACGTGCTGGTCTTGGACGAGCCGACGAACGACCTTGATATCCCGTCGCTGGAAGTGCTCGAAGAGAGCCTGGAAGAGTTCCCGGGCTCGATCGTGCTGGTGACGCACGATCGCGCGATGCTGGCGCGACTGGCGACGACGATCGTCGCGCTCGACGGGCGCGGCGGCGCGAGGCACTTTGCGAGCTTCGAGCAGTGGGTGCGGGCGCAGCGCGAGCCGGCCGCGAAGGCGGTGAGTGGTGAGGGTGCGGCGAGTGTGGCAAATGCCGCGAGCGCGACGGGGACGGCGGCAACGCCCGTGCCGGAGCCGGTGAAGGCCAAGCGCAAGCTCACGTACAAGGAGCAGCGCGAGCTCGCGGAGATCGAGCCCTCAATCCAGAGGAACGAGGCGCTGGTGAAGGAGCTGGAAGCGAAGCTCAACGACCCGGCGACGGCGGCGGATCACAAGGCCTTCGATAAGGTCTGCCGCGAGATGGCGGCGGCGCAGACGGAGGTCACGCGGCTGTACGAGCGCTGGGCGGAGCTGGAGGGGTAGCGGGATCGACGGTGAGCAGTGCGAGCAACGGGCGTGAGTTGGCGCTTGATTTGGTGCAGCGCTACATCCCCCGGGGGATGTACATCACGGTGAGCGTGGAGGTGTAGAACTGCACGTTGCCCGTGCTGCCAACGGCGGTAAGGACGGTCTTGAAGGAGCGCGTTCCAGCGCTGTTCGCAGGAACGGTCCACGAGATCGTGAGGACTCCTGCGGTATCGATGCCGAAGGAATTGAGGTCGGACCACGACGAGCCCTTGACTTCAGTGAGCATGACCGGGCTGCCAGAGGTGGTTTCTTCCAGCTTGAAGTAGCCGTCGGTTGGGGTGAAGTCGGGGCCGCTCTCGTTGAACTGGCATGTGAGTGTTGCGGTGATGTGCAGGAAGCCGGGTCCGGGCACGTTCACGCTCAGTGCGTCGACGTCCCGGAAGCTGTTGATTACGATCACACCACCGTTGGGGTTGCGCGGATCCCTGAACGTCTGCGTGGACTTGATCGCGGGCTGGTTTGCGTACGTCGCAATGCCCGTCGCACCGTCAAGTGAGATCGTGGCGTTGCCGCCGGTGTTGCGGACGTCGATCTTGCCGGCGCGCGTGCCATCATCGCTGGGCCACACTTCCATCGCGTTTCGCAGGCGCATGATGCCCGCGTTGCCACCCTCTGAGACGACGTTGATGCCGGGGACGAAGCCGTCCTGGCGGAACTGGAAGGATTGGGTTGGCGCGACGACGACTTCGAGGCGCGCGTTGGGCGCGCCTGTGCCGATGCCGACTCTGCCGCCGCCGGCTGCGAGTGAGATGTCGTTGCCCGCGCCATCGCCGCGGAAGTTGAAGAAGAGCGGGCCGCCGACGGACTCGATCTGATTCGAGTCCATCAGGATGCCGCCGCCGGTGCCGTTGGTGATCTTGAAGGGCGCGGTGGAGGCCTCGGTGAGAGGTGAGGGGAGGTTGGTCGCGTCGCGCACGTGCAGGCGGGCGGTGGGGGTGGTGGTGCCCAGGCCGACGGATGAGGCGAAGCTGTTGACGGCCGTGAAGGCGTTGACGCTCGCGAGGCGTGGGATGTTGGTGGAGAGCCGCGCGTCGGCGAGCGTGCCAGAGACCAGCGCCGAGGCGTCGTGCGTGTGAACGGTGGGCGCGAAGGCGGTGGAATTAAGGCCGTCGAGGAGGTCGGCGTTGAGGTTGGTGACCAGCCCGGAGTTGGAGACGGAGAACGGGGAGCCCGCGGCGGTGAAGCTGGGCGCGGCGGCGAAGGTCTTGGCACCGGTGATGGTCTGCACGCCGCTGTTGGTGGCGATGTTGGAAGAGAGCCGGAGGTCCGAGATGGTGCCGGTAGAGATGTTGGCGGCGTTGGTGTAGAAGCTTGGCGGCTGTCCATTGAGGGCGCTCGCGTTGAGGGAATAGGCCGCGTTCGGGGCCGCCGTCAGTTCTTGTCTGGGCAGGAGCGGCGTGTAGCCGACGAGAACGAAGCAGTTGCCCACGCTGCCGGGCCGCACGCTGACCTCGAGGAAGCGCCGCTGCCCGGCGAAGACGGTCCCGAAGTCGAGCTGGGTGGAGAAGCGTCCATCCACGATCGTGATGTCGTCGACGCAGAGCGTGGGACCGATCTGCACGCCGCCGGGCGAGGCGGCCTGGTCGTAGAGGCGGAAGCGCAGGTCGAAGGTGCCGTTGGCGGGGACGCCGGCGTCGCTGAGGGAGCCCTGGTATGTGAAGCTCGTGGTGAGGGGCTGGGCGAGGGCGGGGGCCGCGGCGAGACACGCGGTGAACAGGCTGGCGACGAAGATGGTGGCGGCTCGCATCACGAAATCTCCGGCTTTGGGTGTGGCTGGTCAGAGTTCATCAGATCGAGCAGATCAAAGGGGAAACGTGGTGTGAACGGTTCTGTAATGTGGCCAAGGTCATCTCACGATCTGGACGAAGGTGCATGTTTGCACGATCGAGGTGCGAAGCGGGATGAGTGGGTGGTGCGATGGCTTGCAGCCGGCGACGGTCTACATGCTGCGCGGGTAGTACATGATGGTGAAGGTCGAGTCTCCGTAGTTGACAGTGCCATTCGACGCGGTGAGCGCGGTGACGAACGTGCGTGTCCCCGCGCCCGTTGACGTAATCGTGTAGTTGAGCGTGATGACCGAGCGATGGCCCACCTGAAACGGGTTCTGGTCCGCATAGGCGTAGGCGGACTGGCTGATCAGCGCCACGCCGCCACCGCCGGTCGTCTCGCGCAGCACGAAGTTGGCGTTCGTGCGAGGGGTGTCGCCAGCGGGATCGACGATGGCGGTGCCCACGGTCGCGATGATGACCAGCACGCCCGGCCCGGGAACGTTGATGCTCAGCGTGTCGAGGTCGATGGTGGCGTTGGTGAGCGAAGGGTTCGTGCGGAGGGTCTGGGTTCCCTTGGCTGCGGGCTGATTCGTGTACGTCGCGTTGCCGGTGGCGCCGTCGAGCGAGATCGTGGGGTTGCCGCTGGTGTTGCGGATGTCGAGCTTGCCAGCACGCGAGCCATCGTCGCTGGGCCATACCTCGACGGCGTTGCGGAGGCGCATGATGCCCGCGTTGGCTCCCTCAGAGACGACATTGATCCC
>CAZBXF010000126.1:0-9919 GCA_964495635.1 uncultured Phycisphaeraceae bacterium
GAGCTCAACGCCGCGTGGGGCACGATCTCCGGCGGTCGCCTCAAGCTGTTCACGTCGGGCTACCTTGAGGGCAACTTCAACAAGCTCTGGTTCTTCTTCGACTCCGGCGCGGGTGGCGTCAGCAGCCTCGCTGGCGGCTACTCCGACGGCGGCTTCAATGAGATCAACAACATGACCGGCCTGACCTTCGACTCGGGCTTCACCCCCGAGCGCGGCATCCGCCTCGAGGTCGGCGGCGGCTTCTACGGCGTCCGCGGCTTCACGCTCAACGGCGCTCCCGGCTTTGACATCAACACCGGCGGTGGTTCGGGCGCGCTTCCCCTCAGCAACGTTGTTGGCGCTGCTGGCGTCAACTTCGGCTGGGACAACAGCAACACCGCGGGCGTCGATGGCGGCTCGGCTGCTGGCGCGCTCACGGCCGACAAGGGCTGGGCGTTCGACATCGACCTCGGCACCTACTTCGGTGATTCGAGCGTCAGCGAGGTTCGCGTGATGGCCTTCATCACCTCGGGCGATGCTGGCTTCGCGTCGAACCAGTTCCTGGGCTCGCTGCCCCAGGGCTTCGGCAACCTCGGCAACCTCAGCAACACCAACCTTGGCAACTTCGATGGCAACCAGTACTTCACGGTTGTTCCGGCCCCCGGCGCGGTTGCGCTCCTGGGTCTGGGCGGCCTGATCGCCGGCCGTCGCCGCCGCGCGTAAGTCAGGATCTCGCGGCGACTGCCGCGGGTGAGTTGTGCATCGCCACGGGAGCCCCGGCCTTGTCCGGGGCTCCTGTCTTTTTGGAGTTGCCGTGCGTGTTCGCTTGCGCGCGGGTACCAAAGAAAAACCGGCCTCCCATCTGGGAGGCCGGCTCTGGCTTGCACCTTCGTTGCTCGCTTGAGAGACACTCGCCGGAGCGAGGGTCTTGTGCGAGCTGGTTACGCGGTCCAAGCCGCTGCGGGCTGCGGACGCAGCTCCGTCGAGTGCGTCTTAGAGACGCAGCCCCTGAAGCGAACCCTGACACGTATCACAGTCAACCACTGGATCACCTCCTTTCGCAGAAAACCCGTCCAGCCGCCACCGGGAGATACGCCCGGCCGCCGGACCCTTCCCCCCGGGCCGTCGCCCGGGGACCGTCACGGAGCGCGGAAGGAACGCCGCGAACCGTGCTGCTTGCTCGACCGTGCCGAGGCCCGTTCGGCGAGCAGGACTTTCGTCACTGATTGATACGGCCAGATGGCGATGCGGGTTCAGAAAATCGCGCGTTTGCGGGCGGATCCGCGGGCTTGCGGGGTTGCGCCCAAGCGGAGTGATCGGGGCACGCGGCGTCAGAGCGTGGATGGGGTCTTGAAGGGGATGGGGTTCCCGTGGGCATCCACGGCGACCATGGTCACGGTCGCGTCCGTCACGCGGACGATCTCGCCGGTGGTGAAGCGTTCGGCCTCGACCTGGACCTGGATGGTGACGGATTTGGTGCCGAGGCGCACCGGTCTTGTGAAGAGATTGACGACATCGCCGACGTGCACGGGTGCGCGGAAGTCGACGCGGTCGATGGCGGCGGTGACCCAGCGGTGGCGGCCCTGCTTGCGGGCCTCGACGGCGCCGGCCTGGTCGATGTAGGAGAGGATGACGCCTCCGAAGATGGTTCCGTAGTGGTTGGTGTCGCGCGGCAGCGTTGAGACGCGGAGCGAGAGGGCACGCTCGGGATGGGCTGGCTCGCTGATTCCGGGCTGGCTGGTCATGTGTGCAGCGTAGGTTGGGCGGTGCGTCCCGCGGGCTGGCGACAACCTACGATGTCATGCGGGAAAGGGCCTCCGGGCGATTCCTGCACAGGAGTTCCACGTGAGCCAGACCAATACCACCAGCAGCGCGGCCGCCGACGCGTCCAAGGCCAAGTCCGGGGGCTGCTGCGGCGGCTCGTCGCGTCGGACCGCGCTTGCTCCCATGACCAAGGCGCAGCTGGCCGAGCTGCCGACGCTGCAGCTGATCTCCCGGTTTCGGCGCGGCGTGGAGGCCTTTGATCGGCGCGTCTTTGAGCTGAACGAGCGGCAGATCGACATGGCGTTCCTGCCGGACGCCGGCGTCGGGGCGTGGCCGATCCGGGTGCTGGTGGGTCATGTCGCGGATGCGGACCTTGCGGCGATCCACCGCATGCGGCGTGTTGTTGCCGAGGAGAATCCGGTCTTCGCTGACTGGGATGAGAACGCGTTTGTCGATTCGAACCTGTACGGCAACGTGCACGAGGGGTACGCGGATCATCCCGAGGCCGACCACGCACGCGTGATGAACGCGCTGGGTGGTCCCATGGCGGTGATCCACACGAATCGCCAGTGGGCCGGTCAGTGGATGCTCTCGCTGGATGAGTCCGCGTGGTCCCGCAGCGGCATGCACCCGGTGAAGGGCGTCATGACGCTCCGAGACATCCTGGTGTCGTACGTGTGGCACCTTGAGCACCATGCGGGCTTCCTGACTCGCAAGCTGGACCACATCCTGGGGCCCGCGCCCGTCGAAGAGTCTTCTGGGGAGTGCTGCGGCGGGTCTGGGGGCGGGGGCGGGTGTGGTGGCGGCGGATGTGGATGCCGCTGAGCGTGGGCCACGGAGTCTGGACACGGGCGTGACCCTGGAAGTCTGCTGCTGTTTCTGATGTCGTCTGCTGCTGTGTTTGTCTCTGCTGCTGCTATGGAAGGCCTTCTCGACCAACGTCGCTACCTCATCCCCTTTCGTTCGGGGCTGCTGCCGCAGATCTTCACGGACACGCTGGTGATCGGCGCGGGCGTCGGGGGTCTGCGTGCGGCGATCGCGGCGGCGACGCATGGCGAGTGCATCGTGCTGGCGAAGGCCGATCCACGCCAGTCCAACACGGCGTGGGCTCAGGGGGGGATTGCGTCCGTCCTCGATCCTGATGATTCGTTCGATCGGCACGTCGCGGACACGCTGGAGGCGGGTGCGGGGCTGTGCGATGAGCCGGTGGTCCGGATGATCGTCGAGCAGGGGCCGGAGCGTCTTCGGGAGCTGATCGACTGGGGGATGAGGCTTGATCTGAGGCCGGATGGCTCGCCGCAGCTGGGGCGCGAGGGTGGGCACGACACGGCCCGGATCGTGCACGCCGGGGGCGATGAGACGGGGCGCGAGCTCTACCGCACGCTCGCGGAGCGGGCCCAGAAGACGGCGAATCTGAGGCTCTTCGACAAGTGCTTTGCGCTGGACCTCATCACGCCCAGCGACGAGCCGGGCGCGCCGGTGATGGGCGCGGTGACGCACCATCCCAAGCATGGTCTTCAGATGATCTGGGCCAAGGCGACGATCCTTGCGAGCGGGGGCTCGGGCGTGCTCTTCCGCGAGACGACCAACCCTGCGCCGGCGACGGCGGACGGCCTGGCGATGGCGTATCGGGCGGGGGCTTCGCTGGCGGACATGGCCTTCGTCCAGTTCCATCCGACGACGCTCTACCTCGCGGGTGCTTCGCGGAGCCTGATCAGCGAGGCGGTGCGGGGTGCTGGGGCGCACCTGCTGGACCTTTCCGGCCACCGCTTCATGACGGACGTGCATCCGCTGGCGGAGCTTGCGCCGCGCGACGTCGTGAGCCAGGCGATCGTGCGGCAGCTGGCGAAGCAGGGTGGGAGCCATGTGTGGCTTGACTGCCGCCACATCGGGAACTTTGCGGGGAAGTTCCCGGGGATCGCGGGCCTGCTGAAGCGGTTCGGGCTTGATCCTTCCAAGGATCTGATTCCCGTGCATCCCGCGGCTCACTACATGGTGGGCGGCGTGCGCACTGATGACCACGGGCGGAGTGACGTGCCGGGGCTGTACGCGGTTGGAGAGGCGGCGTCGACCGGGCTGCACGGGGCGAATCGGCTCGCGAGCAACTCGCTGCTCGAGGGGCTTGTGATGGGGGCGATCGCCGGCTCGACGTGCGTCGAGATGAAGGGCAGCGCGGCGATGCATGGCACCGCGAATGGCAACGGGAGCGCGAACGGCAACGGCCATGCGCGGCCCGCGGGCTGGGGGCCGATCCTTGCGGCGCGTCCGGCGCCGGTGCCGATCGTCAGCGACATCCGTCCTTCGGAGAAGGGCGAGCTCGATCTGGCGGACGTGAGGTCGAGCCTGCGGAGCGCGATGTGGAAGAACGTGGGCATCGAGCGGACGGCGCAGAAGCTTGCGGGCGTCGCGGACATGATCGACTTCTGGGCCCGCTACACGCTCGACAAGATCTTCGACGAGCCGGCGGGCTGGGAGGTGCAGAACATGCTCCTCGTGAGCTCGCTCGTCGCGCGGTCCGCGCTGTGGAGGCATGAGTCGCGTGGCTGTCATGCGCGGGTCGATGTGCCCGAGTCCCTCGACCAGTACCTGGTGCATGACCTGTGGCGGCGGGGGCGTGCGACGCCGGTGACGATGCCGGTGCAGAATGCGCCGGCCCTGGCTGCGCGGGCGGGGGGTGCGGCGTGAGGAGGGCCCTGTGCGAGGCCGGGATGGGCGTGGGCCGGGCCATGCTGGGCGGGCTGGCGGTGGTTGTCGTGGTGAGCGGGGGGTGTCAGACGGAGAAGACCGAGGTTCTGCGGAACCCCTTCTTCGCCAATCTGCCTGGGGCCGAGCATCGCATGCCGGTGGTGCGGGATCTTGGGACGTGGCAGGATCCGGGGCAGATCTCCGAGGATGAGCTGGTGGTGGAGTCTGAGCCGGGCAAGGTGACGCTGATTGCCAAGAGCGTGCGTCATCTCATGATCCACATCCACAACACGCTGGAGGAGAACGAGCGCGACCTCTTTGTGGATCAGGTGCTGAGCGAGGTGACCAAGCGCGAGTTCAGGGACCGGGGGTATGAGCCGGGCCTGGCCTTCGATTTTCTCCAGTCGCAGCGAGCGGAGATCGATGCGCTCTTCAACACGATGCCGGGTGGAGAGTCGACGCCGGGTCTGTTCCTGCGGCCGCTGGGTAACCGGACGTATCGGCTTGCGCTGGATGGGATGCAGGGGCGTGACCTTGGCTGGGTGGGGATGGATGTGACGCTGGAGGGGGGCAACTACCGGCTGCGATGGTTCGTAGACCGGGGCGATCTCGAGAGGGAGCGGCGCCGCTGAGTGTGGCGGGCCTTGCCTCGGCCGCGTGCTGGCGTGAGGGCGTGCGAGGAATCGGGCAGGTCGCTGCCGTAGCGAAGGACACATGGCCAAAGAACGTCAGAGTCTTGAAGTTCAGTCCGAGCGAGCCGTGCTTGCGGCGGTGCGTCTGCCGGATGACGGGTATGACGTCCGCGACCCGTTCGGCGAGCTGCGTGCGCTGGCGGAGCAGGCGGGCGCGGTGGTGGTGGGGGAGCTGACGCAGCGGCTGGAGCGGCCGGTTGCGGCGACGTACATGGGCTCTGGCAAGGTCGAGGAGCTCAAGGGGCTGTGCGAGGCGCTGGAGGCGAAGACGATCATCTTCGACCATGACCTTTCGCCGCGGCAGATCGCCAACATCGAGGAGGCGACGGGGCGGAAGATCGTGGACCGATCGGAGCTGATCCTGGACATCTTTGCGAGCCGCGCGACTTCGGCCGAGGCCAAGCTGCAGGTGGAGCTTGCGCAGCTGGAGTACACGTTCCCGAGACTTCGGGCGATGTGGGACCATCTGGAGCGCATCCAGGGCGGCGGCAGCCTGACGGGCATCGGCACGCGTGGTCCTGGTGAGCAGCAGCTGGAGATCGACCGGCGACTGGTGCAGCGCCGGAAGAACGATCTTGAGGCGGACCTCGCGGTGATCCAGGCCCGGCGGCGGCGCGAGGTCGCGGCACGGAAGGCCGAGCACTTCACCGTCGGCATCGTGGGGTACACGAACGCGGGCAAGTCCACGCTCTTCAACACGCTGACGGAGGGTGGCGCGTATGCCGACAACCGTCTTTTCGCGACGCTGATGACGCGCACGCGTGCGTGGGATCTGGGGCAGGGGGGCGTGTCGGTGATGCTGTCCGACACGGTCGGGTTCGTGCGCGACATTCCTACGCACCTTGTGGCGTCGTTCAAGGCCACGCTGGAAGAGGCGACGCACGCTGATGTGCTGCTGATCGTGCTGGACGTCTCGGATCCGGCGGCGGAGCTGCACTACAAGACCGTGAACCGGGTGCTGGATGAGCTGCTTGCTGAGGTCCGGGACAGCACGCACGACGAGGGGCTCAAGTGGACGCCGCCGCAGCGGATCCTGCTCCTCAACAAGGCCGACCGCCTTGCGGACAACGCCGAGCTGCTGGTCTGGACGAGCGCTGTTCCGGGGGCGATTCCATTCTGCGCGCTGCCGGGCACGGCGGAGAGCCCGTCGATGGGGCATGCGGAGCTCACGAGCCGGGTTCGCGACATCGCGCTTGGCGGGGTTGATGTCTTCGATGTCACGGTGCCCCTGTCTGACTCCAAGACGATCCACCTGATCGAGACGCGCGGCGAGGTGATCTCGCGGGACTATCTCGAGGGCGCGGTGCGCATCCGGGCGCGGATCGGACGGCGCCAGCTTGCGCAGCTGCGATCGCAGGGTGCGCGACTGCTGAAGCTGGAGGATGAGTCGGGCCAGAAGGTCGAGCTTCCGGCGCTGCCGGGGCAGGAACCGCTGGAGCGGCGCGGCTGGGCGCGGCCGCAGTGACCGGCCGGGCCAGCGCGAAGAGCCACCTTGGGGATTTGAACCCCAGACCTATGCTTTACGAAAGCATCGCTCTACCGCTGAGCTAAGGTGGCACGAACGACCAGAATCGGCCGCCGGCGTTGTCCGCCCTGGGGGTGCATGGGTGCGCCCTCGAGGAACGGGGGAGGAGTGTAGCGCCATGCCGGCACGGGGGCGAGTGATCGGAGAGGGTTGGCTCCAAGGTCCGGAAAGGGTGGTCGGTGGTGGATGGATGCGGCGTGGGCTGCGCTGGGCGGAGGCTTCGGACGCGCGGAGCGTCCTGGGATGCGGGGATGGACAGGGGCTGGAGGGCGGAGGAGGGGGCGCGGGACGGCGGGCGGCCGGCGTTCTACGCTCCCGCGTTGATCCGACGCGCTTTCACTCTCATTGAGCTTCTGGTTGTCATCGCCATCATCGCGGTGCTGATCGGGCTCTTGGTTCCGGCTCTGGCTGGGGCGAGGCTTTCGGCCCGTACGACGGTCTGCGGCTCGCGGCTCCAGCAGATCGGGGTGGCGCTGACGGCGTACCTGAATGACTCTCGCGATGCGCTGCCGCAGCGGCGCGGGCCGCTTCCGGGGGGCGGGGAGTCGATCATCGGGAGCCTGTTTGCGGGGAAGAAGGGGCAGCTTCCCTTCTATGGGATCAGCGAGATCGGGGCGCAGGGGCGGCCGCTGAACGCGTATCTGCTCTCTGCGGAGGTGCCGGAGGACTCCGAGCCGGGCATCTTCCCCGTTCAGCCGCTGTCGTCGCCCGTGGACCGCGGGGCCGCGAGCACGGGGGTGCCGATCCCGGCCTTTGCCCGGACTGACTCGATGTACGACCTGATTGGCGCTTCGTACACGCTGAACGACCACACGCCGGAGGGTGATGAGTTTCCGACGCTGGTGCCTCCGGGGGGTGGCAGGCTGCCGGTGCTGACGCAGCCCTCCCGGACGTGGGTTGTGGGGACGCATCCGATCTACAACTTCCAGCAGGGGGGCGACCGCGGGATGCGCTGGTTCGGTGGAGAGCGGGTGGATGCGAACCTGCTCTTCATGGACATGCATGTTCGAACGCGCGTGGAAGTGGCGCCGGGCGTGGTGAACACCACGGACCAGTACACGTTCCTGCCGTGATCGAGCGGCGCGCGACCGGGCTTGGTGGCGGGTACGGCTGGGGGGCTACTTCTCGCCGGGATCGGGCTTTGGTGCGCCGCCGCGCGTGGCGCGGAGCGTGCTCATGAGCGAGATGCTCTGCTCGGCCCGAGCGGGTGGCGCGGGGGTGACGAACCAGCCCCAGACTCCCGGGGAGCCGTATGCGACGACGTCCGTGGGGGGGTGCAGGTGGAAGGCGAAGGGGACGATGCGGTCCATCTCGTCGTGGGTTCCGAAGTACTTCCAGGGGCGTGCGATGTCGGCGGGCCGGCTGCTGGACTTCTTGAGGCGGCCGATGTCGATGGGGACCCAGTTGACGGTGTTGGCGTTGTCATCGAAGAGGCAGAACTCGACCCATGCGATGGGCCGTGCGCTCTTGTTGTCGCCCTTGAGGAACTTGCCGCCGCCGCCGGAGTTGTCGTGGCCGATGACGAGCCTGGTGGGGAGTCCGGCGTGGCGGAGGACGGTCGCGAGGGTGATGGCGAGGTCGAGCTGGTTGCCGCGCCCTTCGAGGAGGGTTGCTGCGGCGGGGCGGATGTTGAAGCCGCTGACTTCGCCGGTGCGCTTGAAGGTGAGGAACTGCTCGTTGTTGAGGGCGATGTCGCGCCAGACCTTGCCTGTGATGATCTTGGCGAGCATTGCCGGGGGGACGCTGCGCGCGTCCGCGATGCGTTCCTGGCGGAGCCAGTTCTGGAGGGCGTCGGCGATGGGCTTGGTTTCGAACGGGCGGACCTTGCCTTCGCCGTCGATGCCTGTCTCGAGGAAGAGCTGCGGGGCCATGATGGAGGTGGCCTGCTCGGGCCAGCGCGAGGGCCAGGGCATCTTCATCGCGGCGGCCTCGTCGAAGACCGTGCGGTAGCAGCGCACGGGGATCTCCATCTCCAGATCGACCTCGCGGCAGTAGATGGGCTTCTGGTTGTCGCCGGCATCGAGCCGGGCCAGCATGATGCCGCCGGGGTAGTTGGGGAGGATGGTGGGGGTGTCGTCGACGACCTTGTCGTTGATCTTGAGGGTGCCGCGGATGTCGCCGCGGAAGGTGATGCTCGATGCGGAGTCGCGGAGCACGGGCCAGACGACGCCCATGGTGAGGAACTCGAAGGGCTTGGGATCGGGCATCGCGACGGACTTGCCGGTGAAGGGATCGGTGTAGGTCTTGGTGTCGCGGACAGAGTCGGAGTTGAGGTGGATGCGGACCTGGAAGAGGAGGTCGCGCTCGCGTTCGCGCGTGACGATCGGGCCCCAGGTTGGCTCCTTGCGGGTTTCGGCTGGGGCCGCGGCGCCGGGCGTCATGGGAGTCGCGGGCGTGCCGGGGGTGGTGGGGGAAGCGGGGTTGGCGGGCGCGGGGGCGGGCGGCTGGACGGGTGCGAGGGGCTTTGCGGGCTCGGGCCGGCCGCGCTCGGGCCGCTTGGGGGCTGTGGGCTGGGTGTCCTGTGCGTGGGCGTTGAGGGTGACAAGGGGAGAGGCGGTACCGGCGAGGAGCGCCAGTGCGAGGGTGCCCACGCGGAGCTGGCGCGAGTTCATCCAGGAAGAAGGCGTGAAGGAGCGCACGCGGGACCAAGAGTGGACTCGAGCCATGAGAGAACTCCGGGGAGGTTGGGGCAGGTCTGAGTTTGGGCCATCGCACACCGGTCCAGATCGCTCGACGCCCGTCGTGAGAATACGGAGGCTCGGCACGCCGCGTGCCGCCGCCCGTTGTTCGGACGCGTTCAGGGCAGCGTGGTTCCCGCGCCGGTCGGGATCGGGCCGTTGGCAGCGTCGGGAGCGGCCGGCTCGGGGCGTGGCCGGCGCGAGCCGCGCCTGACTTCGTTTGTGGCTGGCTCTGTGATTGCGAGGGAGAGCTTCTGGCTTATCGCGGTCCAGTCGCTCCCGACGGACCAGAAGCCCCACAGCCCGGCCTCGGGCTCGATGGAGTAGCAGGGTTGGACCAGCCCGACCGCCTCGGTCTGCGGGTGCCAGAGGCAGGTCGCGATCGGCACGCGGTTCTCGCCGTTGTCGAGGAATCCGAAGCGCCAGAGGCCCGCCCCGCCGCCGGGGTCGATCGGTATCCAGTGCGTCAGGCCCTTGGCCTCGTCTATCAGAGCAAACTCGACCCAGGGCCGGAGCGAAGGCTCGCGCCGGCGCGAGGCGTTCATGCGGGGCGCATCGTCATGACCGTCGCCCCTGTCGGCGTCGAAGCCGAGGAC
>CAZBXF010000127.1:0-9892 GCA_964495635.1 uncultured Phycisphaeraceae bacterium
CAACGACCGGATCGGCGTGGGCACATCGCCGTCCAACAACTTCCGCATGCACCTCGTGGGCGGCTCGGGGCAGTGGAAGGGCGGAATCGCCGCGAGCGGTTCGGATTTCGCGGTGGTCCTTGGCGAGTTGGGCGGTCGTGCGACGATCGGCTCCAACGATGCGGCCTTCACGCAGTGGCGCGACCTCTCGATCAATCCCTTCGGGGGTCGGGTCGTGATCGGCGGTGGTTCGCCGACGGTGTCGCACGGAACGCTCCACATCGCCAGCGGTTCGGATGCGACCCTCGACGGCGGCGGATACCTCATGACCGGCAGCGTCGGCGGGTCGAACATCCTCATCGATAGCAACGAGATCATGGCACGCATCAATGGCTCGCCCGCCAACCTGCGCCTGAACGCGGACGGGGGCCGCGTCATCGTGCCGGCGATTCAGTTCAATTCCAATAGCTCGGTGATGACCGCCGCTCCTGTCGTTGAGGAGATCTTCGATTCGAGTTTGGTCGTCGTGCCCGCCGGAGGCTCCAACACGTTCACGCTCTCCGTTCCCGGCGCGCGGGTCGGAATGGGCGTGATCGTGAGCCCGACGGAACCGCTTGAGCCGTTTCATGTACTGGCATTCGCGCGAGTCTCGAGCACCGGCGTCGTCCAGATCCGGATCCAGAGCAACAACAACAGCGACAGCGCCTATATCAACCGGACTTGGATCGTGACGTTGATCCCACCCGCCAGCCCCTGATCAGACCGTGCCGAGCGCACGTGCGGCCCCGCGAGAATCCCCTCGTCCCAACCACTAGAGGAAACGCATGCTTCGTAGCCTTCGCCCCGTCACGCGCATCGCCATCGCGACGATGATCTTTGCCGGATCCGCCAGCGCTGTGCACGCTCAGCCCATCTCCCGCGGCTTTACCTACCAGGGTGAGCTGCGGAGTTTGGGCACGCCTTTCGACGGTTCTGCGGACGTCCGCTTCACGCTGTGGACGGCCGAGAGCGGCGGCGGTCAGATTGGTGCCGCGCTGCAAGCCCTGGATGTGAACGTCTCCGAGGGGCGATTCTCGGTGCTCCTGAACTCCGGCGACGAGTTCGGTGCCGGTGCGTTCAACGGGCAGCGCCGCTGGATCGAGATCTCGGTTCGCACGCCAGATGGCGGCGGCACCTATCAGGTGCTCTCGCCACGCCAGGAGATCACCGTCGCGCCCTACGCCGCTTTCGCCGCCGAAGCGGGGACGGTCGGGGGCCTCACGCCCGAGCAACTGCGCGACGCTGGCGGATTGACCGGTACCATCCCCGACACGGTGCTGTCGAGCAACATCCCGCTTCGGACCGCGAGCCAGACCTTCAGCGGCGCGAACTCCTTCAACAACTCCAACAACACATTTCTCGGGAATGGCGCTGGTCTCACCGGGCTCAACGCATCGAGTATCGCGAGCGGCACCATCCCGGACGCGCGGCTCTCAGCCAACGTTGCGCTGCGCAACGGGAGCCAGACCTTCAGCGGGACCAACGTCTTCTCCGGCCCGAACCTGTTCAACAACCCGACCAACTCGTTCTTCGGAAACGGAGCCGGGCTTACCAACCTCAACGCTTCCAACATCGTCAGCGGCGTGCTCTCGGAGTTGCAGCTCCCCACGAACGTCGCGTTTCGCACCGCCAGCCAGACCTTCACCGGCTCCAACACGTTCACGGGTTCAAACACGTTCTCAGCACTCACATCCTTTAGCGACCGCATCGGCGTCGGGACGGTCCCATCCAACAACTTCCGAATGCACCTCGCGGGGGGTTCTGGACAGTGGAAGGGTGGCATCGCCGCAAGTGGCGCAGCATTCGCGGTAGTCATGGGTGAGCTGGCGGGTCGTGCAACCATCGGAGCTAACGACTCCGCGTTCCAGTCCTGGCAGGACCTTCAAATCAACCCCTTCGGCGGAAGCGTGATCATCGGCGGCAACCAGCAGGCTCAACCGGGCGGAGCACTTCAGGTCTACAGCGGCCCGGAAGCGTCAAGCTCACCCAACAGCGGGTTCATCCGGGTGGGTGCGACAAACGGCCAGTCGCTGGTCATGGACACTGACGAGATCAGCTCGCAAACCACAAGCGGCGTGGCGTCAACGCTGCGGCTCAACCGACTCGGTGGAGACGTCAGGGTCGGTGGAAACTTGTTCGCTCCGTCGATCCGGTTCGACGATGGCTCTGTCATGAACTCAGCACCGATCGTTCAACAGGTCTTCGACCCAACGCTTCGGACGGTCAGCGCCGGTGGTTGGATCGAGTACAACCTCTCCGCTCCCGGCGCCAGAGCTGGCATGGGAGTCATCGTCAATCCCGTGACCAGGCTCGAGTCACACGATGTTCTGGCGTCGGCGCGAATCTCGGGCCCCGATTTCATCCAGGTCCGGATCCAGAACACCGGCAACGACCCCACCGTGTACATCAACCGGACCTGGATCGTCATGCTGCTCCCGCCCACCAGCCCGTAACCGGAACGTGCCGAGTTCTCGCGGGAGTGCAGATCCGGGCACTATGCAACTGCCCTTCTCATGTCACACCGGGTCCCGGTCCGGGAAAGGCCGGCCAAAGCGGAGGTCGGGAAGCTGCACGCCCGTGAGCCGCACCAAATGACGATGGCCCGGGCGCAGCCCGGGCCATCATCGAGACTGTCTGTTGCCTGCGGCTGAGTTCGGCCGCCGGGGTGATGGACTGGCCGACCTGACACGCGACTGTCACACAACCCGACACGTTACCGCACAAACAGCACGGTCGGTGAGGTCAGCAGCACGGGCTCCTCGCGCATCAGCATGAAGGCCTGCCAGGACGGGGCAATCTGCCGCCAGGCGCGCTCGCCAAGCACCTGCCGCCCCAGCGCGGGAACGAAGCCCGGGCCCGCGCCGCTGATGGGTGCCGTCACGCCCGGAGCCTGCACGAAGCCGCCGAAGGCTTCCTCGAGCGCCTCAGCGAAGGAAGGCGGCGCCGGATACTCGCGCACCTCGAACTCGTCGAGGTTGAGGCTCTTGGCGAGGTCGCCGATGGCCTGGTCGATGCCGCCGATCTTGTCGGCCATTCCCAGATCGATGGCCTTGTTGCCGGTGAAGAGGCGTCCCTCGGCGGTCTTGCTGAGATCGATGCCCTTGCGGCCAGCGGCGACGCGGCTGGTGAAGAGGTCATAGGTCTGCGTCATCTTCGCCCTGACCTCGGCCTTCTGCGCGTCGTCCCATCCCGAAGCCGAGCCGAACATGTCGGACCGAGGTCCGCGGCTGCGCGTGACGACCTTGACCTGACCCATCTCGTACAGTCGCTCCATGCTGATCTTGCCGCCGACAACGCCGATGGAGCCGACGATGCTCGATGGATTGACGTAAATGCGGTCGCCAGCGACGGCGATGTAGTACCCCCCGCTCGCGGCCATAGATCCAACACTGACCCACACGGGCTTGGTCTCGGCAAGGCGGCGAACGCCCTGCCAGATCACCTCGCTCGCGGTGGCGGAGCCGCCCGGCGAGTCGATGCGCACCACGACGCCCTTGATCATGTCCTCCTTGCGGATCTCCTCGAGGGCCTTCCGGATCGTGCGGCTGCCGACCGAGTTCCCGCCGCCCATGAGGCCGCCGCTGGTCGAGTCGCCGTCGACGATCGCGCCGTCGATGTGCACGACCGCGATGGTCTCCTCATCGATGTCGGTGTCCGGCGGCTTCGAGAGCTGCTGGAGCAGGGCGAAGGGGTTGGACATGTCGAGGTCACTCTCCTCCGGCTCGAGCAGATTCCGTGACCAGGAGAAGGCCTCGGACCGCCCCTCGCCGACCGCCGCGGAGAGCCCGGGCAGGTCGATGACCTGATCGATGAGCCCGACCTTCTGGGCTTCGTCAGCATCGGCCAGCCAGAGCCTCGTCATGGCCTCGTCAAGGCGGGTGTCGTTCATGCCAGGACGGCGCAGGAGGGGTGTCCTGAGGTTGGCGTACATGCTGTCGAGGAGCTGGTTGATGTTCTGGTCCCACTGCGGGCTGGGTGCGGATCGCGACATCATCTCGTTCGCGCCCTTGTAGTCCCCCACCTGCACGAAGTCAGCGCGGAGGCCGGCCCACGAGAGCGTGTCGGCGAGGAACATCTCTTCCATGAGCATGCCGGGCATCATCACGCCCGTGCCCTTCTGCGCGAGCACCTGGTCCGCGAAGCTCGCGAGGACGAGGTCCATGGTGCCGAACCCCTCGGAGAAGACGAACGTCCGGCGTTCGCCAGCCTCGTCGAAGCGCCGAATGGCAGCGCCGATCTCCTCGGCCTGGGTCAGCGAAAGCTCGGCGTCCTTGAGGCGGATGACGAGCGCCTTGTAGCGTTCCTCGCCAGAGGCCTCATCGATGGTCTCGATCACGGTTCGCAGCGTCGGCTGGGGCCTGCCGAAAAGGGCGCCCATGGGTGCGCCACGTTCGGGGAGGGCACCCTCGATCTCGAGGTATGCCACCTTCGGGCGAGCATCCTGAGCCGCAGCGGGAAGCGCGAGTCCCGCGACCGACAGCAGCGTGAGAGCCGCGGCCCCGCGCACGATTCCACCTGTCCGTACCAGAAACATGCAGAACTCCTTTTGCGGGTCAGCGCCCGCGTGTTCACTCAGCAACTTCAGACCGCACACTCCTGCCTGATCCGACCCCGCGTGCTGGAGGGGCCGGCTACTCGTATCCCAGCGCTTCGAGATCTTCTTCGGAGAGGCCGAACTGGTGGCCGATCTCGTGCAGGAGCGTGATCCAGATTTCGTTGAAGACCCGATCGTCGGCCGCTTCGGCCTCGGCAGGCCCAGCCTCCGGCTCCTCCCAGCCGCCGGCCTGAGCCACGATTCCCTCGCGGAAGAGGAAGATCGTGCTCGGGGGCTCGGCGCCATGTTCGTACGAAGTCTCCGTGAAAGCATGGCCGGAGTGGAGCCCGCAGAGCTCGGTTGGGTCCTCGATCGGGTCGCCCTCGAGGCCCTTGAGCAGATCCGGCGTCGGGACATCCTCCACGACGAGCGCGACCTCCTCGAGCAGCTCCCGGAGCGCCTGGGGCAGGTGCTCCAGCACTTCCTCGACAAGTGCATCGAACCTCGCTTGCTGCGTCTCCGTCACCGATCACTCCTGGTTCGGAGGGCAACCCTCCGCCGTTGCTTCTACGCCCCGGTTCGTGCTTCGTTTCCGAGCAGTTTCGCCAGCGACAGAGGCGGCTGCAGGATCACCCCACGGATCCGCCAGCAGTCGGCGGCCACGCCCGCCAGCCCGACGCAGAAGAGGGTCCAGGCCGCGGCCGTCACGAGCGCCGCAATCGGCCGGACGAGGTCGCCCCAGGTGCTCTCTGCCGTGGCCCACTGCGCAACCTCTCCCAGCGACGCGATCAGGACCACGATCGCCAGGACCCGCAGCGTCTGCCGATCGACCTGCCCGGTCCGCATCAGGAACGACCGGGCCTGAAGGATCCGGGCCATCGGCCTGAGCAGGACGATGATGACCGCGAGGATGACCATGGCTGTCGCGACAGCGAGGGGATCGTGGCCCCTCCCAAGCACCGCGTGATGCGTTACGAGGGTCAGCGGAACGTACATCACTACGCCCGCCACGGCCGCGACGGAGAGGGGGCGCCGGACACCGGCGTGGGGCGAGATGAGCGAGAAGGCCGCACCCAGCCCAGAGGCGATGACGGAGGCGACGACACCCCACCCCAGCCACCAGACCGCACCTCGCGGCACCCACGCCCCGAGCAACGCCTCCGACCGAAGGGCGGAAGATGCCAGAACCCCGAGGAGTCCCGCGAACGCCCAGACGACCAGCGAGCAGGCCACGATGCGCGGCATGCGAATGGGCTGGAGCTCGTCCGCCAACGGATCCACGACCAGCAACAGGGTCGCACGCACGGGCGTGGCACACTCCGGGCAGACGGCCCGAATCGAGAGCCCACGCAAGTCGTACGAGCAGCGCGCGCAGCGCAGCTCACCCGCGAGTTCGTTCGCGAGCGCGACTCGAGCCGCCCGCGGCGATTCGAGGAGGTCCCCTCCCTCGGTCGGGTCGGCGCCCGTGTTCTCCCGAGGCATGACCAGAGCCTAGGAACCTCGCGCGGGCGCTGGAAGGGCCGTGCGTTGGCCGTTTCCTATACTCCGCGTCTGTCCTCGCCCTCAAAGGGCCGCGCCCCGAACACCAACAGGATCCAACCCCGCATGACCGACGCCATCCAACGGCTGCACGCCAGCATCAGCAAGGTCCTCTTCGGCAACAGCGCGGCGATCGACCGGGTTCTCTGCTGCCTGCTGGCACGCGGGCACCTTCTGATCGAGGATGTCCCAGGGGTGGGAAAGACCGTCCTCGCGACCGCGCTGGCGAGGTCGCTGGACTGCACCTTCTCGCGCGTGCAGCTCACGCCGGACCTGCTTCCATCCGACATCCTGGGCGTGTCGGTCTACGACAAGGCCAGCGGCGGGTTCATCTTTCAGAAGGGGCCGGTGTTCGCGAACATCGTCCTCGCCGACGAGATCAACCGCACCCCGCCGAGGACGCAGTCGGCCCTGCTCGAGGCGATGAACGAGGCAACGGTCTCGGTGGATGGCAAGGTGCTGCCCCTGGACCCGCCGTTCATGGTGATCGCGACCCAGAACCCCTTCGACTTCGAGGGGACCTATCAGCTGCCGGAGAACCAGCTCGATCGGTTCCTGATGCGAATCAGCCTGGGCTACCCCAGCCCGATGGAAGAATCGCGCGTGCTGGAGCAGCGTCCGGCGAACAGCCCCCTGCACACACTGGCGCCTGTGCTGAGCAAATCGGAGATCATCGCGCTCCAAGCCCGTGTGGACGCAGTACGGGTGGACCCGGCCCTTCGCGAGTACATCGTTTCGATCGCGACCGCGACTCGCAAGCACGCAGCACTGGTCCATGGACTCTCACCGCGCGGCTCACTCGCGCTGGCACAGGTCGCTCGGGCCCGGGCCCTCATGCTCGGCCGTGACTATGTGATCCCTGACGACATCTCAACGAGCGTTGTGCCGGTGTGCGCCCACCGCGTCATCGCCAAGAGTGGTTCGACGGACACCGGCTCGCTGCTGCGCGAGATCATGCAGACGATCCCGAGCCCGGCCTAGCCGGCCCGAAGCAGAGGAGCAACGCATGGCCCGCCTCGTCAAACTCACCGGCACCGTGCCGATCAAGATCGACCCGAACCTCGCGCCCGGTGCCGAGCCGCCCGCGCCAAACGTTCGCCCGTGGCCGCGCGACGAGCAGGGGAACCTCAAGGTTCTCTCCATCTGCACCTGCGGCATCTCGCTCAAGTTCCCCTTCTGCGACGGTGCCCACAAGGCCTGCAAGGACGAGGACGCCGCGACACTGTACAGCTACGAAGCTGGGACGCGTGCGCCGATCATCCCATCGCCCACGCCACCATCGGCGTCCTAAGCGCCGGCACTCGATGCCTTGATGCCTCTTGCCACGATGCCTTCCTGCGCCTCAACCATCAGCCTCGCCAGCACCTCGATCGGATGCAACGACTCACGCGCCGCCCCGTCATGGATCTGGTGGCGACAGCTTGTTCCCGTCGCTGCGATGATGTCCTCCGGCGCTGCGCCTCGTGCCGCAGGCAGAACCGCCAACTCCCCGATCTTCATCGAGAGGTCGTATCGCTCGCGCGTGTAGCCAAACGAGCCCGCCATGCCGCAGCAGCCGCTGTCGAGCACGACGAGCTTGTCCCCCACAACGCGCCGCAGCACCGCCGCGCTGCTCTCAACACTCCACAGCGCCTTCTGGTGGCAGTGCCCGTGCAGCACCACGCGGCCGCGGGGCTTTGCAAAAGACGGCCGGCGCGGGTGCTTCTCCCAGCGGGAACTGATGAACTGCTCGGGCAGCATCGCCTTCGCCGCGATCGCCCTCCGCACCTCCAGCGGCGTGCGGACCTTGAGTTGCAGCCAGTCGTCCTTGATCGCTGACAGGCACGACGGCTCCGCGACCAGGATCGCCACGATGCCCGGATCGAGCGCGAGCGGCGTCAGACGCTCCAGCGTCGCGTCGATCTCATCAATCGCGCTCGGCAGCAAACCCATCGAGATCTTCGCACGCCCGCAGCACCCCGCATCCGCAAGCTCAACGCGGTAGCCGCACGCACCCAGCACACGCCGCGTCGCGAGCCCGATCCCGGGCTCGTTGAACATCGTGAAGCAGTCACCAAACAACGCCACACGCGGCGAGCCAGCAGCCGCGCCCAGATCAGCACCACTCCCCCACTGCCGCGCGAGCGAACGCGAGAATCGCGGCAGCGAGCGACGTGGATCAATCCCCAGCACGCGCCCCGCGATCGCACGGGCCCACCCCTGCATGCTTGCCCAGTTCGAGAAGGCTGGCATGACAGAGCCCAGGCGCGAAAGCGTGCGGATCTCGCCCATGATCCGCGCCGCCAGCGGCGTGCCGGATGTCTCGTAGCGCTTCGCGGTGTACTCGGCCTTCAGGCGAGAGATGTCCACGTTGCTGGGACACTCGGTCTTGCACGCCTTGCAGGAGAGACACAGGTCCAGCGTGCGGACCGTCTCCACGTCATTCCAGTCCGGAGTGAGGGCGCCCCCGCCCTCGCGCAGCTGGCCGGTGATCGCAAGCCGCAGCGCATTGCCACGCCCGCGCGTGCTGTGTCGCTCATCGAGTGTTGCCATGTACGACGGGCACATCGTGCCGCCCTGCTTCTTGCGGCACACGCCCGAACCGTTGCACATCTCAACAGCCGCATCGAGCCCGTGCTGATCGTCGTACGAGAAGTACGTCGCTGTTCCGTGATTCACCCCAACCTCGCGCCCGGCGGGCTTCACGCGCAGTGACTCGGTGATGCTCTCTACCGGGCGGGGTCGGTCACCGCCGAGATCGACGATGTTGCCGGGATTCAGGAGGTTCTGCGGATCGAAGATCCGCTTGATCTCCCTGAACGCCTCCATCAGCTCAGGCCCGTAGTAGTCGGCTAGAAAGGGCGTCCGCACGCGACCATCACCATGCTCGCCCGACATCACGCCACCGTGCTTTCTCGCGAGGGCCGCGGCCTTCTCCGCAATCGACCGCATCGTCGCCCGGTCCGCCTCCGTGTGAATGTCGATCAGCGGCCTGATGTGCAGCACGCCCACGCTCGCGTGCGCGTAGTACGCCGCGATGGTGCCGTGCTCGGCGACCATCGCTCGGAACTCCTTGACGAACGCGCTCAGGTGCTCCACGGGCACGGCGTTGTCCTCGACAAACGTGATGGGCTTGCGCGTGCCCGGAATGCCATGCAGCAGCGGCTCGCCAGCCTTGCGCAGCTTCCAGGCCTTCATCTGAGCCGCACTGTCCATGTGCAGGTCCAGCGCCACGCCCGGCACCGCACGGCGCAGCGCGTCAGCCCGCTCGCGCACCTCCGCCTCCGACGCGCCGAAATACTCCACGTACAGCACCGCCTTCAGCGGGCGCCCATCCGCGGGCCTTGGCATCATCTCCGCATACGCGCGGTACTCCGCGTTCGCGAGAGCCAAGTCCACGATCGTGTCATCGAGCAGCTCAATCGCAGTCGGGCCCGTCGCGAGGATCGGCAGCACCGTCGCGATGGCTTCGTCGAGATCAGAGAAACCCAGCGTCGCGAGGGCCTTGGCGGCGGGCCTTGGATGCAGGCGCAGCGTCGCGCCCAGCGTCACGGCGAGCGTCCCCTCACTGCCGCAGAGGAGCGGCGCGAGATTGATCGCGCCCAGCACTCGCTCATCGACCGGCGCACCATCGCGCCAGCCCGCACCCTCCATCTGCTTCAGGATCACATCGAGCTGGTACCCAGCACTCCGGCGCAGCGTGCGCGGGAACCGCTCGCGGATCAGCGTCGCGTGACGCGCCACGACCTCCGCGACGCGCCTTGTCAGATCCATCACACGCCCATGGCGCAGCGCGGCTCCTTCGGAGAACTCCACCACGTC
>CAZBXF010000128.1:0-9769 GCA_964495635.1 uncultured Phycisphaeraceae bacterium
AGCTCGGTGTCGTTCATCTTGAAGGTGATCACCTTCTCAACACCCTTGGCGCCCAGCACACAAGGCACGCCGACGAAGAGGCCCTTGCCACCGTTGGCCGCCTTCACGCCGAACTCATTCTCGCACCACGCCGCGCACGGGATCACGCGCTTCTTGTCGCGCACGATCGCCTCGACCATCTCGATGGTCCCTGCCGACGGCGCGTACCACGCGCTCGTGCCCATGAGCTTCACGACCTCGCCGCCGCCGACCTTGGCGCGCTCGACGCACGCCTGGATCTTCTCAGCCGGCAGGAGGTCCTGGATCGGAATTCCGTTGACGCTCGTCAGACGGGGGAGAGGAACCATGTCGTCGCCGTGCCCACCCAGGAGCAGGCCCTGGATGTCCTCGACGCTCACGCCAAGCTCCATCGCAAGGAACGTCTTGTAGCGGGCGACATCCAGCGCGCCAGCCTGACCGATCACGCGGTGGGCCGGGAAGCCCGTCACCTTCCACATGACGTAGACCATCGCGTCCAGCGGGTTGCTCACCACGATCACGATCGCGTTGGGCGCGTACTGCTTGATGTTCTGGGCCACGCTCTTCACGATGCCCGCGTTGATCGAGACCAGATCGTCACGGCTCTGACCGGGCTTGCGCGGCACGCCGGCGGTCACGATCACGACGTCCGACCCCTCGATGTCCTTGTAGTCAAACGTGCCCGTCAGACGGCTGTCGAACTTCTCGACCGGCCCGCAGCACGCGAGGTCCAGCGCCTTCCCGCGCGGCATGTGCAACTCAGGCTTGTCCTTGTTCGCGATGTCCAGCAGCACCACGTCGCCCAGCTCTTTCATCGCGATGGAGCGAGCGCACTCGCCACCGATGTTGCCCGCACCGATCACGCTGATCTTCGCTCGACGCATCATGCCTGTGCTTCCTTGGGTGGATCTGTTCGAGTGCCGCGGGCCCGGGGAACTCGCCCGGCCGCCCGAGGCCTCCCTGATGACCAATCAAAGACCGAAACAAACGCTCCGTTCCGAACGGGCGGATGATAGCGCACGCCCCTCCAATGTGGAACCCGCCTGCCCGCCCGTTTCTTCCAGGGCCGGGGCTGCGCCCCACCACCTCAGGCCGCCGGCGAAGGCTTCCCCCCGACCTCCCGCCTCGCGACCGCCTCAACCCAGCGCCGCCCCACCCCGGTAAGTTCCGCTCCCATCGCCGCCATCGCCGGCGCGAAGACCGGTGGCCGGTCCGTCAGGCCCAGCAGGTCCTGCAGCACCAGAACCTGCCCATGAGGCGCCGGACCGGCCCCTATCCCGATCAGCGGCACCGTCGTCGCCTCCATCACACGCCGCGTCACCTCCGGCGGCACAGCCTCGATCAGCAGCATCACTGCGCCCGCACCTTCCAGCGCGACCGCGTCGGCGACGATCTGGTCCGCCTCTCGCGGCGTGCGCCCCGCCGCGCTGTACCCGCCCGTGAGGCCCGCCTGCTGAGGCTTGCTCCCGATATGCCCGCAGATCGGAACGCCCGCGCGCGCCAGCTTCGCTACCAGCGGCGCCAGGCTCGCGTCCGCCTCGAGCTTCACGATGTCCGCAAGGCCTTGCGTCATGAATCGCCCGGCGTTGCGGATCGCCTCCGCCTCGTCCGCGTGGTAGGACATGAACGGCATGTCGCCCATCACGACCGTCCGTGGTGCGCCTCGCTTCACGCCAGCCGTCAACGCAAGCAGCACGTCCAGCGGCATGTCGATCGTCCGCGAGAACCCCAGCACCATTTCAGCCGCAGTGTCACCCACCAGCAGCACGTGGACGCCCGCCCGCTCCAGCCATCGCGCGGTCGTCGCGTCGTAACAGGTGAGACACGCGAAAGGCGTTCCCGCCGAGGCCATCCGGCGCAGCGTCCGGATCGTGACGGGTGCGGGCACCGCCGAGCCGTTCGGGGAGGCTGAGTCGGCGGCCGTGCGGGCTTTGTGTGCGTCCATGGTCAAGTGTACGGGGGCCGGGGTTGGCTCTGGCTGGCATCATCGCCCATCGGGCTGTGCCGGGAGAGCCGTAGCATCCGCTCGATGCTCCGCAGGCTCACGCCCGAACTCATGGACGCGCCAGACGCGCCGCGCGAGGAACTCGCCGACGCCCTCGCCTACTTGCGCTGGGTCAACCGCCGCCTGGGCGGAACACGGGCCCTCATCGCCAACCTTGAGCGCTGGAGCGCTCGCTGGCCCCGGGGCCGCACGATCACGATGCTCGACCTCGGCACCGGCTCGGGCGACATCCCGCTCGAGGCTGTCCGCTGGGCCCGCACGCGCGGCATCGACCTCCGCGTCACCGGGCTCGACGTCCACGATGCCACCCTCGACCTCGCTCACGAGCATTGCAAGGGCGAGGACCGTGTCACACTGGTGAGGGGCAGTGCGCTCGAGCTCGCCTCACTCTTCCCAGCGGGATCGTTCGACTACGTGCACGCCGCTCTCTTCCTCCATCACCTGCGCGACATCGGCGTGCTCACTGTGCTCGCTGGCATGGCCAGGGTCGCGCGGCGTGGCGTCGTCTGGAGCGATCTGCACCGCTCCCGCTTCCATCGCCTCATGGTCAACTGCTTCCTCGTCAACGCCAACGCGATGGTCCGCCACGACGCCCGCGTCAGCGTCGAGGCGGGCTTCACGAAGCGCGAGGTCGTCGACCTCGCCCAGCGCACCGACCTCGGCTTCGCCCGCTACCACCGCCCGCCACTTTGGTACCGCTTCACCCTCGCGGGCGAGCGGCCGGGCTGCTGGGGCATGGATGCAGAGGCCCCCGTGCGGGAATCCGGCGCATGAGCACCAGCCGCGACTCCGGCTCCGCGTCCCCCCGCATCGCCGTCATCGGCGCCGGGCCGGCAGGGTGCGTGCTTGCGTGGCGCCTCGCACGCGCGGGTGCGAACGTCACGCTCATCGAGAAGAGCACCTTCCCTCGGGTCAAGGTGTGCGGCGAGTTCGTGAGCCCCGCCGCGACCGACATCCTGGAGCACATCATCGCGCCTGCGCGCCTTCGTGCCCTGGGTGCCACGCGCGTTGGCGAGATGGCCGTCGAGATGCGCGACGGCGCGGGGCGTGAGCGTCGTGCCGAGTTTCCCATGCCGCGCAGCGCGTGGTCGCTCAGCCGCGCGGCACTGGACCACGAACTCGTATCCCTCACCCAGCAGGCCGGCGCCAGCGTCCTGCAGCCAGCTTCGGTGCGCGACGTTCAGTATCTCGACGACGGCGTCCGGGTCCGGCTCGCAACGGGCGAGGAGATCAGCGCCGACCTCATCGTCCACGCCGACGGATCCGGCCGCCATGACCCGGCCGGCCCGACACCCCTGCGGGAAGGCTTCGTCGGCCTCAAGTGCCACTTCCGCGTGCCGGATGCCCCGACACAGGCCTTGATCCGCGGCGTCACGATCCGAGCCTCTCGCGGCGCATACGTCGGCACCATCGCGGTCGAGGGCGGCCTCGCGACCTGCGCACTCGTCGCGCGATCGATGCTGCTGCGCGAGCACTCGGGCGATCATGACGCCCTCCTGAGCTCACTCTGGCCGGCCTTCATCCCCGCCTGGCGCCGGGGACCCTGGCTCTCCTGCGGCGTCGCCAGGTCCCGCTACATCACGCCCGGCCACCCGCGCTCACTCCGCATCGGCAACGCTGCAGCAGCCGTCGATCCGATCGGCGGCGAGGGGATCGGCCTCGCGCTCTGGAGTGCGTGGACGCTCGCGGACCTGCTTGAGCCGGTCATCGCCGCGCCCGGCCCGCTCAATGCCGACGCAGTCTCACTGGCAGAGTCGCATCTTGCCCGACTCTACCGCGCACGTCTCCGCACGCGCCTTCCGGCCTGCGCGTTGTCGTCGTGGGCCCTTGTCAGGCCGGGCCTGATCGCTGCCCTGTGGCCGATCATCTCGCGACCACGGGCCGTGCTCGCCCCCTGGTACCGGCTCAGTGGAAAACCGGCCTGACCAGGTCGCGGGCGGGTCCGTGATAGGACCGCGACGTAGCTCTCCAGGACCGATCGGGAACGTGCGAATCCCCCACGCCTGCGCATGAGGCACCCCCGGATCGGTCACGCGTGGACTGGTCAGCCTCGCGGCCCGCGCAGCCTGGGGCCGTCGCTGCCATCCTCGCCGCCCAAGAAGCCCTGGTAGTTGCGCATCAGCAGGTTGGCCTCGACGCGCTGCAGGAAGTCCATCGTCACCGACACGACGATGAGCAGGCCGGTGCCGCCCAGGAACTGCGTCACGATCGGGTCCACGCCGAACGCCGTGTTCACGATGGTCGGGAGGATCGCCACGACGCACAGGAACGCCGCACCGACGAACGTGATGCGGGAGACCACCGTCTCGAGGTACTCCGCCGTGCGCGGCCCCGGACGCAGCCCCGGGATGAACGAACCGTGCTCCTTCAGCTGCTTGCTCATCTCCTCCGGATTGAACTGCACTGTGATCCAGAAGAACGAGAAGAAGTAGATCATCGCCATGTACATCATCATGTACAGGAAAGCGCCGTAGCTGAAGTTGCGGTCAAGGAAGAGCGTGATCGTGCCCATCCAGCCGATGTCGGACCCCGGCACCACCGTCATCTGCTTCAGCTGCGCGAAGATCACCGTCGGGAAGATCATCAGCGAGCTCGCGAAGATGATCGGCATCACGCCGCCGTGGTTGATCCGCAGCGGCAGGTAGCTCTTCTGCCCGCCATAGACCTTGCGGCCGCGCGTGTGCTTGGCCTGCTGGATCGGAATCCGGCGCTGCGCGACCGTCATGAGCACCGCGCCCGCGATCACAGCCACGAACATCGCCACCAGACTGATGAGGCCCATCCAGCCCAGCCCCTCCTGCTCACCGGGTGAGAAGGAGTTGTAGACGGTGTTGATGGCGCCGGGCATGCTCGAGAGAATGCCGGCCATGATGATCATCGACGCGCCGTTGCCGATGCCGTGCTTGTCGATCTGCTCGCCGATCCACATCAGGAACACGCAGCCCGCCGTCAGCACCGCGATGCCCATGACCCACCACAACGGGTTATTCATGTACTGCGGATAGATCAGCCCCGACTGGCCCAGGTACGCCAGCCACCCGAAGCCCTGCACCAGGCACAGGCCGACTGTGACGTACCTCGTGTACTCCATGATCTTGACGCGTCCGGACGGGCCCTCCTCCTGCAGCTTCTTCAGCGCGGGGAGCGCCGTCGCCAGGAGCTGGAAGATGATGCCCGCCGTGATGTACGGCATGATTCCAAGGCCGAAGATCGTCGAGTGCGAGAGCGTTCCGCCCGAGAACATCGAGACAAAGCTCGCCAGCTTCGCGAAGGCGTTGCCCGACTCCTGCGACTGACGGGTCAGCTCCGCCAGCTGCTCCTGGTTCACACCCGGCATCGGAATCCAGTGCCCGATGCGGAACACGATCAGCATCGACAGTGTGAAGAGGATCTTGTTCCGCAGTTCCGGAACCTTGAAGACGTTGGTGATGGTGCTGAGCATGTCGGTGAGGATCCGTCGGAAATCTTGGACAGGCAGGTCGCCGCTGGGCCCGGCCTGCTGAGGGTCGCGTTGCTCTCGTCCGCATCGGACGAGCGAGGCAAGAAAAAAGCCCCCGAGGACTGCCCGGGGGCCTTTGGACAATCCGATTTGACTGTAGCGCGATCGGAGGCCGTTTTCGCGCAGATGGCCCCCGTGCCGGGCCGGAACTGACGGGCCCGAGCCCGCCCGATTCTGGCCTTACTTCGAACCCTTCGAGGGCTTGCCGCCCTCCTTGGCAGCCGCCTCTTCCTTGGCGGCGGCCGCGGCGGTCTCGGCCATCTTCTTGGCAGTCTTTGAGTCGCTGCCGCGCGTCAGCTTCTTCGTCAGGTTCTTGGGGGCGCGATCGTCCGAGTTGCGGTCGATGCCGCGAACGCGGTCACGACGCGTGCCCGTCTCCGTGACCTTGCCACCCGCGCCCTCGACGAGCTTGCGGGCCACGTCCGAAAGACGGCTGGCGGTGATGTCCAGCTTGACCTTGACCGACGCGCCCTTGGGCATGCCGGCGAGGATCTTGAGGTCGCGGCTGTCGTCACGCAGCAGGCCCGCCTTCACGAGCGTGGCCACCGAGACCTCGCCACCCTTGGCGAAGGCAGGGTGCGTCACGATGTCGCCAAGGTTCACCGTCCAGAACTGGACCTTGAACTGGGCGTTCGTGAAGCCGAACTTCGGCAGGCGGCGGAAGTACCGCATCTGGCCACCCTCGAAGCCAATCTTGGCCGAGGTGCCCGAGCGGCTGCCCGCGCCCTTGTTACCGCGGCCCGACTGCTTGCCGTGGCCCGAGCCTTCGCCGCGGCCGATCCGCTTCCGATTCTTGAAGCGGCCCGCGAGGGCGGTGATGTCATGGATCATCATGGCTGAGAAACTCCAAATCTGGACAGGTCGTCGATGGCTGTGAGGCCGAGCAGCTGGGTGTTGCGCCCGGCAGAGGGCCGCGAGTTCAGGCAAGCAGAGTCGAGTAAGTCAGGTCAGAAGCTGGCGAACAGGAGATCAGCCGGCCTTCGGAGCCGCGGCCGGCGCGCCGCCGGAGCCGCCAGCCCCACCCGGGCCGCCCTGGCCACCGGACTCGCCATCGCGACGACGCCCGCGGCCACCACCACCGCCGCCGCCACGCCCACCGCGACGCTCGTCGCCGACCGTGTTCACGGGACCCTTGGCCTTGCGCTGCCCCTGGCCCAGGGTGGTGGTCGGCATGAAGCGCTTGCCGCGCTCGATCTTCTCTTCGATCATCGTTGCGCCGAGCTCAAGACCGCGGTTGCCCTTCACGATACCCGCCGCCCGGAGACGCTCGAGACCGTCGAAGACGGCCTTCACGACGTTCCGCTTATTCGTCGAGCCGTAGCACTTGGTAAGGCAGTCCGTGACGCCGGCCATCTCGAGGATCGCGCGGACGGTGCCGCCGGCGACCACGCCCGTGCCGGGCGCCGCGGGAATCAGGCGGACCTTGCTCGAGGAGAACTTACCCTCGACCTGGTGCGGGATCGTGGAGCCGACCATCGGGACCGTAAGGAGCACGCGCTTGGCGTACTTCTCGGCCTTCTCGACGGCCTGCGGGACTTCGTTGCTCTTGCCGTAGCCGAAGCCCACCTTGCCGCGACGATCGCCAACGACGACGAGCGCGCCAAAGCTGAAACGGCGGCCACCCTTCACGGTCGTGCTCGTGCGCTCGACCGTCACGGTCGCCGAGTCCATCTGGCCGGAGGATTCAAAGTTGTCGGTCATGGAATCTTCTTCTTTCCTGGCCCGCCGGTTCCGGCGGAGCGTGGCGAACGGACGAAACTCGTGCGGACGGCTGCCGGTGCGGCAGGGGCAAGGCGGAAACGGGAACCTAGAACTTCAGGCCACCCTCGCGGGCGGCGTCGGCCAGGGCCTTCACGCGGCCGTGGAAGCGGAAGCCGCCACGGTCGAACACGACGGCCTCGACGCCGGCCTTCTTCGCACGCTCCGCGAGGAGCTTGCCGACGGCCTTCGCTGCGGGGACGTTGCCGGTCTTCTCCAGCTTGAGATCCTTCTCGGCCGTCGAGGCGCTCACCAGCGTCGTCTGCGTCAGGTCGTTGATCACCTGCGCGTACATGTGGTTCAGCGACTTGTAGATCGAGAGACGCGGACGATCCTGCATCCCCTCGATCCGCTTGCGGATGCCGACGCGCCGGCGAGACCGGCGGACCTGCTTGGCGGCGTTCTTGTTCATGACTTCTGCCCTTCGTCGGCCCGTCTGGGGCCGTGATGATCGCTCTGTCTGTGGAGGCCGGAACTGACTTTGGACTCTGGCCCTGTGGGCCCTGACTCGCGAGGCGGCGAGCACGCACGGCCGCTTTACGCGCCGAACTGCTTGCCCTGCTTGCGCTTGATCGTCTCGGTGGTGTACTTGATTCCCTTGCCGTTGTAGGGCTCGGGCTTGCGCTGCTGACGCATCGCCGAAGCGAACTGGCCGACGGCCTGCTTGTCAGGACCCGCAACCTTCACGAACTGCTTGTCGACCGTGACCGTCAGGCCCGCCGGAACGTCCATGATGATGGGGTTCGCAAAGCCGACGACCATCTTGAGCTGCTTGCCGGCCAGGGCCGCGGTCCAGCCCACGCCCACGACTTCCATCGTCTTCTCGTAGCCCTTGCTGACGCCCTCGATCATGTTGCGGATGTGCGCCCGCGTCGTTCCCCAGTGGGCCCGCGCGCCCGCGTCCTCCTCGGAGATCCCGGGAGCCAGCGTGACCTTCACGGCCTTCTCCGTCTCGTCCCATGCGACCTTCACCTCGGGGCGGAAGGAGAGAGCGAGCTTGCCCTTGGGGCCCTCGACGTTGATGGTCTGGTCCTTGACGGCGATCTTCACGCCGGCGGGGACGGTGACTGACTTCTTGCCGATTCGGGACATGACTCAGGAACTCCTTCGCGTGTGGCTCGCCGGGCGGTGTGCGGCTCAGCTGCTTCGATCCTCTGGCCCGGGCTTCCGCTCGTTTCGGTGCGTCTCAACAGGGGTCAATGCGGGTCGACGGACTCTGGTTCGGACTCTGATTACTCAATGGTGCAGAGAAGCTCGCCGCCGACGCGCTCCTCGCGGGCCTTGCGGTCCGAGAGGACGCCCTTGCTCGTCGAGACGATCGCGATGCCCAGACCCTGCATCGGGCGGGGAAGGTCCTCGACCTGCGTGTAAATCCGCCGGCCGGGCTTGCTCATGCGCGTCAGCTTGTGGATCGTTGCCTCGCCCGCGGCGTACTTGAGGTGCACGCGCAGCAGGCCCTGGCGACCATCCTCAACGACGTCGAAGCCGCTGATGTAGCCCTCATCGCGCAGCACCTCGACGATGCCGCGGCAGACCTTGCTGTTCAGGCAGTTGACGTCCTTCTGGCGGTTGTGGAGCGCGTTGCGCATCCGCGTCAGCATGTCCGCGATTGGATCACCGATGGCCATCGTCTTCCCCTAACTCGCCGGGACTGTTCCCGGGGATCGGTCTTCTACGTTCCATGCCCCGCGGCTTGCCGGGGCTCGATCTGCAACTTCTCACCCGCATCCGCCGCGGGGCTTCACCACTGCGGAGGCCGGCACGCGCCGGACCGCCGCTCCTCGCGGCCGCCTACCAGGAGGCCTTCCGCATCCCCGGGATCTTCCCCTCAAGCGCAAGCTTGCGGAGCATGATTCGGCTGATGCGGAACTTGCGGTACACGCCGCGGGCCCGGCCGGTCAGCTCGCACCGACGGACGATGCGGGTGCTGAACTTCGGGGTCCGCTTCGACTTGGCCTCTTGTGCCTTGGTCGCCATAACGCTTACTCTCCGGCCCGGCTTGTGCGGGCCCAAATTCCTGAACGTCTGTCTGCCGGATTCCTGTCGACTGGTCGCCGCGGTCGTCTGCCCGATCGGGCCCCTTGATTACTTCTTCTCAGGCTTGCGGAAGGGCATCCCCATCTGCTCGAGCACGAAGCGGCTCCGCTCGGGGGTGCTGTTGCTGAAGCACATGTTGATGTTCATGCCGTGCGTGAACTGCGCCTCGGCCATGTTGATCTCGGGGAAAACGCCCTGCTCCGTCAGGCCCATCGCATAGTTGCCCTGGCGGTCGAAGGCCTTCTCGTTCAGCCCGCGGAAGTCCTTGATACGCGGAGCGGCGAGGTTGATCAGACGATCGAGGAAGTGCCACATCCGGTCGCGCCGGATCGTCACCATCGCCGAGCTCTCGAACCCCGCACGGAGCTTGAAGTTCGAGACGCTCTTGCGGGCCTTCACCACCACCGGCTTCTGGCCCGTGATCTTGACGATCGTCTCGAGCACCTGCTGCT
>CAZBXF010000129.1:0-7036 GCA_964495635.1 uncultured Phycisphaeraceae bacterium
GGTGAGGGGGTGAGGGGGTGACACGGGCGACACGGGGTGACACGGCGCGTCAGGACATCAGGCCGCCGCTGAAGAAGCCGGGACCCTTCTTGTCAATGACCTTGTCGACGCCGGTGACGACCGCGCCTGCGCGGAGGGCGCGGCTGCCGACTTCCTTGACGACGGCGCCGGCGACCTTGACTGGGACCTTGGCGACCGCGAGGGAGCCGTTGGCGACCTTTCCGGCAACTTTGGCGGCCTGAGCGGCGGCGGGCTTGGCAGCGGGCTTCGTGGCGGATTTGGTGGGCATGTTGGGCTTGTTTGGGGTGTTGGGCTTGTTGGGGGTGGGCATGGGCTGGGCTCCGGTGGAGTCGGACGATGACGCCGCGGGGTGCGGAGCTTCGGACCGTCCGAAGTCCCGGGGGGCGTGGCGTTCTTCGCCGGACTGCTCGTGGGAATGAAGCGCAGGATCGGTGTTGCGAGACCGACGAGGACGGGTAGATTTTGCTGAGTTGGGATCGCGGAGCGGGCATCGGCGGCAGGGTGCGCGGGGGGAGGGCTGGGGGAGGCGGGGCTCCGGTTGGCTCCGCCGAGAGCAGTGAACCCTGCCGCAACCGATGGCGGGGCTGGCCGGTAGGCCTTGGACACGATTCGGCGCGATGCTGGGAAGCTCGGAGATTGAGGAGATTGGTCATGAAGGGTGCGATGCTGTGCTGTGGATTGGGCGTGGTAGCGGCCATGGTCGTGGGCTCGGGCGCGGCGATGGCGCAGCCGGGGCCGTTTGTGCTGACGCGGGTTGGGCTGTATGGGCCGGGGTACACGAATGCCTCGGGGCGGCATGAGTCGACGGCGAACCTGATGAACGCCGCGGGGACGGTGGCGGGGACTTCGAACCGGTTCACGGGGGCCGGGGAGGCGCGGGGGCTGGCGGTGTGGCTGGGGCGGAATGGTGTGACGACGCGGGTGGGGTTCTTTGATGCGGCGCACACGAGCGGAGATGGGACGCAGATCAGCAGCTTTGTCGGGCTGACGCCGTCGGGGCTGGCGGCGGGGAACAGCGCGCGCTACCAGGGGACGCTCATCACCAACACGGCGTGGATCACGGACGGTGTGACGACGACGACGCTGGGCCTGACGGATGCGCTGCACACGGGGCCGGGGGGGATCACGAACTCGGGCGTGCGGGCGATCAACGCGAGCGGGGACACGGCGGGGTTCTCGCGGCAGTTGTCGTCGGGTGTTGCGGGTTGGACTGGGACCACGGCGTGGGCGCGGCGGGGTGGCGTGACGCAGACCATCGGGCTGACGGACGCGGAGCACACGCGGACGGATGGGCTGCGGTCGGGGTTCACTTCGGTGATGAGCGCTTCTGGTGTGGTCGCGGGAATCTCGCGGCGGTACACCGCGCTCCTTGACCGCGGCACTTCGGCGTGGGTGGATGATGGCGTGGAGTCGCGGCGGATCGGGTTCTTTGGTGCTCAGTACACGAGCCCGACGGGGATGCAGACGCAGAACATCCGGGCGATTTCGGCGGGTGGGATGGTGATCGGGGAGACGATGGCGTACTACCCGAACCAGACGGGGAACCACGCGTGGCTCGCGAGCCCATCGGGGGTTGTGACGCGGATCGGGCTGACTGATGCGGAGCACACGTCGCCGGTCGGGCCGCAGTACTCGGAGACGATCGCGATCAACGGTCAGGGGAGCGTGATCGGGCATTCGACGAGGTATGACCCGACGACAGGGACCAACGGTCAGTCAGCATGGGTGCATGCCAACGGTGTGACGCGGCGGATCGGGTTCACGGATGTGGATCACACGGTGCCGGTGAGTGGCACGCAGTTCAGCCGCGCGATCGCGATTGGGGCGAGCGGGGCGGTGCTGGGGGAGTCGACGCGGGCGAGTGCGCTGTTCAACGGGGGGCGGTCGATCTGGGTTGATGCGAACGAGCAGACGCGGCGTGTGGGGCTGTTTGATGCGCTGCACACGAACCAGAACGGGTTCCAGGACAGCCAGGGGCTGGCGATCAATGGGCTGGGGGACGCGATTGGGGTGTCGTCGCGGTACACGGGGCCGTTCATCAGCAACACGGGGTGGTTCTACGACTCGGTCACGATGACGACGGTGCCGCTGGTCTTCAGCACGTCGGCGAACAACGAGGCGTTCACGACGCCCGCGCTGGTGCTGGACAATCGGACGGTGCTGGGGACGTATCTGGACTATGCGACCCTGACGACGCGCGTGTTCTGGTGGACGCGGACGGACGGGGTGTTTGATGTCACGGCGTTTGTGCCCGGGGGGATCGAGGCGGCGGGGTGGCAGTCGCTGCGGAGCGTCTTCTCGGCGGCGGTGCCGGGGTCGTTTGATGGAACGACGATCGTGGGGATCGGCAACGCGACGGGGGTGCTCGGGAACTCGGTGTATGTGCTGACGCCGGTGCCGGCGCCGGGGGTGATGGGGCTGGGGGTGGTGGGGATGGCCGTGATGGGGTTGCGGCGGCGGCGGTGAGGGGGAGGCGATCTACGTTTGCGCTCGGCGGATGAACACGATGGGTGTCACCGCGCCGCTCTCGAAACACTGCGCAGTCAGAATTCTCTTCGATCTCCTACGCCAAGACGAGATCAACACGGGCTGATCCAGCGGGCGAAGCGAGCCGCCTCCGCTACGATCGAGTGTGATCGATCCAGCGGCCGCGCCCGGAGCGTCCGCGGAGAGCGAAAACGAAACACGCGATGGCGACCACTTCGGTGTGCATGTCGTGTCAGGAGATTGGTTCGAGATGGACACCATTGAACCACAGATCACGCAGTTTCTCGACCGATTCAAAGAACATGGCATCCTGGTTGTTCACGGGACGCTTTCGGAAGTGCCGGGTGTTCCCAGGATGGACATGGAGTTTTCAGGCGGAGGGTCTGCGGCTTGGGGAGTGTTTCTGCAGGCAGCTGTTTCCCTCAATGCCAAGCTCGTCACCGTTGAGATCCGAAGACTTGAGCAAGCGGACCTTGAAGAGGCAATCGCGGTCGCCCAAGGTGCTGATGACGACGAAGTCGAGTCGCAACGCGCCGTTCTGATCGAACTGGAGAAGTGTCGAGCTCGCGTGGGTCACATCTCGTCGTTCTCGCTCGGGTTCATCGTCAGTGATCCGGTGGCGAACTTCAGGTTCGACTGGCACTCTCCGTGGAATCAGTACGTTTACGCCACACGTGAAGCGCTCGAAGGTCCAGACGATGGCGATCAAGACATGGAGAAGCTCGATTAAGCTGAGGTCACCGCACTCGCGACGCAGCTGGCTGAAGATCCTCGCTTCCAGAAGGCAACTCAAGCCGATGCACGCCGCTTCGTCGCAGGCGAAGTCTTTGACTCGAAAGCCGACGAGTACGGATCGCAACTCGACGACATCAGCAGCGAGGCGAAGAACATCTACGAACTGGAGATCAAGAACGCCCAAGAGGATGTGCTGCGAAACAAGGCCATGTCCATGCTTCGGTTAGGTCGAAGCCGCGCCTCGACGGCGACGGAACTCGGACTGACCCCGCACAAGCTCGGCAAGCTGCTTGAGGAGCGGCCGGGTGGCTGACGCCTCGCGACGGGGGTGCTCGGGAACTCGGTGTATGTGCCGGCGCCGGGGGTGATGGGGCTGGGGGTGGTGGGGATGATGGTGATGGGGTTGCGGCGGCGGCGGTGAGGGGGAGGGACAGGGGAGGGAGGGGGCAAAAAGACTGTCCGTGTGGCCGGGCGCGGCGGCGTGTTTCTTCGCTGATTGGTGTGTGGGCCGAGTATTCGTCCACACCCAAACAAAGGAAGCACACCATGGCGAAGGCGCTGGCGGAATACCGGAAAGAGCTGGATGAGATCAAGGAAGCAGTTGAGGGCTTTGCGGAGCCCCTGAAGAAGAACATCCAGTTCATGGGGCAGACGCCGGGGCTGATCGAGAATGGCGAGAAGGAGCTGGGGCTGCGGATCCAGTCGCTGAAGGCCAAGGGGAAGCAGGGGACGGCGCTCGCGGACTTCCTGAGTGATCCGGAGGTCAAGAAGCTCTCGGAGTCGATCGAGAAGCACCTGGTGGGGCTGGAGGCGCAGGCGAAGAAGATGTCGGAGCTGCGGCAGGGGCCGATTGCGATGGCGGTGAAGCGGTTCCAGGCGCTCGAGAAGGAAGTGAAGGACGACATCGCGTCGCGGAAGAAGAGCGTGAGCACGCTGCTGGGGACGGGGAACAAGAGCCTGCCGGACCTTGAGAAGCTGGCGACCGAGATCGGCACGTTCGGGAACGATCCGTCCATGGATGCGATCCGCCAGTCCTCGGGGGGGGTGGACCATCGGAAGGCGTCGCAGGAACGCATCAAGGCGCTGATCGCGGGGACGAAGGCCGAGGTTGAGGAGGAACTGGAGGAGGAGAAGGACCAGCAGGCGCTGAACGTGCGGGTGCTGCACGCGGCGGCGAACAAGGCCAAGACGCTGTACACGAAGATCGGCGACGAGATCAAGAAGGCGAAGGCCGCGATGACGGCGAAGAAGACCATGGACCTTGCGAACGCGAAGGTGGCGATGAACAAGGCCTTCGCGGAGCTGACGACGCTGGCGGCGCCGTACGAGCGGGCCCAGAAGAACGTGGGGCTGATGTCGGACGTGGCGGCGTCCAAGGACAAGGTGAAGATCGAGGGGGAGATGAAGCTGATCATTGGTTACAAGACCAAGGCTCAGGCGGAGATGAAGCCGGTGCTCGCGGCGAAGTAGGGTGGGACTGATGCGTGGGACCTTGATCCGACCCCGCCGCGCGGCGGGGTTTTTGCTGCGCCTGGGAGGAGGCGGGCGGATGAGGGGCGACCGGGCTGGGCGGGATGGGGGGAAGAATGCGTTCGAAGGGGCCGGGCGGGCCTCAAGAGGGACGCGGTTTGTGTCGATGCAGGCGGCAGAGTCCATCCAGACTCACTCTCGGAGTTATCGCCATGGACAAGGCCAGCATCTCGGGATCACTGCTCATGTTCGGCGTGTGTGCGCTGGTCTGCTGGCAGGCGACGCACGGCGATCTGATGTCGCTGTGGTCGTCCAAGGGCTTCTACATGGTGATCCTGGGATCGATCGCGGCGGTCCTGATGTCGATGCCCATGGACCGGATCAAGATGGTGCCGGGGTATGTGAAGAAGTTCATGTTCAACACGTCGCGGCCGACGATCGAGACGATCACGCTGATGGCGAATCTGGCGGAGAAGGCGCGGCGTGACGGGATCCTGGCGCTGGAGGGTGAGGTTGCGAAGATCGACGACGCGTTCCTTGCGAACGGGCTGAAGATGGCGGTGGACGGGGTGGAGCCGGACACGATCGAGGCGACGATGCGCCTTGAGATCATGGCGATGCAGGACCGGCACAAGTCGGGAAAGAAGTTCTTTGATCTGCTGAAGACGTACGGCCCGGGGCTGGGGCTTGTGGCGACGCTGATGGGTCAGATCGGCATGTTCAAGAGCCTGGGCGGTGACATCGCGACGATGGGGTACATGCTTGCGGTGGCGGTCGTGGCGACGATGTACGGGACGGTGCTTGCCAACTGCGTGGCGGGGCCGATGGGTGACAAGCTGGCGTACCGGGCCGGCGAGGAGATCCTGCGGCGTGAGCTGATGCTGCAGGGGATCCTGTCGATCCAGGCGGGCGAGAATCCGCGTGCGACGCTGGACAAGATGGCGGCGTTCGTGCCGGCGGCGAGCCGCACGATGCTGAAGGCGGCGTGAGGTGAGGGGCGGCGGCACGGAGGCAGGCCATGGCGCACGACGAGCACGGCGAGAAGGGTGAGGGGCACGGCGACGGGCACGAGAAGAAGCACAAGAAGCACCATCCGCACGCGCACGCGGAGCACGAGCACGAGGAAGGGTGGATCGTCTCGTTCGCGGACAACGTGCTGCTGATGATGGGCTTCTTCGTGATTCTGCTTGCGATGAACATGGGGCCGAAGGGCTCGACGGACGGGCCGCCGGGCGAGACGGCGGACGATCGCCTTCTGGACCTGGCGATCGCGGTTCGGGAGGCGTTCCACAATCCGGTCTCGCTGAGCTCGACGGCGGCGGAGGACCAGGCGCTGGTGAGGCGGCTTCGGCAGCGGCTGGGGAAGGGTGAGAGCAACGACGAGGCGCCGCCGGGTGACGGGCAGCGTGTGCAGACGCTGCGCCCGACGGACTGGACGGGTGATGGCGGGTTCGTGCAGTTCGGGGACAAGGAAACGACGCTCGACCAGAACGCGCGTGAGACGCTGGCGCAGATCGCCGAGCGGATCGCGGGGACGCGCTGGATCATCGAGGTGCGCGGGCACGCGAGCAAGTGGGAGACCTGGCGCGATGTCAAGAGCGGGCGCACGCTGGCGTACGAGCGGGCGTGGGCCGTGGGCGAGGAGCTGACGCGGCTGGGGGTGAGCTGGGAACAGATCCGGCTGGTGTCGAGCGGGGACTCAGCACCGATCATCGCGCGGGCGCGGACGGCGGACGAGGCCCAGACGAACCAGCGCACGGAGATTCTGGTGCTGAACGAGGTGGTGCCGCCGGATCCGTACAACAACGCGCCCGAGCGGCCGCGGCCGTAGCGGCGGCGGCCTCGGGACGATGGACTGGCGATCGCGGGCGGATTCACGCCCACTTGATCCGATGGTCTGCTTTTCGTCGAGACCGGTGGGTTTCCTTGACATGCGCGGAAGTTGGCGGCTGGCCCGGTCGATTGAATGGTCGGGGTGTCGCCGCGCGGCGCGGGGCCCGACGGGAGTGGTGTCATGGCGTGGCCTCAGAGACTTGGTTGGGGAGTCGCGGCGTCGGCGTGGCTGCTTGCGCTGGGGGGCGGGCTGGGGGCGATGCACGCGTACTCGGCGCGTCCCGGGACAGGTGGCCATGTGATCGGGTCGTGGCCCGAGGGGAGTGCGATCGAGCGCGAGCGAGCGGGGCCGACGGTGGTGCTGTTTGTGCACCCGCGGTGTCCGTGCACGCGGGCGACGATGGCGAATCTGCGGAGCGTGTGGCCGGGGGCGGAGGACGGGACGCGGACCACGCTGGTGATCGTGTCGAGCGGGCCTGGGGCGGGGCTG
>CAZBXF010000129.1:7136-9635 GCA_964495635.1 uncultured Phycisphaeraceae bacterium
GCGGAGCAGGAGGGGTCAGAGGTGGAGGCGTGGGTCGCGCGGCTGGGCGCGGCGGTGGATGTGCGGGTGATGGTGGATGTGGCGGGTGAGGAGGCGCGGCGGTTTGGCGTGACGACGAGCGGGCACGTGATCGTGGCGGATGCCGATGGGCGTGTGCGCTTCTCGGGTGGAGTGACTCCGGGGCGCGGGCATGAGGGGGCGTGCGATGCGCTGGGGAAGTTCGAGTCGGCGCTGGCGGGTGAGGGAGCGTTTGAGGGGGGGAGCGAGCGGCTGACGGTCTTTGGATGTCCGATCTTCGGTGGAGCGCCGCTTGGGTTGCCCGATGCGGGCACGGCTGGCGGAGCCTGCTGCGGGCGGGCGGCGGGGTCAAAGGGGTGAGGGTGCGGGTTGCGTGCGGGGTACGAAGATTGCGGCCAAGCGCCGAGCAAGCGTGAGCACACAGATCATGAACACACAGACGATGAGCGCGGGGAGCGGGACTGACTCTGTTCCGGTGTTCGCGAGGACGATCGACGAGGTCTTTGCCTCCGAGATGTCGGTCGGGTACAGGCGGGCGGACAGGCTCTTTGGGGTTGGCCTCATGGTGCAGTGGGTGCTGCTGCTTGCGGCGTCGCTCCTGTACACGCCGACGACGTGGGTCGGGGCGGAGGGCTCCACGCATCCACACGTCGTGCTGGCGCTGGTGCTGGGCGGGCTTGCGGCGGTGCCGGGCTTTGCGCTGTCGAGGCTGCGGGCGGGCGCGCTGGTGACGCGGACGGTGATGGGCGCGAGCCAGGCGGCGATGGTGGGCCTGTTCATCTATCTGGCGGGAGGAAGGATCGAGGCGCACTTTGCGGTCTTTGTGTCGCTGGCCATCCTGATGATCTACCGGGACTGGTGGCCGATCATCGCGGCGGCAGGCGTCACGGCGGCGGACCACCTGCTGCGCGGGTTGTTCCTGACTCGGACGCTGACGGGCGTGGTGGACTCGAGCGTGATGATCGTCGTGGAGCATGCGACGTACGTCGTGGTGCAGGTCGGGTTCCAGCTCTACTGCGTGAAGATGATGCGTTCGGACGTGCGGCGCGCGGTGGAGCGGGAGATCGAGACCGAGCGTGATCGCGACGACCTGAAGCGCGGGGTTGCGTCGCTGATCTCCGACCTCAACCGGGTTGAGGCGGAGAACAACCTGCGGCTCAGGGTCGGGGAGCAGGTGACGGGGGGCCTGGGGGACCTGGCGGCGGGCATCAACCGGTTCCTTGGTTCGCTGGGCGACGTCATCGGGCAGGTGTCGAGGATGTCACAGACGACGGCGGCCTCATCAACGGAGATGGCCGCGACGGCGGAGGAGATGGCACGGAGCGTGACGGAGGCGAGCGAGACGATCCGCGAGGCGTCGAGCACGGCGGAGCGATCGGCGGGCGATGCGCGCGAGGGCTCGAGCGTGGTTGCGGAGACGATCGGGTCGCTGGCGCGGATCGGCGACGGGGTTGCGCAGGGCGGAGAGTCGGTCGATGGCCTGCTGGAGCACAGCAAGCAGATCGAGCGGTCGGTGGAGCTCATCCAGGACATCTCGGACCAGACGAACCTGCTGGCGCTCAACGCGGCGATCGAGGCGGCACGGGCGGGCGAGCATGGGCGCGGCTTTGCGGTGGTCGCGGATGAGGTGCGGAAGCTGGCGGAGCGGACGGTGAACGTGACTCACGAGATCACGAAGGTGATCGAGCTCATCAGCGGGCAGACGGAGCGGGCGGCGGCGCAGCTGAAGTCCGCCAGGCAGCTGACGAACGAGGCGCGCCAGCACAGCGACCGCACGCGGCAGAGCCTGGACGCGATCATTGCGAACGCGGAGGCGATGCGTCAGCGCATCCAGACCATCGGCACGACGGTGGAGCAGATGGCGCAGGCTGGTGAGCAGGTGGGGCGGGCCGCGACGGATGTCTCGTCGCAGGCTGAGGCGCTCGACTCGGAGGTCCGGCGGTTCAAGGTGTGACGCTGGCGGGGGCGGCGGAGCCGGAGACCATCGGGATCGCGTGTGAGCGTGCGCGATCGTGTGCCCGACCGAGTCGCCGGCACGTCGCATCGCTGACTGGGTGGCTGCGTGGTCCGGATGACGGGGTGGTTGGATGCTCGGCAGGGCCGGGTGTGCCGCCGCGTGCTGTTGGGCGGCGAGCGAGGGGTGCCTTGGGGGAGTGGAGATGTGGTCCGGTGTCACGCGATCTGGGGCGTGACGGCGCGGACGAACGAGGAAGGGGTCCAGCAAGAGTGGGAGTGCGTCTGGCGGAGGGCTGACGCGCTCAAGCGGCCGGCGAGCGAGCGCGCGAGACCACGCGGCGTTCACGCGGCATTCACTCCGCATCAACGCTGCATCAACACTGCATCAGCTCGGCATGAGCTCGGCGTCGGCTCGGCATGGACGCGGCATGGACGCGACGGCGGCGTGCGCGGGATGAACACATGGTGATCTGATGGCGTGAGCAGGACCTGATGAGGCCCTGTGCAGGGCGTGGTCGTGGCGTG
>CAZBXF010000130.1:0-9611 GCA_964495635.1 uncultured Phycisphaeraceae bacterium
GACCTCTGTTCTGGAGCATCTCGGAGTGGCTGAGATCCGGCGGATACCACGCGAGCCTTTGCAGGCGATCGGGCATTGCGGCGGCGTTGGCCCAAGGGGCCAGGAGCCCGAAGGGCATGCCTTTGAGTGGCTGAAGCCACTCGCAACGACCGAGCGCCCAAGGGGCGAAATGCGCATGGCCGAATGGCTCGAACGCCCGGGTAGCGAGTTGCTTCATTTCACGGCGTTGCCCGTCGGGGCGAAGAACTGATACCGCGCCGGTTCGGCGTGTCACTTCTTGGCGTCTTTGTCTTTCGGGGATGGAGGTGCCGGAGGAAGGGGCTGCCCCTTCCTCTGGCATCGGCGTGCATTTCTGCGGCATTTGCAGAATCCATCGCCCGGCATGCCGCCAGATACGCGGCCCGTCACAAGCCAGACCACAGACGGACTCAGTAGACTCGACTCAGACATGACAAACTCTGACGAGATCCTCAAGCACTTCGCGCGAAGCCACGGCCGCGAGCTTGACCGTGAGCTTCACGGGGGACCGCTCTGGCACACCGGCTCCGACGTGGCCGCGCTCTTCGCCATCCGGTGGCATCTCGAACCGCTGATTTCCAACGGCGCCTGGCCAAGTGTCTATTACAACAACGTGGGCTGGGTCGTACCCATCGCGGCCCGCGGGTATCGACTCCTCGGCATGAGCGAGTGCGCCGACCGGTGTGATCTGGCCATTGAACTGGTCAGAGCGGCGGAGGCGAGTCATCCCGGACACGACTACTCAAGCCAAGAGTGGCTCTCGTCGACGCTGATGGAAGCCATCAGCGAAACAGACTGGGACAAGCTCGACGACGGCTGGTTCGAACTCACCGCAGGCCCCGAAGGGACGATCGAGAGGATGGCGGCGTATGTTCGCGCGCACTTCCCCGCCATCGAAATTGGTCAAGAAGAAGCCAAACAGCATTGCCTCCCCGTGCAAAGCTCCCAAGTTCCCTCTACCGCGCGGCAGCTCTATCTGCCGGGGATGGAGGAGCCGGAGGAGGGAGCTCCCCGTTGAGGCCGAGAGGGAGCCTCTGGCATCAGCACATCACTGCAACCCTCACTCCACCAGCAGCGGCAGGTTCGCCGTCGCGCCCCCGCCCTTGCCGTCGCGGATGTAGGCGTAGATGCGGTAGACGCCCGGGCCTGGCAGGTGCACCGTCGCGCCGGTGAGCGAGGCGTCGTGCACCGCGGCGACGAGCTGCTCGGGCGTCGCGATGAAGTCGCCGCCGGTCTCGTACTGCTCCGTCTCGCGCAGCAGCACCCACTCGGCCTTGAGCGTGTCGTTCTCGGGGTCTGTCACGTTGAGCTTGATCTTGAGCTGGTCACCCTTCTTGCCACGGTCGGGGCCGTCATAGGCGAAGGCGTTGATGACGGGGACACGGTTGGCCGGGGGCTTGCCGGTCCACAGCTCGCTCATCGTCTCCGCCGCGGCCAGGCGCGTGCCGTCGGGGAGGAGCATGCCGAACCACGTGGCCGTCGCCTCCATCTTGTTGCCCCAGAGGAAGGCGTACGAGCCCAGGCTCGTGCCCTTGGCACCCAGGACTGATTTCTCGTACGTGGCGCGGTACGACGCGGCCTTCTGCGTGCTGGTGGGCTCGATGGGCGCCTTGAAGGCGTTGCGGCCGATCTCCCAGGTGCCGTTGGGGCCGAACTCGGTGATGATGTAGGGCTTGGTGCCGCCGTGCTGCTTGTAGCGTTCGGCGATGCTGGGCCCGCCGCCGTAGCTGTTGATGCCGATGATGTCGATGTCGGGGCAGAGGCGATGGATGTTCTTGACCTTCTGCCCCTTGTCACCCATCTCCGCGACGACGGTCATGGTCGGGTGGTTGGGATCGAGCTCCTTGGCCATCTTCGCGATGTCGTTGATCGCGATCCAGATCGCCTCGTCGTTGCCATCACCCTCCATCTCGTTGCCGATGCCCCACATCAGCACGGCGGGATGGTCCTTGTACTTCAGGATCGCGGCCTTGGCCTTCTCGAACTGGGCCGCGACCATCTCCTTGTTGTCATAGTCAAAGCCGTGCCGCTCGTGCTCAAGCCAGATGCCGACCGTGACGGACATCCCAAGGCGATGGGCCTCATCAAGCAGCGGCCCGATGTCATCAGCACCCCACGTCCGAACCGAGTTGCCCCCCGCGGCCGCGAGCGAGGCGATGTGGTCGACGCCGCCGGCGCTCGCGATGAAGTGCGGCTTGCCGCCACGCATGAGCGTGTAGCTCCCCGGCGCGCCAGTGAGCGTCACGGGGATCGGCTGAGCAATCGCCGAAGCAGCGAGGAGGCAGATGGCGGAAATTGACGAAAGCCGGAGTGATGAAAGCATGGCGGAGCGTAGACGGATGGCGATGTCGACGATCGAACTTCTCGCCGGAAATGGCCGGAAAGAGGGGTATACGCGGGCCGAACCGCCGCCACATCCCGAAGCTTGCGGCACGCGGACCGCGGCGATAAAATGGACCTTTACCACTGTTGAAAGGACGTTCCCTTGAACATCATCGCTCTCCTCGCCGCGGCGGTCGTCGCGCTCGCGGCCTTCGTGCCCGGCCTCGCCCTCGCCCAGGGATCCACCAACGCCGCCGCGACCGCGGCACGCCCCAACATCATCCACATCGTCGCCGATGATCTGGGCTGGAAGGACGTCGGCTTCAACGGCGCGACCGACCTCAAGACGCCCAACCTCGACGCGCTCGCGGCGGGCGGGGCAAGGTTCTCGCAGTTCTACGTCCAGCCCATGTGCACGCCAACGCGGGCCGCGCTGCTCACGGGCCGCTACCCCTTCCGCTACGGCCTCCAGACGATCGTCATCCCCGGCCCGGCGGGCTACGGGCTCGATACCACCGAGTGGCTCCTGCCGCAGGCGCTCAAGGAGGCGGGGTACACGACGGCGATCATCGGCAAGTGGCACCTCGGTCACGCCGACAAGAAGTACTGGCCCCGCCAGCGCGGCTTTGACTATCAGTACGGGCCCATGATCGGCGAGCTTGATTACTACACGCACAGCGACTTCGGCGTGCTGGACTGGTTCCGCGACAACAAGCCCGTCCATGAAGAGGGGTACACGACGCAGCTCCTCGGTAACGACGCCGTGAAGTACATCAACGAGCGCGACCCGGCCCAGCCCTTCTTCCTCTATCTCGCCTTCAACGCGCCCCACACGCCCTACCAGGCTCCGCAGGAGTACATCGATCGCTTCAAGCACATCGAAGATCCCACCCGCCGGATCTACGCCGGGATGGTCGCCTCGCTCGATGACGAGATCGGGCGCGTCGTGGCCGCGCTGGACGCGAAGGGCCTGCGCGACAACACGCTCATCATCTTCCACAGCGACAACGGCGGCACCACCAACGCCATGTTCGCCGGCCAGATGACCGACCTCTCCAAGACCAAGCTCCCCTGCGACAACGGCCCGTACCGCGATGGAAAGGGCACGCTCTTCGAGGGCGGCACGCGCGTCGCGGCCGCCGCCAACTGGCCGGGACGCATCACGCCGCAGACCGTGGACGGCATCATCCACATCGTCGACATCTATCCGACGATCACGGCCCTGGCCGGCGCCTCCACCGAGAAGTGCAAGCCCCTCGATGGCCTCAACGTGTGGCCCACGATCGCCGAAGGCAAGCCCTCGCCCCGCACCGAAGTCGTCTACAACATCGAGCCCTTCCGCGGCGCCATCCGCCAGGGTGACTGGAAGCTGATCTGGCGTTCGCTCATCCCCACCAGCGTCGACCTCTTCAACATCGCCGAGGACCCGTACGAGAAGAACAACCTCGCCGCGGCCCACCCCGAGAAGGTCGCCGCCATGCAGGCACGCATCAACCAGCTCGGGACCGAGTCCGCCAAGCCCCTCGCGCTGATCTACATCGCCGGCGTCGGCCTCAAGCACGGCAAGCCGCTGATCGCCTCGGAAGAGGACCCCTCCTCCCCAAGCGGCACCGAGCACGGACACGCCATCACCGACGAGGGAGTCGGCTCACGCGACACACTCACGCCCGCACCGGGACACTGAAGTCATCCCCACGCACACGAAGCGACGCGGCAGCGGCCACGACGTCCCACACACCCGGAGACCCCGCCATGCAGCTCGGGAACTTCTCAATCAGCCTCGCCGTCAAGGACATCGCCGCCTCGCGGGCGTTCTATGAGAAGCTCGGCTTCAGGGTTGTCGGCGGGGACCAGAGCAAGAACTGGCTCGTCCTCAAGAATGGGGAGACCAAGGTCGGCCTCTTCCAGGGCATGTTTGATCGCAACATGCTGACCTTCAACCCGGGCTGGGACAGCGACGCCGCGACACTGTCGCAGTTCACGGATGTCCGCGAGCTTCAGAAGCAGCTCAGGGAGCGCGGCATCACGCCGAACCCCGCGGCGGACGAGGCGACCGACGGGCCCGCCTACTTCATGCTGACGGATCCCGACGGGAACCCGATCCTCGTCGATCAGCATGTCCCAAGCCCGAAGCGTTGAATGCGGAGCGCGCAGCCCCGATCACTCCAGCACGAACTCGGCCACCTCACGGGCAAGGTACCGATCGGTCTCCTCACCCTGAAACCGCCTGACGAGGCGGAACCCGTTCTTCTCCAGGACGCGCAGCGACGCGAGATTTCGTGTTGAGGCCGTCGCATGCAGCGGACGGCGAAGCTCCTCGGTCAGGAACATCGCCAGCGCATGCGAAGCGACACCCCGGCCCCAATGAGGCCGCGCAATCCAGTAGCCGATGCTGTCGCGGGCCTCACCCGGCGCCTGAAAGACGGAGATGCTCCCCGCAAACTCGCGCGGGCCGGGCGGGCGAGCGATGACCTCGATGATGCGCGTGTTGATCGCCGGATCGGCAAAGACCTCTTTCCAGCGCGCCACGAACGCCTCACGCGTTCGAGGCTTCACGCCGGCCATCTCGCACGCAACGGGATCACAGCCGATCTCGAACATCAGCGGCACATCGTCCCACGTTGGTGGGCGAAGGGAGATCTCGATGCCGGAGGGAAGTGTGCTTCGCATGAGGCTCCACAGGGTCGATCACGTCATGCCCCGACCTCGAACCGGTCGAGCATCATCACCTTGTCCCACGCCCGGATGAAGTCATCGATGAACTTCCGCTCGGCATCGCTGGATGCGTAGACCTCGGCAAGCGCCCGCAGCTGCGAGTTGGATCCGAAGACCAGATCAACGACGGTGCCCGTCCACCTGACGGCGCCCGAGCCGTTCCGGTCGCGCCCTTCGAGCACGCCCGGCGTGGTCGCCGACCGCTGCCACTTCGTGCCCATGTCCAGCAGATTGACGAAGAAGTCGTTGCTGAGCGTGCCCGGTCGCTTCGTGAAGACGCCGTGGCAGGCGTTGCCACCGCTCACGCCCAGGGCGCGCATTCCACCGACGAGCACCGTCATCTCCGGCGCGGTGAGGGTCATGAGGCACGCGCGGTCGATCAGGAGCTCAGCGACCTTCTCCTCAAGCCCCTTCCGAACGTAGTTGCGGAAGCCGTCCGCCACGGGCTCCAGGACCGCGAACGACGCAACATCGGTCTGGGCCTGCGTCGCATCGGTGCGTCCCGGCGTGAACGGAACCGTGACATCGTGCCCGGCCTTCTTCGCAGCCGCCTCGATCGCGGCACAGCCGCCCAGCACGATGAGGTCCGCGAGCGAGACCTTCTTCGCGCCCGAAGCAGCGTTGAACTCACGCTGGATGGTCTCGAGTGCGCCCAGCACCTTCGCCACTACCGCCGGCTGGTTGGCCTCCCAGTCCTTCTGAGGCGCGAGGCGGATTCGCGCTCCGTTGGCGCCGCCGCGCTTGTCGCTGCCGCGGAACGTCGAGGCCGACGCCCACGCCGTCGTAACCAGCTCCGTGATCGAAACGCCCGAAGCCAGCACCCTGGCCTTGAGCGCCGCAATGTCCTTCGCGTCGACCAGCGCATGGTCCACCGGCGGCACCGGATCCTGCCAGATCAGCTCTTCCTTGGGCACCAGCGGCCCCAGATACCGCACCCGCGGCCCCATATCCCGGTGCGTCAGCTTGAACCACGCCCGTGCGAAGGCGTCCGCGAACTCCTGCGGGTTGGCCATGAAGCGGCGTGAGATCTTCTCGTACGCAGGGTCCATCCGCATCGCCATGTCCGCCGTGGACATCATCGGCGCGTGACGCCGACTCGGGTCGTGCGCATCGGGCACGGTGCCGGCACCGGCGCTGCCCTTGGGCTTCCACTGATGCGCGCCAGCGGGGCTCTTGGTCAGCTCCCACTCGTAGCCAAAGAGCGTCTCGAAGTATCCGTTGTCCCACTTGATCGGATTGGGAGTCCACGCCCCTTCGAGGCCGCTGGTGATCGTGTGAACACCCTTGCCGCTGCCGAAGCTGTTGCTCCAGCCCAGGCCCTGCTCCTCGATCGGCGCCCCCTCGGGCTCGGGGCCGACGTGCGTCGCGCTCGCGGCGCCGTGCGCTTTGCCGAAGGTGTGCCCGCCGGCCGTGAGCGCCACCGTCTCCTCATCATTCATCGCCATGCGCGCAAAGGTCTCGCGGATATCGCGCGCAGAGCCAAGGGGATCCGGGTTGCCGTTGGGTCCCTCGGGATTCACGTAGATCAGGCCCATCTGCACCGCCGCGAGCGGATTGTCGAGCTGGCGGTCGCCGCGGTAGCGCTGGTCATCCAGCCACTTCCCCTCGGGGCCCCAGTAGATGTCCTCCTCGGGCTCCCAGATGTCGGCACGCCCGCCGCCGAAGCCGAATGTCTTGAAGCCCATCGACTCGAGCGCCACGTTCCCCGTCAGCACGAACAGGTCCGCCCACGAGAGCTTGCGGCCATACTTCTGCTTGATGGGCCACAGCAGCCGGCGCGCCTTGTCCAGGTTTCCATTGTCGGGCCAGCTGTTGAGCGGCGCGAAGCGCTGGGAGCCCATCCCCGCCCCGCCGCGCCCGTCGGCGATGCGGTACGTGCCCGCGGCGTGCCACGCCATGCGGATGAAGAATGGCCCATAGTGCCCATAGTCCGCGGGCCACCACTCCTGTGAGTCCGTCATCAGCTTTGTCAAGTCCTTCACCACCGCCTGAAGGTCCAGCGTCTTGAACTCCGCGGCGTAATCAAACGCCTCTCCCATAGGGTCAGAGAGCGACGAACGCTGGTGCAGGATCTTCAGGTTGAGCTGGTTGGGCCACCAGTCGGCGTTCGAGCGGGTCTTCGCCATGACTTCCGGACGGGCCCCGCCCGCGAACGGGCACTTGCTTGCGCTCTGGGAAATTGCTGACATCGAAGTTCTCTGCTTGCTGCGGGTTGGCACCCTGATCCAGTTGGAAGTTCAGTCCACGATTCGAGCCGACCTGACCTTGCTCTTGACTCCACTCGACGCGCGTGCGCGGCTCGCAAGGCAGCCAGGACACGTCCCCCAGAAGATAATCTCAGTCTCGTCGATCTCAAAGCCCGACGCGTCCGCCGCCGCCATGCACGGCGCCTTGCCCACCGTGCAGTCCACATCCACCGTCCTGCCGCACGTGCGGCAGATGAGATGATGATGGTTGTCGCCCACACGCTGCTCGAACCTCGCCGCCGAACCCGCGGGCTCGATCCGGCGAAGCAACTCACTCTCCGCCAGCACCCCAAGCGCGTCGTAGACGGCCTGCCGCGAGATCGTTCCGATCTCCGCACGTACCATCGCGGCCACATCGTCCGCCGTGCAGTGCGGACGCGAAGCCACCGCCCGAAGGACGGCCAGCCGCTGAGCTGTTACCTGCAGCCCTTTCGCCGAGAGTGCCGCCACCGGGTCAAGCATGCATGACGATACACAAGATCTGGACTTTGTCAACAAGTTGACAGACTCCACACTGACCGTCCGCCGCACATCCACCCTCGCGACAAGCACCGATCTCGGGTAGTCTCTCCCCGCGCCGAAGCGCAAGGCCTCCTGCTGGGGCCTGCCGACCTGATCTGAAAGGGGATCCAACATGCCAAAGCTCAAGCAGCGGGACGTCACGCGCCTGACCAAGAAATGGAACTGCGAACTCCCGAAGGCGTACGTCGACTTCATGAAGAAGCACGATCCCGACGAGGACGTGCTCGAGCCCGACTGCTTCATGCTGAAGATCGACGGGAAAGAGGCCGTCGTCGAGGGAATCATGATCGCGCCACTCCCCACCGAGGGCGAGGACGACATCCCCGGCGCCGAGCAGCCCGTCGAAACCGAGATCGATGAGGAATGGGGCGGGCTGCACGGCTCCAAGCGGCCCAAGTGGCTCCCCGAAGGCGCCATCCCGATCGGCGGCACGATGTGGGACGCCCGGCCTCTGCTCATCATCGAAGGCCCACACGCGGGCGAGGTCTGGTTCTCATCAACCATCAAGGGCAAGAACCGCTGCTTCCCCGGCGCGAAAGACTTCCGCGCATTCATCAAGGCCCTCGTGGAGGCGCCGCCAGCCTCCGTGCCGCGCGTCGGGCAGGCGGTCTGAGCACCCGCACCTACCTGCCATCCAAGGCCACCTTCGCCGAGCACCACTCGAAACAGACCCGTTTCATGGCCGTGCTGCGGGTAGGCCACTGCGACCATGAACGATGGAACGAGCACCGACACTTTCGAATCGAGTCCAGCCGGTAACGATGGAGGAGTCGGCTCTCTTTACCTCGACCGAGTGGTTTTCTCGCAAGGACTCTGGGAGGCTCGATGCCAAGCTCAAACGTACCCAACGACGCCCACGACCCCCATGACGCCCCAACCCCACACGACCCGCTCGGCCTCGACGCCGCGGACCGTGCGATCCGCATCAACCACCTCGAAAGTCAGCTCGAAGAGCTGGGCATGGGGCCTTCCGGCGTCAGCGACTCATGCCCGCCCGAAGTTCACGAGCAGTTCCTCAAGAACATCATCAGTTACGAGTCCGCACCGCTCTCGTGCCAGTTCGATGCGCTGGTGAAGTCTGGCGTCGATCTGCCCGCGCCAGAGACGCTCGACGACGCGACGCTGCACTCCAAGCTCTGGGAGATCATTCGTTCGCTCGCACAACGCGATGTGTACCTCTATCACACCAACCACCTCAGCGATCGTGAGCTGTACGAAAAACTCTGGAATGACCTCCTCCGCGAGCCAGGGCCGATCATGCCCCCTGGGTCCGGCTGGATCAATCACATCGACACGATCGGTAGCGGCTCGGAAGAGGCCATCCAGATCGGACTCCGCTACTACGACGACGAGCCGACTCGCAAGCGATGGGCAACCGACTTCCCCAAGGACGTGATTCCACCGCACGAGGATCCGCCGTTTCATCGCGACCACCTGCTTCCGAAGCCACCAGAACCAAAGTTCATCGAGTGGATCGAGGATGAGACCCAAGAGCCACACGGCCCCGAAATCGACCCATAAACACCCGCACCGGAGGGACCACAACATGGCCGCACTTTCCACCACGACCCGCAAGAGAGTCCAGCGTCCGCGGCCGCAATCGGCCAAGGACGTCGCCTCGCACCTTCCACCCACTCACACATGGATCATCGGAGCCGCAACCCTCCTCATGCTCTGCGGCTGCGAGAAGGCAAGCCCCCCCACCACTCCATCGACCTCAGCCACCGCCCAACCAGCCCCGGAGCCCACCATGCCAGTCCTCAAGATCCAGGTCTTCGCAGACGGCAC
>CAZBXF010000131.1:0-9402 GCA_964495635.1 uncultured Phycisphaeraceae bacterium
GGCTCCTGGGCTGTGCAAATCTGTGCGCACAGAAGCGGTACATCGTGTGGATGAGTGGTGGATGGGGAGGGGGAGGTGGGGCCAGGAGGGGGCTTGACCCGAACGTTGGGCTGACCTTCAATAGGGGCCCGGCATTGAAGTGCCCGGATCTGGTTTCTTTTGGCCCGCCGGACCGAAGCCTCGGCCACCCGGCACAGATCGCCCGCCGCGACGACTTCCAAGAGATGGGAGCGTACTGCGTCGGGCACCCGGACGGAGTTTGCGAGGAGTTCCTGCCTCGTGTGCGTTCCGATCCGTGGACGGAGAATCTCTGATGGCTCGTTACACCGGTCCCAAGCTGAAGCTCTCTCGTCGCGTGGGTGTGCCGATTGCGGACATTCCCAAGCACACGGCCAAGCGTGCCCTGGTCTATCCGGGTATGCACGGCTTCCGCAGCCGCCGCCTGCGCGACTACGGCATCCGCATGAACGAGAAGCAGAAGCTGAAGTTCCACTACGGCGTTCTGGAGAAGCAGTTCCGCCGCTTCATGGCGATTGCGGGCTCGATGCCGGGCAACACGGGCGACATGCTGCTGCAGATGCTGGAGCGTCGTCTGGACAACGTGATCCGTCGTGCGGGCCTGGCCCGGACGATCTGGGCGGCTCGTCAGCTGGTGGCGCACGGGCACGTGCTCGTGAATGGTCGCAAGACGGACCGTTCGAGCTTCATCGTGTCGGTGGGTGATGTGATCACGCTGAAGCCCAAGGCTCAGAAGCTGAGCCGCGAGGCGATGGAGTCGCTGGCGGGCTTCGAGGTTCCGGGCTGGCTTGACCTGAACCCCTCTGAGCTTCAGCTCCGGGTGGCGGCGGTTCCGGCGACCGACCAGATTCCGTTCGACGTGAACACGAACCTGATCATCGAGTTCTACCGCTAAGTCACGATGTCGACGCCCGCCGGTAGCGGCGGCGATCGCTCGATATGATTCTTGGCAGATATCCTTCTCGGCCGATCGGATGGCCTCCGGTCGGCCGACTTTGTTTGGGTCCTGACCCGCACTTCTGGAACCGCATCTCCATGCTGAAGATCCTGCGCAAGTACAACAAGTGGATCCTGGGCATCGGCGGCTCGCTGCTGATGGTGACGTTCCTGTTCACGGGCACGAGCTCGCTCTTCCAGCCGGATCCGCGCAAGCGTGTGGTGGCGGAAGTCGGCGGCAGCAAGGTGCGGGCCGCTGAACTGGGGCGGGCGGAGGCGGAGCAGCGTGCGCTGGCGGCGTTTGCGCCGGGGACGATGCTGGGTCTGATGGGGATCCAGGACGGGACGCACTGGCTGCTGATCTCGCGTGAGGCGGCGGAGGCTGGGCTGGTGGGTGAGGCCGCGGACGGGCGGGAGTGGCTCCCTGAATTGGCCCGGATCGAGGCCGAGGTCGCGGTTGATCGGGATCCTCAGGCGCAGCTCTACCGGCAGTTTGGGATGTACGCGCAGATGGTGGACCAGCGGGCGAGCCAGATCCTGCCGTTCCTTGAGTCGCGGAAGGGGATCGTCGCGGCCGAGAGCGGCGGGCTCTCGGTGCAGGACTTTGAGGTTGCGCTTGCGAAGCTGCGGGGCGTGAGGCGGCTGGTGAGCGCGTATTCGGAAGCGCCGCGATTCTCGGCGCCGCGAGCGGCGCAGGTAGGGCGGAAGCTGATCGATGCCGTGTTCGTCGAGGCGGTGGTGATTCCGGCCGATGCGCGGGCGGCTCAGGTTGCCGAGCCGACGGAGGAGCAGCTGAAGGCCCACTTCGAGAAGTTCCGGGCGGTTGAGCCGGGGACGGGGGAGCTGGGCTTCGGGTACGTGCAGCCGGAGCGTGTGAAGCTCGAGTGGATTGAGCTGAACCGTGCGGCGATCGAGGCGGCGATCACGATCGACCCGCTGGCCGCGTATCGCGCCTGGCAGGCGGACCGGACGCAGTTTGCGGGCGAGTTCGAGGCCGAGCGTGCGAAGGTCGAGACGCTGCTGCGTTCGCAGGCGGTGGAGACGGTCTTCGGGGAGGCCGAGCGGATCGTGAAGGCGATCATCCGCACGGCGACGAGGCGGCTTGTGACGGACGGGGGCGTGAAGCGCCTGCCACCGGATTGGGAGACGGACCGCCCGAAGATGGCGGACCTTGCGACGGCGATCGTTGACGGGGTGAGGAGTGCCACGGGGCACACGATTCCGCTGCCTCGGGTGGTGGAGCGGACGGACCAGTGGATCAGGGTTGCGGAGGCTGGGCGGCTGGATGGGATTGGGGCGGCGCAGTTCCGGTTCGGGACGACGAGCGGCTCTCTGCCCCAGCTTCTGGCGGCAACGCACGAGCTGTCGCCGGCGGGTGGCGTGCTGCTGCAGGCGCGGGTGCCCTTTGACGCGTCGCTGCGCGACCAGGCCGGGAACGTGTATTTCCTCACGGTGCTCGATGCACGCAAGCCCGCGCCGGCCGACTCGCTGGAGGAGGTCCGGGCGGAGGTCATTGCGGACGTGCGACAGGCGGCTGCGTTTGCGCTGCTGGCGAGCGAGCAGTCGGCGATCCTGGCGAAGGCGATCGCGTCCGGGCTGGATGGCGTGGCGGCGGAGTTCCTGCCCGCGACGCCCATGGAGCAGGCGGTCGTCAGGCCGATCCGAGTGACACGGGAGTCGGTCCGTGGCGGACCGGCGTCGCTGAACACGCAGGCGGTGAGGGATCAGATCCTGGCGATTGCCGACGGGCTTGGCTCGACGGTGAATGTGCTGGAACTGAGCCCGGCGCAGAAGTCGGTGGTGGTTCCGCTTCCGGCGGCGCGTTCGGTGGCGCTGATCCAGCTTCGGGCGATCCGGCCGATGACGAGCGATGACCTGCGGCAGATGACGCGCGAGGTCGGGCTTGTGCTTTCGCGCGAGGAAGTGCGGCAGCGCGAGCTGGCGGCGCCGGCTCCCGAGGCGGCGGTGCCAGCTCCGTTCAGCCTTGAGGCGCTCAAGCAGCGGGCGGGGTTCAGGGACTTTGACAAGGCCGCGACGGATCCGAGCGCGCCCGCGAACCCACCGGCCCAGGGCTCGACGTGATTGGGCGGTCGCGTTGAGGCCGCGTGACGCGGGCCGTCAGACGCGCGTGGAGCGCCAGTTGCCGCGTGCGTAGCGGAAGGTGAAGATTGCGCAGCGGACGACGATCTCAAGGCAGAGTCCCATCCAGAGACCTTGCAGGCCGAGCTCGAGAGGGCTGGGGTTGGGGATGGTCTGGGCCGTGCCGGGCAGGGGAATGTCGACGCCGCTGAGGAGGTACGCGAGGGGGAGGCGCACGAGGTAGGTGCAGATCCAGGTGATCCACATGGCTCCGCGCGTGTCGCCCGCGCCGCGGAGGGCGGAGCGGAGGACGATCGAGACGCCGAAGGGGATCTGAACAAGGCCGGCGATGACGAGAAGGGGCGGGACGAGCTCGAGGTGGGCGGGCTGGGCGGACATGAGGCCCGTGAGCTGGCGCGGGAAGGCGACGAAGACCAGACCCATGAGTCCCATGAAGGCGACGGCGAGGAGCGCACAGAGCCAGCCGGCGCGTGCGGCGCTCCTGTGGTTGCCCGCGCCCAGGTGCTGGCCGACGAGGGTGGCGGCGGCCGCGCCGAAGGCGAAACCGGGGAGGTAGCTGAACGCCTCGAGGCGGACGGCGATGAGGTGTGCACCGAGGGTGCCGCCGGAAGCTCCACCGAGCCAGCCGACCATCATGATGACGAGGAAGTTGCCGGCCCACATGCCGAGCATCTCGAAGAAGTTGGGGATTCCGACGCGGCAGAGTCGGAGCATGGTGGTTGCGTGGAGGCGGAGCCAGCGGGCGTGGAGTCTGACGCCGCCGACGCCGCGGCGGAGGATGAGGAGGGTGACCAGAGCTCCGACGCCATATGCGACGACGGTTCCCCAGGCGATGCCGCGGACGCCAAGGTCGAGTGAGAGTGGGTTCTCGAGGAGGAGGCGCGGGGGCTGGCCGGGCGCACCGGCGGTTCGGAGGTCGACGCCGGAGAGGAGGTAGCTGAGGAAGATGTTGACCACGTTGACGATGAGCATGGAGATGAGGGGGCGGAGCGAGTCCCCAGCGCCTCGGGCCGCGGCGATCCCGGAAAAGAGGACGGCTCCGAGCGGGACGCCGATGGCGCTGACGCGGAGATAGGCGACGAAGGCCTCGGTGGCGGCCGGCGTGAGGCCGAGGAGGCGAGCCATGGGGTGGGCGACGGCGGCGACGAGAAGGCCTACGACGACACCACCCGCGCATGCGAGGAGCAGGGACTGCCCCACTGCCGCGTTGGCGACGGCGAAGCGACCGGCACCGACCGAGCGGCTGATGATGGCGGTGGCACCGACGCCGACGGCCTGAGCGATGAGGCCCATGAACCAGAGGACGTAAGACGCTCCGCCGACGGCATCGGCGCCGGCACCGCCGTCGTCGAGGCCGGCGGCGAGGATGGTGTCGGTGAGGCCAACGAGGGAGTTGAGGACGGACTCTGCGAGGATGGGCCAGGAGAGGAACCAGACCGCGGCCGGGAGGGAGAGGCCGGCGAGGCGTCCCGTCGTCAGGCGTCCGGCCTCCAGCGCGGATGGGCTGCGGGGCTGGCGGGGGGCGGGCGTGTGGCTGGGGCTGGACATGCGGGGCTCGCGGAGCGGAGCGAGTCTAGCGCCGCGGCGAGAGAGGCCGGATGTGGGTGGAGATTCCGCGGCTTGCCCGCTGTGGTGCGGCGCGCGGGTACACTGACCCTTGCATGGCTCAGACAAGCGAACGGCAGACCCGGCAGCGAACCGCGATCCGAGATGTGATCCATGACGCCGGTGCGCCTGTGTCGCCCAAGGAGATTCTGGAGCTTGCGCAAGGACGGCTGGCGGGGCTGGGGATGGCGACGGTCTACCGCACGCTGAAGCTGCTCGCGGAGGCGGGCGTGGTGCAGCAGGTGGAGATTCCCGGGGAGTCGCCGAGGTACGAACTGGCGGGCAAGGCGCATCACCACCACTTCTACTGCCGCCCGTGCGGGAAGGTGTTTGAGGTGGAGGGGTGTCCGGGGGACTTTGCGGACCTCGCTCCCAAGGGATTCACGCTTGAGGGGCATGAACTGGTGCTGTTCGGAGCGTGCGACCGGTGCTCGAAGGGTGGGGCGAGGGGGCGGCGGGGCGGGTCAAAGCGCCCTTCCAAGCAGGGAGCGGGCCATGGCCATGCTCATGGGCATGCTCATGGCCATGGGCACGGTCACGCGCACTGAAGGGACAATTGTGGGGCGTCTTTCGTGGGCTGGCTAGTGGCCGCCGGCGGGCTTCTTGGCGTCCTTCTTCGGATCTTTCTTGGCGCTTTCTTTCTTGGCCGGTTCCTTCTTGGCGGCCGGCTTCTTTGAACCGGACTTCTTGGCGTCGCCCCCGTCCTTGGCGCCGTGGCCGCCGGCGTCGGCACCGTGACCATCGCCCGCACCATCCTTGCCGTGCGCGTCGGTGGACGCGTGTGGATCGTGGGGCTTGGGGGGCGCCGGGAGGGAGCCGTGGGAGAAGTCAAAGGAAGTGGCCTTGGCGGACTCGACCGCCGGCAGGCGCACGAAGATCAGGAAGGCCCAGAGGCATCCCGCGAGGAAGATGGTGTTGAGAGAGACCCAGCCGAGGCCCTTGGCGAGCGCGGGCCGAGACTCGAGTGGCGCAGCGACCACCGCGAGGCCCGAGTTGATGGCGGCGCCGGCGACCTTGCCACCTGACGCGAGCTTCGTCAGGAGAATGGCGCCGGCCGTGGGCTTCGGAGCCGGGGGCGGGAGGAGGGATTCGGTTTCCTTGGCGGTCGCGCCGGTGGCGGACCCGGCGGGGTGGGCAGGCTCATCGTCCAGGGCCTTCGGCCCGGGCGGGGCGGGTGCGACCACCGGGTTGATCTCGGGCTTGAGGATCTCGGCGAGGCGGTCAGCGCTGGGTGACTCGCTCTGGATGAGGTTGTTCGTGAGTGTGGCGATCTGCTCGTCGATCGAGGCTTCCGAGGCGGACGTGCCGGAGGCCACGGGGGCAGCGTCATCGCTCATGAGGGCCTGCGTGCCGGCGTCCGTGTCGGGCGGGGGCGAGAGACCTGTGTCGGGCTCGGCGGGGGCGAGCACCTCGGGGAGCGATGCCAGCAAGCTCGAGACCTGGCTTGCGATGTCCTGCTCGGGCTGGGCTGGGGAGTTCGGGGCACTGGCAGCGGGAGCGGGCGCATCGGGGGTAGAACCGGCTGCTGAAGCGGCGGGCGCGGCGCCGGCGGCAGCGGCGCTTTGGTCTGGTGGGCTGGCGCCGAGGTTCGCTACGAGATCGTCGATCTGCGCAGCGAACGACTGCGAGTCGGTCGGGGGCGCGGGCTCGGTGTTCGTGACGCTCGCGGTGGGCGTCGTGAGGTCCGCGAGCGGGTCGGCGGGATCAGCGTGATCGCTCAGATCGCTCTGATCGCTCAGATCATGCTGATTGAGGGGATCAGCGTGAGCGGTGAGATCAGCGTGACTCGCGTCGTCGATGTGCTCGACAGCTGAGGCGGCTTCGCCCTCGTCGAGGACGGCGTTGATCTCCTCCTGGGCGGTCTCCACATTGGCCAGGAGCGCGTCGATCTGGGATGCGATGTCTTCTTCACCGCCCGAAGGACCGTCGGCGGACCGACCAGCCTCGCCGCTGGCGGAGCGCGGACCGATCGGATCGGTCTGCTGCTCGGGGGCTCTGGCTGTGGTCGGTGCTTCGGCCATGGATTGGGAGGCGGGCGTTGGCGGGCGTGCGAGGGTGCTGGTGTCGGGGCAGTGTGTGGGCGCGACGTGAGCGGTGATACCGTGCAGGGCTCGATCGGGTCATCGGATCACCTTGACTACCACTCTACCGGCTCCGGCGCAACCGGGCCCGAGGCATGGCAAAGGGCCCCTCCAAGACTCATGGCACGTCACATTGTCTATTTCCCGGACCTTGCCGGCTCGCTCGAGCGGGGCGGCGGCCAATTGACGCTCGGGGGTGACGAGGCTCATCACCTGGCGCGCGTCAAGCGGCTGGAGGTCGGTGACGTCGCGATGGTGTGCGATGGACGTGGGTCGGTTGCGACGGTCTCGCTGGCGGAGATCACGAAGTCGCGGGATGGGTGGAGTGTGACGCTGCGCGCGACTGAGGTGCGGCGGGAGCCGCCCCCATCGCCGCGGGTGGTGGTGCTGGCTTCGTCGCCCAAGGGGGATCACCTCTCGGAGATGATCGACGGTCTGTCGCAGGTGGGGTGCGCGGCGTGGCGGCCTCTGATCACGACGCGGACCGTGGTTGACCCGCGGGAGGGGAAGCTGGAGCGGCTGGCTCGAACAGCGATTGAGTCGCTCAAGCAGTGCGGGCGGGCGTATCTGATGGAGCTGGGTGAGCGGATCGAGCTTGGCGAGGTGGTGCGGTCGGGGGCGGAGAATCGACTGCCGCCGACGCTGGTGGTCGCGGATGAGCGAGGTCGGCCTGCGAGTGAGCTGCCGGCGATGGAGTCTTGCTGCGTGATCGTGGGGCCGGAGGGTGGGCTCTCGCCGGAAGAGCGGGGCGCGCTCGAGAAGGCGGGCGCGGTGGCGCTCCGGCTGGGGCCTCACACGCTTCGCACGGAGACGGCGGCGGTGGTCGCGTGTGCCGCGATCATGGCGCGATCAGGGGAGTGATGGAAGGGAGGGCGGGGAGGAGCGGCCTGAGTCCTCGCCGCGGGATCCTCAGGCGGTAACGTCCAGGCGGCCGGAAGACGCAGGAGCGCGGGTGGCGGCGTCGCCGTTGGACTTTGCGAGGCGGATGGCCCCGTCGAGGAGGCTGATGGCCGCCTGCCCCTGGGCCTGCTGATTGTCGAGGGAGAGGCGGGCGACGCGCGTCGAGACCTTGCTGGCGAGGGTCTCGCGCGACATCTGCGTGGCCATGGAAGCGATGGAGTCCACGGAGGGCATCCGTGGGAGATCGGACGTTGAGAGGGGCCGGGTGAGGCGAAGTTGGTGGAACTGGAGAGGCGAACGCGGGGCCGCTCTCACGGGAGTTTGTCAGACGAGCTTGGTGCCGCAGGAGCCGCAGAACTTGGCGGTCCCGGCCTGTTCTTCGCCACAGCCTGGGCAGTTCTTCTTGGCGGCGGGTGCGGGGGTGCCGCAGGAGCCGCAGAACTTGCCCTCGACCTTCTCGCCGCAGGCGGTGCACATCACCGGCGCGGCCTTGGGCTTGCCGCCCTGCTGCGTCACGTCGATGTCGGAGATCATGTCGACCTGGCGGGCCTTACGCCACATCTGCTCCATCTTGGCGGTGTTCTGGGCGGCCTGGAGCTCTTCCTCGAGGTCCGGTGCGCACTTCTCGCACATGTTGACCTTCTCGTTCCAGCAGGCTTCGGGGCAGACCCAGGCGCCGCAGCGGCCGCAGTGCTTGAAGTGGGTCTTGGCAAGGTCGACGGCCTCCTTCAGGGCGGCGTCGCGTTCCTTGCCACGGAGCATGTCGCGCATCTGGTCGGTGGCTTCGGTGGCGCCGCCGAGGCCGCCGAAGAAGGAGGAAGCGGCCCGCATCATGCCGCCGGCCATGCCGAGCTTGTTGGGCTTGAAGGCGGACATGTGTCCGCCGCGGCAGCCGTCGCAGTAGAACTCGAACTGGAAGCCCGCGTCGGTGGAGCAGTCCTGATAGTTGTTCGTAAAGCTGATCATGCCGGCCATGGGAACCTCCATCCTGAGTTCAAGCCGCGGTCGCTCCGCACACTCTACCGCGTATTCTCGCATGGCTGCGCCCGGAACGCAACGGGTGGAAGCGCGAGATTTCTGGCGGGCGTGGCCGCGACTTCCGCGGGGTTGGCCGCCGCGGCGGGTTATAGTCGGCATCGCGGGGGCCGGACGCGTTGATGGCGTTCTGGCGCGTCCGCTTCATGGAGCCTTTCCGATGGGCCTTTCCGAACGTCGTCGCCTCAAGGAACTGCGCGAGAGCGTGGTTCCTGCCCGCCAGAAGGAATTGGCCGCCGCGGCGGGGGTTCCGCTGACGCTCACGGTGGCGTGGGAGTCGCTGGCTGAGGACACCAACCCGATCATGCGGCTCGATGAGTACTGCTTCCAGCGGGTGGTCGATGCGTTCAAGGATGTGTGCCGCGATGAACTCGGGAAGGAGGCGGTCGCGGCGAAGGTGAAGCGGGTGCATGTCATCAACTCCACGAACTCGTCGTGGTCGGAGACGTGTCAGTTGCAGGATGGGGTTCTGACGCTCGACTGGGATTGGGGCAACGTGCTGATCGTGACGCCGGAGATGATCGCCGAGCACCTGGGGCGGCAGCTCTAGCTGCGTAGGTCGGATCCCCGGACCGACCTGATTGGACACTCGGGTTAGGCTCAAGCAGGAAGCAGCGTCGGCACGGATCGCCGAACCACCCAAGGCAAGGAAGCACACCTTGAAGGTCCATCTCAACGGCCACATCCTGCCGCTCGACGAGGCCCGCATCAGCCCGCTGGACCGTGG
>CAZBXF010000132.1:0-9367 GCA_964495635.1 uncultured Phycisphaeraceae bacterium
GCGATCTTGCAGCCCAGCCCGGCATGAGCGGGCCCGGCGCCGCGATGTCCTCGCCGCCGCGCAGTGGTCCGCGCCCGGATGACCGTGGCCGGCGCGGAGCGCCGGTTGGCGGCGACGTCGGTCGGCCGCGTCTTGATGCCTCGCCGGAGACCGGAGGCGACTGGGGCGATGATGGTCCGATCCGTCTGCGGCCCCTGGAGCCCGCGGGCGCGAACGAGCCCGCGGTGCCCGAGCAGGTGACCGCTTCGGAGGGCGCGGATGAGCTCGCGGCCGAGCTGGAGGCCCAGGGCATCCTTCCCGGCAAGCCTGGCATCCTTGGTGATGAGCTCGAGGCTGAGGCAATGGCGGATCGTGCCGCGCGGGCGGCGTCGGGGCAGGCCGCTTCCGCCGCGCCCGCCGATGTCGAAGCCGAGGATGATTCGGCCGACGATGAGCAGGGCGAGGTCGCTGCTGCGGGTGCCGAGGCCGGGCCCGAAGGTGGCGAAGGTGGCGAGGGTCCGAAGCGTCGTCGTCGTCGTCGCCGTCGTCGCGGCCGCGGCGGCGCGGGCGAGCCTGGCGCAGAGGCTGGCGCTGGTGGCGGTGGCGGTGGTGGGGGTGGTGGTGGCGGCGGTGGGGGCGCGCCGCGGGCGCCTGCTCCGCAGCGACCTTCGAACGATCGCGGTCCGCGTCCGGATGAGCCGCGTCCGCAGGGTGGTCGTCCGGCGCGGGATGCGCGGCCGGCGCCGGTGGTGCGTGAGCCCAAGCCCGCGGCGCCTGCTGCTGTGCCTGCTCCCGCGGCGGGGGCGGCGCCCAAGCCGCGGACGCTGTATGGGGCGGTGCGTCGGAAGCTCACGCCGGCGGAACTCAACAAGCGTCCGAAGCCCGAGTAGTGTTGAGAGAGCCCCCGGCCGCGTGGCGCGCCGGGGGTTATGGAATCGTCGCCGCTGCTCATGAGCGAACGCCGCGTCATCATCCTCGGCTCCACTGGCTCGATCGGCACGCAGGCCATCGAGGCGATCCAGCACCTGAACGCGCTGCACGAGCGCGGCGAGCACCCGCGCTCGTACCGCGTGGTGGGACTGGCGGCCGGCAACAACGCGTCGCTCCTGCGTGAGCAGGCCGCGCTGCTGGGTGTGCGGGACCTGGCGCTGAACCGTGTTCCGGAGGATGCCGCGGGTCTTGCGTCGGGTCGCGTGCTGCGGACGGGGCCGGAGGGGCCGGAGCGGCTCGTGCGCGAGGTGGAGTGCGACATCGTGCTTGCGGCGATGGTGGGCGCTGCGGGCCTTCCTGCGACGCTCGCGAGCGCCACCCTCGGACGCGACATCGCCCTGGCGAACAAGGAGACGCTCGTCGCGGCGGGCGCGCTGGTGACGGCGGCCTGTGCCGCCAGCGGCTCGCGGCTGCTGCCGGTTGACAGCGAGCACGCCGGGGTGTTCCAGTTGCTTGCATCTGCCGGTGTCGCGCCGCCGCTCACGATCGGCGCGGATGTTGCACGCGTCATCCTGACGGCGTCGGGCGGTCCGTTCCGGACGTGGTCGCGCGAGGCGATGGCGCGCGCGACGCTGGCCGATGCGCTCAAGCACCCCACCTGGGCGATGGGGCGCAAGGTGACGATCGACAGCGCGTCGCTGATGAACAAGGCGCTCGAGCTGATCGAGGCGCACTGGCTGTTTGGCGTGCCGCCGGAGAAGCTGGGCGCGGTGATCCATCCGCAGTCGATCGTGCACGCGATGGTGGAGCGGATCGATGGAACGACGCTGATGCAGGCGGCGGCGCCCGACATGCGCACGCCGATTCTGCAGGCGCTGGCGTGGCCGCACGTGGCGGCGGGATGCGGGCGGCGGATGGATCCGCTGGCCTCGTCGTGCCTGGAGTTTTCGCCCCCGGACCCGGAGCGATTCCCGGCGCTTGGCCTTGCGTTCGAGGCGATGCGCATGGGCGGGACGGCGGGCGCGATCCTGAACGCGGCGAACGAGGAGGCGGTCTCGGCGTTTCTCGGCAGCGATGGGAGCGACGAGCGGCGCGCGGCTGGTCCGATGCCCTTCTCGGCGATTGCTGAGGTTGCGGCGTGGACGCTGCGGAATGTTGCGACGAGGACGATCGTCGGGCTTGATGATGTGCTGCGTGCGGATGGGGAGGCAAGGGTGGCGGCACGGGCGCGGCTGCGGGAGGTTGGGGTGGTGGCGCGATGAGCCAGCACGAGGTCGATCAGATCTCGCGGCTGATCGCCGAGGGGCGCACGGCGGAGGCGCGTGCGCGGGCGCTGAGGCTTGCACAGAGTGGAGCCAAGGACGCGCGCGTGCAGCAGGCCGTGTCGGGCTTGCTCGCGGCGATGTCGCAGATGCCGCAGGCGGTGTACTACGCGCAGCGGGCGGCGCAGCTCGCGCCGGGCGAGCCGGAGCTTGCGGTGTTTCTCGCGAGGCAGCTGATCGTGTCGGGCGAGCCGGCGAAGGCGCTGGCGGCGCTGGAACCGCTGCACGCGAAGCTGCCCACGGATCCTGCGCTCAGCGCGGCGAAGGCTGAGTGCCTTGGAATCCTGCAGCGGTTCAGCGAGGGTGAGCGCGTGGCGCGGGCCGCGTTTGAGGCCCATCCGACGGATGCGGGGCTGGCGGCGCTGCTGGCGGGTGCGCTGCTGAACCTTGGACGGATCGAGGAGGCGACGCCGCTCGTGCGTGGGGCTTCGCTGCGATTCGCGGACGATCCGACGCTGGCGAGCGGGCTGGCGCACGTGCTGAACTATGACCCGGGCGCGACGCGGGAGGAGCAGCTTGAGGCGGCGCGAAGGTATGCGCGGGTGATTGCGCCCGGGCTGCCGCCGCCGCTGACGTCGCACGCGAACGAGCGTGATCCGCGGAAGCGGCTGCGCATCGGGGTGCTGTCGCCGGATCTGCGTGCGCACTCGGTGGCGTTCTTCATCGAGCCCTGGATGAGGCATCGGGATCGGAGCGCGACGGAGCTCTTTGCGTACCACACGAATCGCATGGCCGACGGCGTGACGGAGCGGCTGCGGGGGCTGTGCGACCAGTGGCGCGACATGTCGATGGCGAATGACATCGGCGTGGCGCAGACGGTGGCGAATGATGGCATCGATGTGCTGATTGAACTCTCGGGGCACACGCAGGGGCACAGCCTCGCGGCGTTGCACCTGCGGCCCGCGCCGGTGCAGGTGACGTACTGCGGCTATCCGAACACGACGGGGCTTGCGAGCGTGGATGCGCGGATCGTGGATTCGATCACGGATCCGCCGGGTGCGGAGGCGTTTGCGAGCGAGGCGCTGGTGCGGCTTGATCCGTGCTTTCTGTGCTATTCGCCGCCGCCGGGCGCGCCGGAGGTGGCGCCGCTGCCTGCACTCACGAAGGGGTTTGTCACGCTGGGCTCGTTCAACTCCGTGCCCAAGCTCAACGCACGGACGATCGCGCTCTGGTCGCGCGTGCTGGAGCGCGTGCCGACGGCGCGGCTGGCGCTCAAGGCGCAGAACATGGTGGATGCGGAGCTGCGCGAGGATCTGCTCCGGCGCTTTGAGCGCGCGGGCGTGGCGCGCGAGCGCGTGACGCTGATGCTGCCGCCGGAGTCCACGGCGGCGCACCTCGCGTCGTACGCGTCGATCGACATCGGCCTCGAGCCGACGCCGTATCACGGCACGACGACGACGTGCGAGGCGATGTGGATGGGTGTGCCGGTGGTGACGCTCGCGGGCGATCGGCACGCGTCGCGTGTTGGCGCGTCGCTCCTGTCGGCGGTCGGGCTCCAGGAACTCATCGCCGCGAGCGAGGATGAGTATGTGGAGCGCGTGGCGGGGCTGGCGGGCGATGTCGCGCGGCTGGGCGCCATGAGGGCCGGGCTCCGGGCTCGCATGAGCGCGAGTGTGCTGTGCGATCAGGCCGCGTTTGCGAAGCGGTTTGACGCGGCGCTGCGGGCGCTGTGGCTCGCGTATCTGAAGTGAAAGAGGAAGACCCGGCGGGGACCGCCGGGCCACCCAAGGGCGAGGGCAACGCGGGCGCGCTCGTCTTTGCGAGCACACCCGCGGGTCTTTACTCCCAGATTGCGTCTACTGGGCGGTGAAGCCGCCATCGACAAGGAGGTCGGTGCCGGTGACGAAGCTCGCGCCGGGAGAGAGCAGGAAGAGCACGGCGCTCGCGATCTCGTCCGCCTTTCCGACGCGGCCGACGGGGTGGGCGTTGGCCATGAACTCCTTGACGCCGTCGATGGTCGCGAAGCGGTCGAACATCTCGGTCTCGACGCCGCCGGGGCTCACGGTGTTGATGCGGATGCCGCTCTTGGCGTTCTCGAGCGCGGCGGACTTGGTGAGGCCGATGACGGCGTGCTTGCTGGCGACGTAGACGCCCATGCCGCCCATGCCGATGCTCCCGGCGACGGAGGACGTGTTGACGATCGCCCCGCCGCCGGACTGGATCATGGCAGGGATCTCGTGCTTCATGGACAGGAGCACGCCGAGCACGTTGATGTCGAAGACCTTTCGGTAGTTGTCGGCGGTCGAATCGGACGTCGGGACGAACGGTGTGCCCTCGATGCCCGCGTTGTTGAAGGCGAGGTGGAGCGCGCCGAACTTCGAGACAGTCTGCTCGACCATGGCCTTGACGTCGGCCTCGCTGGAGACGTCGCCCTTGATGAAGAGGCCCTTGCCGCCGGCCTTCTCGATCTGGCGCACCGTCTCCTGGCCCTCGGCCTCGCGGCGGCCGCTGATGGCGACCGAGGCGCCCTCGCGGGCGAGGTGGATGGCCGTGGCGCGGCCGATGCCGCTGGTGCCGCCGGTGATCAGTGCGACCCTGCCCTTGAAGCCGTTGCTCATGATCTACTCCGTCGCTTGCTGAGCGGTCGGCGCTGGAGGACCCGGTCGCCTGCCGCTGCGGTGGTGGTGTGCGTGCCGCGACCCGTTCTGCCTGCACCAGGCGTTCCGGGCACGGAGCGTTGGACGCCCGGCCGCCGATCGAGATACATGGTTGAACAACGAATTGCCGCGAGCCGTTGCCATGCCGACACTTACGCGATGACACCGAGCTTCGCATCCGTGGTGCTGGTGGCGGGCGGCGGGGCTGTGGGCTGCGCCGTGCGGTTCCTTGTCGGCGGCGCGATCGCGTCGTGGATGCCCGTGCTCGCGGCGCGGCTTCCGCTCGCGACGCTCGGCGTGAACGTGGTCGGGTGCACGCTTGCGGGCGGGCTGGTGGCGTGGCTGACGCCTGCCGCGCCGGCGGATCATCCTGCGAGGGTTCTGCTGATGACCGGTTTTCTTGGCGGGCTTACGACGTTCTCGGCGTTTGCCGTTGAGACACTGGACCTGCTCGATCGCTCGCCCGCGCTGGGGTTTGCGTCGATCGGGCTGAATGTGCTGCTGTCGCTCGCGGGCGCGTGGGCCGGGATGATGCTCGTCCGTGCGGTCGTGCTGTGAGGTGGCTCGGGCCTACTTCGTGCCGCCGCTCATTCCATCCTGTGTGTCATCCGCGGGCATGGTGGTGCCGGTCCGGCGCGCGTAGAGCTCGCGGAGGAGGGCCGCGCGCTGCTCGGTGTTCAGCTCGCGGGAGATGTCGCCGATGAGACGCATGGTCTGTGCCTGGGTCGGGCGGCCCATGCTCTGCTGGCCGAACTCGAGCGCGAGGGCGCGGACCTTTGCCTCCTGCGCTTCGTCGAGCTTGAGGAGCGTGATGATCTCTTCGAGCTTGCCGGTCTTCTCCGCGAGCGTGCGCTCGTAGCTGCGCCGGATCTCCTGACCCAGGCCCAGCAGGCGCTCTCGCGCGGTGGCTTCGGCGAGGGTGGCGCTCGGCTTGTCCTTGCGAAGCTCGGCGAGTGTGTCGGCGATGACCGCGTCCTGGTACTCGTCGACCATCGCGAGGAAGCGTTTCTGATTCTCGATCTCGAGGACGGAGGCGATCTCGTCACGGAGGCGGCCGCGCTTGCGGAGGGGTTCGAGCTTGGCCGCCATCTGGCGGAGCGCGGCGACACCGTCGGGCGTGCGGCTCTCGCGGAGGCCCTGGAGCCGGATCAGGAGGTCGGTGTTCTTGCCCACGACTTCATCGAGGATGCTGCCGCGCTCGCTGAGGATCTTCGCGGTGAGCTGCTTTTCTTCGTCGCTTAGGGTGAGACGCTCGAGGGCGGCCTCCTCTGCGGAGATCTCGAGCCGCCGGAGCTTGCCGCCAAAGCTGCGTTCAACCAGTGTCATCGGTGGCTTTGAGGGCGCGTCGATCGTGGGGCCGCTGAGGGCGCCGGGCGTGCTGGCTGGTGGCTGCACGGGATCGGGCGCGGCCTGCGCCCACGCTGACGCCGTGATGAGAAGGAGCGGCACGAGGCACGGCGTTGGCCCGAGACGGTTGGTGATCATCGACGGCCTCCCTGGACATGCGGACGCTCTCGCGGGCCGCTCCGTGGGCGGCCTGACGATCGCAGAACGTCCGTCGGCATCGCTGATTGCACCCGGGAGGCTTCGGGGCGCAGCAAAGAACCCCGGCGGATTGCCGGGGTTCTGGAGGAGGCTGGGAGTTGTCTGCCCTGCTTGCCCCGCGGGAGGGGCAGTCGGGAGGGCCGGCTTACGGGATGATCGCGCCGGTGAGTGCGTGCACCTTCACGCTGCGCTCGCGGCCGTTGCCGACGATCTTGACCTCGTAGATCGGGGTCGCGGCCCGCATGCCGATCTCGACCTCGTTGACCTGGCCGGGGCGAGCGGCGAGGGCGTTGGCCATCGCGGTGCTGAAGCCGACTGGTGCGACGTCGCCGACGGCGGCGCGCCAGGCGGCGACGAGCGCCTGCTCCTGGGCGTCGAGCGCGCCCGTCTCGCGCTCGGTCGCGGTGGTGCCGCGGATGTTGGTCGTGACTTCGAGCTCGCCCACGCCGTCGGGCTGGGCGGCCTCGACCTCGATCTGCGCGCCGTAGCGGGCCCGCTTGATGGAGGCCTCGATCACGGTGGTGCCGGCCTGCGTGTCGGTGAGTGCGGTCGCGATGGCGGCCTGGATCGCTGCTGCGGGGCCGGAGAGGGGTGGCGAGTTGCCGCCGGAGCCGCCGCCGCCGCCACCACCACCTGAGCCCCCACCCGAACCGCCGCTGCCGCCCGACCCACCCGAGCCACCGGATCCGCCACCGCTCCCGCCGCCACCGGCGAAGGGCGTCGTGGAGATGTTGCCGACGAGGGCGCCGGTGCTGGCGTTGATGCGGAACTCGCGGCGGTTGGTGCTCTCGATGAGCTGGATCTTGTAGACGAGGGTGCGACCGGCGAACTCGGGGCGGATGTCGTAGACGCGCGCGTCGGCGTAGCGTGCGCTGGCGGCGTTCGCCGCGCCGGTGAAGTTGAGCGTCGCGGCGTCGAGGGCGCGATCGAGGTTGTTCAGCGCGTTCACGTCGCGGGCCTTGAGGAGCGACCGGCGGCTCTCAACCAGGGCTCCGGTCGTGGCGTTGAGCTCAACGCGCACTTCGGCGCGCCGGGCCGGCACGCCACCCTCCACGCGATAGACCCAGATGCCGTCCTCGAGCGTGAGCTGCACGCGCGTCGGCACGAGGCCGACGTTGAGGCGCTCGGCCTCCGAGACGGCGCCCTGGAACCCGATGGTCTCCGACGATGCGGGCGGAGGGGCGATGGTCAGCGATGAGGAATCGTCGGAGCCTGCGCCGAGCGCGACGGGCGAGCCCGCGGCCGCGACCAACGCCACAAGCCCGATGAACGCCACCTTCTGGATCTGTCTCATGAGATGCTCCCTGTTCCCCGCACAAGCCATCGAACAATGTCAGTCTACTCGACTGGCCTTGCTAGACATCGACCATTCCGCACAATGCTCTCCGCTGGTTCCCTGCTTGGTTGCCCGGGGCTGCCGGAGAGGCGGGCGGAGCGTGGTCGTAAGTGCTTGCGAATGATTGACTTGTCGGTGTGGATGGGTCTCGAAAGAACCGGGTAGATTTTCCCCAGGGAAAGGCCTCAAATGGTGCCGGGGCCGTCGGTCGGCGACGACCGCGGCCCGCCCCCGGTACCCTCGGCCATGAGCCACACTGCCCCCGCGACCGCGTCCGCGACCTCTCCACTCGCCGCCCAGATTGCCAGCGTCGCGCTGCTGCGCGGCAACTTCACGCTGCGGTCCGGGCGCACGAGCACGTACTACCTGGACAAGTACCTCTTCTCGACGAGGCCGGAGCTGCTGCGGCAGCTTGCGCCGCTCTTTGCGACGCGCCTGCGCGAGATTGAGGCGCGGCTGGGTGTGAAGTTTGTGCGGCTGGCGGGCGCGGAGCTGGGCGGGATTCCGCTGGTGACCGCCGCGAGCCTGGAGACGGGGCTGCCGTGCATCTTCGTGCGCAACCAGAAGAAGGACTATGGCACGAGCAAGCAGCTCGAGGGCGTGCTGAACGCGGGTGATCAGGTCGCGCTGCTGGAGGACGTCGCGACGACGGGCGGCCAGGCGCTTGAGGCGGTGAAGAGCCTGCGCGATGCGGGGGCGAACGTGCGCTGCGTGATCGCGACGATCGATCGGCTGGAGGGAGCGCGCGAGAACGTGGAGAAGGCGGGGCTGGTGTTTGAGGCGCTGTTTACGACGCGGGATCTGGGTGTGAGTGCGTAGGGACACCAGGCCGAAACGAAATGCAGACCGAGCGGATATGCAGCCCGACCGTGAGGGAGGGCTCTGGCTTTGGTCTTTGCTCGCCATGAAAGGCAAGGCCCTCCCTGACGGTCGGGCTGCATATGCCCAGCCCGTTTCCGGCGTTGTGCCCGTTCAATCCCAGATCGCGCGCCACTGGTCCTTCGTCGCGCCGGTGTTCACGAAGATGCCGAGGAATGCGTTGGTGTCGGAGGTGTCTTCGGGTTCGTCGTAGAAGAAGACATCGCTGAGGCCCTTGCCGCGGGCATCGAGCCAGCGGAGATTCTCGCGGGCCATGCCCAGCTCGAAGTTGACGTGGTTGTCGCCGTAGGCGATGTTGCCCTCCCAGGTCGCGGGTCCGCCGTGGATGAGGTCGGTGTTGCTCCCTGCGTTCATGCGCCAGGGCCTGGCCTCGCCCGCGCTGGTGTAGCTGACGCTTGCGATCTGCGGGCCGCGGTTGCCGAACACGGCGTGGAGCGGATCGAAGCTGTTCACCATTGTGACGCGCTGCTTGCTCCACAGCGGCGTCATCGCGTAGCTGAGATTTGCTTCGCCCGCTGTGAAGTCCGCGCTGAAGGCGGGATCCCAGAGGGCCATCTTCGGGTTCGCCGCGCCGCTGGGCTCGGTGTACTGGTACCTCTCGAAGACACGGATCTTCGGGTTCGCCTCCTGAGGCGAGATCGTCTGCTCCGGTGCGAAGAAGCCGTTGTAGATCAGCAGTGAGATGATGTTGGCGGTCGTGTCCTTGGCCGCGGCATCTCCGGCGAGCGTGTGGCCCGCGGCGTCGAGCTGCGAGGGGAGCGGGAAGCGGTCCTGGTTGC
>CAZBXF010000133.1:0-9347 GCA_964495635.1 uncultured Phycisphaeraceae bacterium
GACCTGCCGGACCTGGAGCGCCGTCGAGGCCGTTCGCACCAGCGGGGCCCTGCGGACCTGCCGGACCTGGAGCGCCGTCGAGGCCGTTCGCACCAGCGGGGCCCTGCGGGCCTGGTGGGCCGGCGGGACCGGTCAGGTTGGCTGTGTACTGGATGGTTCCGTCGGGGAAGCGCAGTCCGATCTCGCCGGGCGTGCCTTCGATCGCGACGTTGCCGAGGAACTGGGCCGCGAGGCCGGTGGGGCTGAATGACTGACCAAGGATGCCCACGCCCGTGCCGCTCGCGGCGGACGCCAGGCCGTACACGCCTGCGCCGGTCTGGCTCAGGCTCTCGCCAAAGATGCCGACACCGTCGCCCGTGGGGGCCAGTGAGCGGCCCTGGATGCCGACGCCATCAATCGTTGCGGGGGAGGTGACGGCGCTGATTCCCACGAGCTGCGTGCTCACGACGGTGACGAGTTCGAGTGGGCCGGCGACGGCGGTGCCGATGCTCACCTTGCCGGCGGTGTACCAGAGATCACCGCCGGACTTCCCCCACTGCGTTGGCCCGGGGGGGCCTGCGGGGCCGGTGGCTCCGGTGGGTCCGACCGGTCCGGTGGCGCCCGCCGGACCGACTGGTCCTGGCGCACCCTGGGGTCCGGCGGGGCCCGCGGGGCCTGGCAAGCCATCGACGCCGTTCGTGCCATTGAGGCCTGCGGGGCCCTGGGGTCCGGCGGGCCCGGGGGGCCCTTGTACGCCGCCGTTGAGGGCGTAAAGGGCGTAGGGCGTCACGCGGGTTTCCTGTCGCGGCAGCAGCGGGACAAATGACCCCGAACCTGCGGGGTCGCGCACGGAAATCTCGAGATACCGGCGCTGGCCGGCGAAGGCGAAGGCTCCGAAGTCGAGCTCGGCGTTGATGAGCCCCTGCGTGATCGAGTAGGCGGAAAGACTGAGTGTCGGGCCGATCTGGGTGCCGCCGGAGGCTTCGTCGAAGAGGCGGAACTCGAGGTCGACGGTGCCCGTGAGGAGCGTGCCGCCAGCCTTGAGCTGGCCCTGGTAGGTGAAGGCGGTCGTCACCGGGCCGGGCTGGGCCAGGGCGGGTGCGGCGACGCACAACAGGCCCGCCGCCGCGAGGGATGCGAGAAGGCCGGCTCGGGCGATGCGGGCGCGGCAACTCGACCCGCTACGGGTTGGGTAGAGCGACTGGAACTGATCTGACTTCGGCTCTGACCTTGGCACGCTTGCTCCCCTTCTGCCTCCGGTTCGACGGTCTTGGGCATGACAGTTCCGGTCAGGTCTGCTCAGGTCCGGTGAGGTCCGATCATGTCGAGTCATGTCCGGTCATGTCCGGTCATGTCCGGGCATGCCTGAGCATGGCCGAGCAGGTCGGGTCACGGTGTGGCTTGTGACCAGGAATGCACACCCTCACAACCCTTCAGTACAACCACCAACATACAACGTGGCCGCTGAGATACGAGCGCAGCGGGCCACATTCACGCAAGAATCGCGCGTGAAAGTGGACAATCTGGGCCGGGCGTAGAGGAATGGTCCCTGTTTGGGGACGAAGGAGCCACGGAATCACGGGCCTCAGAGTCGTGGAGGCCTGGAGGCACCTGCGCAGCGGTCACCCGGCAGCGGAGGAGTGGGCCGGGTCCGCCGCGCAGCTGGGTTAGGGCAGCTCCTTGAAGCTGTTGGGATTCGTCGAAACGAAGGACGCGAACTCGGCGAGGCTCTCGGGCGTGGCGAGCGAGCCACCAGCGAAGCGGCTGCCGGATGGCACGAAGAAGTCGACGCGGCGGTAGCTGGTGTCCTGGTCCATCGTGCGCACCGAGCCATCGAAGAAGGCTGCGTTCATCTTCCCGGCATGCCGGTAGGAGAGGAGGGTGTTGAATGGCGCGCCGGGGCCGCTCCGACCGTGCGAGGTGGAGATCGTCAGGAGTGGGCCGGGGTCGGTGAAGGAGCCGTAGCGGTTGGTGTTGGGCGTGATATCGAAGTCAAGGACGCGGGTGTCGTCGAGGTACCTCGTCCCGTCCATGTGCATGACCTTCAGTGACGGGTTGCGCTGCCATTTGTCATCGAGGCTGGGCTCGTAGCTCGGGGGGATCGCGACTGGGTCGCGGAATCCGTAGATCATCCGAGCTCTGGGTGTGGTCTGGCCGCGCGGTGTGTAGCGCGTCATCTGGGGCAGAGGCGTGTTGCTCAGGACGTGGGTGAGCGCGGGAGCGAGGTAGCTGACCTGGCGATACTTGAGGTCGGACTGCGCGCGATCAAAGTCGGCGCGATCCGGCGCTCCGCCGCTGGCGGGGAAGAGGGTCTGATTGGTCGCGCGGGCCGACGGACACGCGTAGTTGTTGAAGATCTCGAGCGTGCGACGCGCACGATTCGGCGAGAAGCCCGCGGCGTCGCCCATCGTCGGGCTGATCCAGTCCCAGGCGGTCGTCGGCGTCGTCGGAGACTTGTCGCCCACGACGTAGTTGATGTCGTAGTAGGCGTCCGCGCCGGAGGTGGCAGCGGAGGCGATGAAGCCGCGATTTCCAAGCGAGTAGCTGATCTGCCCCTTGGCAAGCTGGGATTGGAGGCTCTGGCAGACGATCGAACGGCCTGCCTCACGTGCCTGTCCCAGTGCGGGGAGCAGGATGCCGATGAGCAAGGCGATGATCGCGATCACGACGAGAAGCTCGATCAGCGTAAAGGCACGTGCGGGGGGCCGAGAGTTCAGCATGGCAAGAGTCTCCAACCTGTCATGACCAGTCTCAGTCGGTTTCTGGCTCAATCAATGTTTCCGAGCGGGCATCGCGGCGGCGTCTGCCCACTAGAAGACGTCGGCAGCGGTCGGCCCACTCGGGCTCTTGACCTCAAACGAGGATGGGTCGGCCGCAGATGACGCTCCGGCGCCCTGGACGATGTCCTTGACAAACTCGCGATACCTCGAGCCGACAAACCACTTCCCGTCGACCTGCGTCGCGGGGAGAAGCGTCTCCTTGCCGGTCTTGGGGTTCTTGGCGGGGAAGCCGACGGTCCTACCCGTGGGAAGCGGTGCTTGGAAAATCTCGCCGGTCGTCACGTCGACGAGCATGATCGAATCCGCGAGACTGACCTCTTTCGATGTCAGGCCCTGCCACGCGATCAGTCCTCCCCCGACGAGGAGACCGATGACGATCACGGCGAGTTGCCAGGGTTTCACGCCCTGCATGCGGAGCACTCCGAGGATCGCCGCGGCGGCACCAGCCGCGGGCGTGGGTGAGCGAGCGAGGAGACGTCCCGAACCGGATCCGGATGCCCCGACCCGACTGGGCAAGGGCGCTGGCAGCCCGGAGCCCGCCGGGGCTCCGGACCGAGAACCTGGCGGCCGAGGGGGCACAGCAGCCCCGTCGGCGAGCGAGATGGTATCTCGCTCGCAGGACCGCAGCGGCGGGAGACAGGTACGAACCGACATGACCCACCTTCACACAATCTGAACACACAGGAAGGCGGGGGGCGGGTCCGGGGCGGCGTTCGGCCTTTGGACCTGGGGGGAGGCGGCTGGGTGGAAGAAGGCGGACGCGGTCGGGCTTTCCGGTGCCAACGATGCCGCTTCGTCATGACACCGTTCGGCCACATGTTCCGTGCACCTGGCCCCGCCCGCGCCGCGGCGGTGGTCACTCTTCTGGGCGGGCTGGGCGGTGGGTGTCAGCAGGCCGGGCCGCCGCCGGCTGTGGGCTCGGGTTGGGAGCCGGCCAACGGGGCGAGGCTGCCGCTGGCGATCGTTGCGGGCGAGCCGGTGTCGGCGGCGGACCTCTCCCCCGCGCTGGCTGAAGCGGCGGGCGGGCTGGTGCTCGAGGAGCTCGTGCTCGACCGGAACCTCGCGAGGACGCTCGCCGGCGCGGGGATCACGATCTCGCGCGAGGAGATCGACAGGGAGCGAGCGCTGCTGATCGAGACGATCGCGCAGGAGTCGGGGACGGACGGGAACGGCGCGGCCCGATCGCTGGGTCAGATCAGGGTGCAGCGGGGCCTGGGACCGACGCGGTTTGAGGCGCTGCTGGCGCGCAACGCGGGGCTGCGGGCCCTGGTGCGGCGTGAGCGCGATGCAGCGGAGACGTCGAGGAGCGGTGCCGAGGCGGCAGCCGAGGAGGATGCGTTCCGCGGATTTCTGGAGCAGGAGTTCGGAGGCCGGGCGGCGGCACGGGTGATCGTGGTCCCAACGGCGGAGGCGGCGAACTCTCTGCGGGCGCGGCTTGTTGCCATCACCGATCGCGATGCGCGGATCGCGGCGTTTGCGAGAGCGGCGTTCGAGGAGAGCGTGGACTCAAGGACCGCGGCGCGCGGCGGGCTGCTCGGACCCGCAAGCCCCGCGGACCCGACGCTCGCGCCGGCCATCGCGGCGGCGCTGCGCACGCTGGAGCCGATGGAAGTCTCCGACGTGCTGAGCCTGGAGCGCACGTTCGGGCTGGTCATGGTGGAGTCGAGGTCTCAGGCCCGGGCACCCTCGCGCGAGGAGGCGGCCAGCGCCCGGACACGCTTCGAACTGCGACGGGAGCGCGACTCGATGGACGCGCTGGCACGCAGGCTGGTGGCGGGCCCGAACCCGACGATCTTCGACGAGCACCTGAACTGGAGCTGGGAGGGAAGGCCGAAGCGGTAGGCACTTGGCACTAGGGGAAGAAGAATGCAGGCATTCGGCATCTGTGGTTAGGCATTAGAGCAGACTGCGGCTTCCTGGAGTTGGGGTTCGGCTTTCCGAATGCCGAACGCCTGACCACGAGTGCCAAACTCCTCTCGCCCTTCTTCTCTGCCCCTCGTGCCTAGTGCCAAGTGCCTAGTGCCTAACGCGTAGTGCCTTCCTACCTCGCGTACTCAATCGCTCTGGTCTCGCGCAGGACGGTGACGCGGATCTCACCGGGGAAGGTCATCTCTTCGCTGACTCGCTTGGCGATCTGGTGGGCGATGAGGAAGGCCTCGTCGTCGCCGACCTTGGCCGCGTCGATCATGACGCGGACCTCGCGTCCGGCCTGGATGGCGTAGGCCTCGGTGACGCCCTTGAAGGAGGTGGCGATGTCCTGCAGTTCCTGGAGGCGCTGGACGTACTTCTCCATGCTCTCGCGTCGGGCGCCGGGGCGGGCCGAGGAGATCGCGTCGGCGGCCATGACGATGGGCGTGTAGAAGGTGGTGGCTGGGATGTCCGCGTGGTGGCCGCCGATGGCGTTGAGGACGGCTTCCTTTTCGCCGAACTGCTTGGCGAAGTCCATGCCGATCTTGGGGTGGCCGCCCTCCATCTCGTGGTCCATGGCCTTGCCGATGTCGTGGAGGAAGCCGCAGCGTCGGGCGAGAGTTCCGTCGAGACCGAGCTGATCGGCGATGATCTGGCAGAGGAAAGCAACTTCGATGGAGTGGCGGAGGACGTTCTGGCCGTAGGAGGTGCGGTAGTGGAGCTTGCCCATGGCCTCGACGATCTTTGGATGGAGGCCGCGCAGGTTGACCTCGAGGACTGCGTCCTTGCCGGCCTTGGCGACCTTCTCGCCGACCTCGCTTCGGACTTTCTCGACGACCTCCTCGATGCGGGAGGGGTGCATCCGCCCGTCGGCGATGAGGCGTTCGAGGCTCTCGACGGCGATGGCCTGACGGATCTTGTCGAAGCATGAGACGACGATGACGCCGGGCGTATCGTCGACGATGATGTCAACCCCGGTGGCCTTCTCGATGGCGCGGATGTTGCGGCCCTCGCGTCCGATGATGCGGCCCTTCATGTCATCGCTGGGGATGGTGACGGAGCGGACGGTGCTCTCGCTGGTGTGCTCGGCGGCGTAGCGCTGCACGGCCATCAGCGTGATCTCGCGGGCCTTCTCCTTGGCCTCGTGCTCGGCCTCCTCGACGATCTTCCGGACGACTCGCGAGACCTCGTGGCGGTTGTCCTCCTCGACGCGCTTGAGGACCAGGTCCTTGGCCTCGGCGGCGGAGAGGCCGCTGATGCGTGTGAGGGTCTCGGTCTGCTTGTCGACGAGCGCAGCGAGCTCCTCTTCCTTCTTTCGGGTGTTCTCCTCGCGCTGGCGGAGGCTGTCGCCCTGTCGCTGGAGGGACTGTTCCTTCTGCGTCAGGGATTCTTCCTTGCGGTCAAACGCGTCCTCACGCTTGGTCAGTCGCTTCTCAGCCTCGCGGATCTCAGAGCGTGCCTTCTCGATCTCGGCCTCGGCCTGGCGGCTGCGTTCGAGCTGGGCCTTCTCGGCCTCGAGGCGGATGCGTTCGGCCTCGGCACGGGCGTCGGCGCGGGCTCGCTCGACCAGGCCGGCGGCCTCGGCCGTCGCTGCGGAGACGCGCTTCGCGCTGATGGATCGGTACAGGAGCCAGCCGGCGGCCAGGCCCAAGACGGCTCCGCCCGCGATCCCGCCGACGAGTACGCCGGTGCTGACCTCAGCCACGGTGTGAACGAGGCCGGGCGAAGCGGCAAGCGTGGCCGAGAGGGGCAGGAGGGACGCGGTTGTGGTCGCCGAATCGGCGAAGAGGTCAAGGTGCATCGGTCCGTACTCCCCGAAGCGCGGGAGCACCGGGAGATCCGGGTCGGCCAAGCATCCCGCCTACGAGTCGAACCGGACCGGGAAGCCGGACAGTCCCATGCGAGTGTGGAGTGGCTTCGTTGACCGGGAGTCAACCCCGAGCCGAGCCGCATCGCCATGGGATGAGCCGCTGCGCATGTGCGCCAAGCCTGCTCCTGTCGTTTCCGTCAAGTCCGGGCCACGAGCACCTTCCCGGCCGGGGCAAGCCCCCGCCACGACCGGTCAAGAACACCCATCCGAACCAACACGCAAGGCCATTCCCCGAGGAGATCATCCAACGATCAGATAAGCTGCATCAGCATTCCGAGGGGAGTGCCGCCGGCGCGAAGATTCGTTTCGTAGACAAGTTGTCGCCGACCCCGGCCGCCCACGCGGCCCCGGTGTCCAGAGCGAACTATATTAGCGTCTCCAAGCGTCGCTCGCTGAACACGCCCTTCACACACGGTTGAGGTCAAGCCGCCATGCCGATCCGAATCCGAACTGCCGCAACGAAGAGCCCGATCCTGCCCGCGATGCTCGTTGGGACGGCGCTGCTGCTGGCGGCGGCAGGATGCTCGAGCCGCCACCCCCCGCTGCTGCTGGAGCCGATCGCGGGCTCAGCCGACGCGACCGTGAGCGTGGCGCCCATCGCGATTGACGTTCGCAATCAGCTTGGTTCGGTCCGGGTTCTGGTCGACCCGCAGGCGACGCAGACGGAAGTCCAGACGCTGCCCGTGCGGACGGCACCGCGGGCCGTCCGGGCGGCGGACATGACCACGGCGGATGGTGTCCAGACGCTGCGTGTCGTGGTGCGGGTTACCGAGGGAGAGCCGGAGTGGACGGATGTGGTGATCCGGACGGCCAGCGTGCGCGGCATCATCATCCGCAATACCGAAGGCGACATCGAACTGGACGGCGTCGAGGGGCCCATTGACATCCAGAGCGGCGAGCCCCTCCGGACCAAGGGCGGTGGCGTCTTTGTGCGTGCGTCGGCCCCACTGACGTCCAGTGTCGCGATCGCGACCACGCGGGGCGACGTCCGTGTGAAGGCGCCCTCCGCCTCAACCGGCCAGGTCACGCTCGAGTCGAGCGCGAGGCTGGTGAGCCTCATGGGCCGGGCGGTGCAGTCTGCGGGCGTCGTCAGCGGGCCGCGCTCATGGCAGGGCACCATCAATGGTGGCACGAACCCGGTGCGGATCAGCTCGACGACGGGCGCGGTCGTGCTTGAGTTCTTCGAGTAATCGCGACTCTGCTGGACGAAGAGGCACGGCGGCCGGTGCGCGGTCTCTGGCACTACGGCTTCGGCGCAATCGACCGGACGAGCGTGTTCCACCCTTGGGCCGCGGCGTTCATCGAGGCCGCGGGGCCGGTCATGCGGATGAACGTGAGCCGCTCGGGCGTCTCGATGACAGCGCCGCGGAACATCCAGTTGTCGCGTGGCGTCCGTGGTCCGCCGGGCATGCCGTCCATGTATGTTCCGGCCATCTCGATCGTGTGGACCTTCAGGCCGCCAGCGTCGAAGGTCAGGGCCTCCGCGGTGCTGGGCTTGCCATCCGCGTCGAGCACCATGCCGCGCCAGCGTTCGAGGTTGCCCGCAACGTCGCCGCCGAAGGAGAAGAACGCGACGAGACAGTCGCCAGTGCCAGCTGCGCTGTCAGCGCTCGCGGGCACGCGCATCTCGAGGAGGCGCATCGGGCTTGAGGCTGCTTCGACGCTCCAGCCCGAGGGGAGACTGACGCGGATCGGTCCGGCCACGACCGTGCCGTCCGCGGCTGCCGAACCGGCGGCAGGAGCCGCAGGGGCTTGAGGTGCAGGAGGTGGCACGGTCGCCGGGGGCGCGACGGCCGGAGCCGACGGCGGCGTCGCGGCGGGCACGGCTCCACTGCCAACCCCGCCACCGCCAGGGGTGCCAGCCGGGATCGGCGGCGGAGCCTGCTCGCCGCAGGAGACCAGCAGGGCCATAAGCCCAGCCGCCGCCACGCACAGGACCACCCGAGCAGATTCACGAGCCAGAGCACGGGGCGCGACGCGCCCCACAGCGGACCGACCGCAAGGCGAGGAAGACGGGGAGGAGATCCGACCGATGCGTGGGTTGCTCATGCAAAACGCTAGGTCCCCTTCACGCGATGGAAGCGATAGGATCGACTCGCGGCCCCGGCCGCCGACCGGGCCCATAGCTCAGCGGTAGAGCAGCGGACTCATAATCTGTCAGGTCGCTGGTTCGAATCCAGCTGGGCCCACTTTGGAAGTCAGACGCCGCACCAGCCGTGCTCGCTTGGGGGACAGAACTGGTAGCTGGGCCGTCGGGGCTGCCAAGCTTCGCACTTTCTTCATGGATCCGCGGCGACACACGGAGTCGCCGTGGGTACGTTCGAGGTAAGCGGCCAGGGCCTCGACAGGGAGTCGTGGACATGGGCCAGCAGGAGCCTCGCGATGGCAACTCAGGTCGGCATGTTGGCGGCACTCTCGATGATCTCCAGCGCGTGGGGCTCCGCGCCGAACCCTGCGGAGCAGGGCACGGCCGCGCCGGCGATTGATCGTGTGGCGATCATCGGGTGCCACCAGCAGCCACATCCGGCACCCGCACTGCTGCGGTACGTCGAGGCGCAGCCCGATCTGGTGCTATGGGTGGGGGACAATGTGTACGCCGATACGAAGGACGATCCGACGCACATCGAGCGTTGCTACGCCACGCTCGAGGCCAAGCCGGGGTTCAAGGAGCTGCGAGATCGGTCGATCTTCATGGCAGTCTGGGACGACCACGACTACGGGATGAACGACGACGGAAAGAACTACGCCCTCAAGCAGCAGAGCCACGCGATCTTCCGCAAGTTCTGGAAGCATGAGGACCGGATCCCCGC
>CAZBXF010000134.1:0-7924 GCA_964495635.1 uncultured Phycisphaeraceae bacterium
CTTCCCGGAGACATCAACGCTGGCAATGGTCTTCTTGGGCATAGTGGCCCAGTGTAGACGCGAAAATCAGTCGAAACGGCCCGCCCCGCCGCCGGGCCTTGACTCATGAGGCCCGTCGCCGGGCACGCGGGGTCTTGTGCTCGCCCCGCTGGGACTGCACATCGGCGACAAACGCGGTGATCGCCTGAAGCACGAACGTGCGGACCTTGCCATCCATCACAGGGACCGAGACAAAGAGGGGCGACTTGCCCTTGTCAACCCTGCGAAAAACCCGGTTGATCCCCGACAGCCCATCGAGCTGGAAGCCGTTGGCTTCGAGCAGTTGCTCGACCTCCGCGTAGCTGACCTCGTCCGCCGCCGGGCTCATGCGTTGCGCTCCGTTCGCCATGTCGCCTGACTATAGGTTGCCTCCTTGACCTGCCTCAGCAGCAGGAGCGCGTCGCGATCCAGCACGCTCGGCCTGGGGATGTGAATCCTCACAGACCGGGCGCGGATCGGCACGGATGCACGCATCGTGCTCTGCACATGAACGAACCAGCAGCGAGCCGATGCGCCGTCGAAGCACACGAGCAGGACCGGGTCCTCCATCTGGAGCCAGAGGCGGAGATCGCGCGGGTCCACGTCGACAGCGATTGTGCCTCCTTTGGACCAGTTGGCGCGGTGGCGGGCCTTGATCTGCACATAGATCAGGCCACGCTCTACCTCACCCCGGAGACTAAACGTCCGGATGTGCCCATCGATGCTGTAGTCGCGTCGAAAAGGCTCGAACACCCATCCACACTCAAGGACCGCCCGCTCAACGTGGTTCGCCGACAGGTCGGCGAGAACATGGTCCTTCGTGCGGCGTTTCTTCCCGGTGTGACTGAGAACGGCCATCGGCACTGGTCCCCCGGCTCCCTCACACACACGCTCAGTTCCCCATGATCGAATCGATCTTGGCCCGCAGACGCGACAGACCCTGCGTCCCCAGCTGGTCCTTCATGCGCCGCAGTCGCGTCGCCACCGACGCGTCCACAAGCTGATCGCCAATCCGGAGCTTGACGCCGCCGATCATCGCCGGCTCGGTGTACGGGTGAATCACCACGTCTCGCGACAGAGCCCGCGCCAGCTGATCCCGCAGCCGCTCCTTGCCGTCCTCCGTCAGGGGCTCGGCCGTGTACGCGTCAACCTCCACTCGCCCAAGCTTGCTCTGAACGATGTTGTCGAAGGCCTGCACGATCGCCGGAAGGTGCGACATGCGCCCCTTCTTGTTCAGCACCTGCAGGAACTTCACCGTCGTGTCCGAGACCGTCCCCCGGAAGATCTTGTCCAGCGAGCGCCCGCGCGCCGCGGCAGCAACCGACCGGCTCGACATGAACTCGCTGAACTTGGCGTTCCCGCGAGCAAGATCCAGGATCTCCTCGAGCTCACCAAGGCACTCCTCAACCCCAGCCTTCCCGGCGCGCGCCTCGCAAAGCTCATACAGGCTCGCGGCATACGTCCGAGCAAGCGCATCAGGCTGTGACTCAACAAGCGGCATGCAAACCTTCCTTCTTCAGTCTTCGTCTCTGCCCGTTGTCTTTGGTCTTCTCCGACCCTGGTGCCTAGTGCCTAGTGCCTTCCGGCATCAGTTCTTCATCGACTGCAGCTGCTGCACCGACTCCTCGATCAGGCCGCTCACATCGCCGGCATTCATCTGACGCTTCAGGATCTTGCCCGCCATCATCGTCGCGAGGTTGGTCGCCTCACCGTAGATGTCCGCCACCGCCGCCTTGCGGGCCGACTCGATGTCACGCAGCGCCCGCTCACGGTTGGCCGCGAGCTCCGCGTCGCTCTTGGCCTTCAGCTCCGCCGCCAGCGCCGTCTGCTGGGCCCGGGCCTGGTCGATCATCTTCTGGGCCTCGGCGCGAGCCTGCTGCAGGCTCTGCTGGTACTCCTCGAGCGCGTCCTTGGCCTGCTGGCGGGCCATCTCCGCAGCCTCGATCTCTTCCTTGATCTTGTTCTCGCGGTCCGAAAGACCCTTGCTGATCTTCGGCCACACCACCGTCCCCAGCACGCCCGCGCAGATCAGGAAGACCACGATCGCGGCCAGTGCCGTGAACAGGCCCTCGTTGAACTTCGGAATCGGGCTGGCCTTCCCGTGCGCCTCGTCCGCCGCGAGGGCGAGCGTCGGCATGAGTCCAAGCGCGAGCGAAGAAGCGAAGATCATGGTGCGGGACATGCGATCTACTCCGAGAGGGAGGTGGACAGACGCGTGCATCACGGAAAACGTCGAACCCAGACAACACCGGGAAACTCGTCCGGACGCGTCTCCACGTCCGGACGGCTTGGATCACTTCACAACGGCTTAGGCGAGGAAGCCGGCGAGGACGGCGAAGAGGGTTGCACCCTCGACGAACGCCGCCGTCAGAATCATGTTGGGACCGATCTTGCCGGCAGCCTCGGGCTGACGGGCGATCGACTCAACAGCGCCCTTGCCGATCATGCCGATGCCGATGCCGCCGCCGACGACCGCGAGGCCGCCGCCGAGAACAGCCAGGCCCTTGCCCATCGAGGCGCCCGCGGCGGCCTCCTGAGCGACCGCCATCGCGGGGGCGAGCATCGAGAGTGCGCCGGTGGCCATCAGGCCCTTGAACAGGAGAGTCTTCATATCCGAATCCCTTTCTTGCTCGTGCTTCCACGAGCGACGCGACCACGAGGTCAGTGCTTGTGTGCCCTCCGGACATGCCGGGGGCGTTGGCCGGTTTTCACGCGTGCGCGTGCTCATGGCCATGGGCCTCACCATGCTCGTGGTCGTCATGGTGGGCAAGCTGCGAGATGAACACAGTGGTGAGGAACATGAACACGAACGCCTGCAGCGTCGCGACAAAGACCTCAAGGAAGAAGATCGCAATCGAGCCAACGCCCGCCGCGAAGATGATCACAGGACCCAGCGCCAGACCGCCGCCGCCGGCCTTCAGCAGGCCCACGCCGGTCGCAATGAAGCCCAGCAGCGTCGCAAGCAGGATGTGCCCGGCCGTCATGTTCGCGAACAGTCGGATGGCCAGCGCAAAGGGCTTGACGAACGTGCCGACAATCTCCACCGGCACGATGATCGGCCAGATGTACCACGGAGCCCCACCCGTCAGGTGGCCGAGATACCCGCCGATGCCCAGCTCGCGGATGCCCGCAAAGTTGATCATGATGAACGCGATCACCGCCATCACCGCCGTCGTGAACAGGCTCTGCGTCGCCGTGCCGCCGAAGTACGCGTACGGGTGCGCCTTCGGATCATTCAGGTACTGCGGCAGCGCCTGAAGGTCCAGCAGCGGCACCATCCCCAGCAGGTTGTTCACCCACAGGAAGAAGAACAGCGTCCACAGGAACGGCATGAACTTCTCCGTCCGGCTCCCCAGCAGCGGACGCACCACCTCATCCCGCAGATACACGCACAGGACCTCGATCATGTGCGCGAACTTGTTCGCCGTCACGAATCGGGCCGTCCCCTCGCTCTCCGGACCCGTCGCGATCTTCTTCGCAACCCACGGCCCAACCGTCAGCAGGATCAGCAGCGACAGGAAGAGATTCCCGATGTGCCCGCTCCACAGCCACACCTTCTCCATGCCGAAGAGGTTGGCATAGATGCCCGAGGAGTGGTTCGCCACGTGCGCCACGGGGTCGCCCGCCGCCAGCGTCGTGAAGGCCATCGCATCCGCAACCAGCGGCGTCATCGTCGTCAGAAGGCTCATCGGGTGTCAGCTCCCGTTCTATGGATCGGACTTGTCTGGACCGGCGTGGCCGGGACCGCGATCGCCCCAGACCACCGCCGCAGGATCATCGTCTCAAGCACCAGCGCCGCGAACGCGGCGAGAATAAACGCATACCCGAACGGCTGCCGGTCCGGCGCCAGCAGCATCACGCAGACCACCGCCGCAAACAGCGAGCCCAGCAGCCGCGTCCCCGAGAAGGCAAGCATCGCCCCCCCGATGTTCACGCCCGGCGTCGAGACCGCAGACCGCAGCGCGACAATCGCCACCAGCCCCGCCGCCAGCACACACCCCACGCCCATCAGCACCGACGGCACCACACCGGCGACCGACTCGCTCCCCTGGCCCCCAGATCCCGACACGATCACCAGCCCCGCCGCAGCCACGCACGACGCCACCACCGAGCCAATCAGCTGGCCAGCAGGAACGGGCGGGATGGCAGGCTCGGTCGTGTGCATGGGTCAGGAAACTGAGCGGTCAGATCTCCCCGGCGGACCGCGCCGTCGCGGCAAAGTCCGGTCCGAGGGGTCCAATAGTAGCCACTCGTTCGGGCAATTCTGCGCGGCGTGGACTTACTTCCTCCGCGGGCCCTCACCCTTCCCGCCGCCCTTGCCGCCCGACCTGTCGGCTGGCGAGCCTCCCGGCCCCGCATCCATCGCCTTGTACATCTTCGCCGCCCCGCGGATCGTCCGGATCATCCCGCCCACCAGCCCAAACCCGGCCCCAACCAGGGTCCACGTCCGACCAGAGCCAACAAGGTACCTGTCCGCGAGCCACCCCGCCGCCGTGCAGACGATCAGGTACACGCCCAGCTCAAACGCCAGCCCATACGCGATCGACATCGACGAGGTCGTCGTGGGCCCGGCCGGCTTCTCCCGCGCCGCCCTCAGCTTCGCGGCGTCGCCAGGCACCCGCAACTCAGCCGGGATCTCCGGCCCGCTGACCGACGCCCGGTCCAGCGCGGCCTGCGCCGCCCGGATCGCCTTCTCAGCGCGGTCGTAGGCCTCCCCGTGATCTTCGTCTGCCGGCGGTGGGTTCTGCGGTGTGGGCATCGTGTTGCCTGGTGGCCTCCAGTGGGTCTCAAGATCAGTGCCATGAACCAAGCATGAACCAAGCATGAACCGCGCAAGAACCGGGCAAATCGGCCGGGCGCCCCGCCACGCCGCCGCCCCCCGCACTCACATCGCCAGCTTGAGCGCCCACTGCCGCGCGTGCCGGATCGCCTCGCCGGCCTTCGACAGATCCGTGCCGCCGCCCTGCGCGGCATCGGGCTTCCCGCCACCCTTTCCGCCCATCACCGTGCACGCCTCACGGATCCAGTCGCCAGCCTTGAGCCCCTTCGCGATCAGGTCCGGCGGCACCGCCGCCGCCGCCTGAACCTTGCCCCCCTGCGTATCAACGCTGAACAGCATCACGGCCGCACGCGGGCACGCATCCCGCACCGTCTGCACCGCGGCTCCAAGCGCATTGCGGTCATCGCCCGCCGCAACGGTCTCGACGATCACCATCTCGTTGGCCGTCAGCGCCGACTGCGCCAGCGATCGCGCCTGCGCGACAGCCTGATCGCGCACCGCACCCGCCGCCGCCTTCCCCGCGCTCTTGATCCGCTCCTGCATCTCCGCAACCAGCGAACGCACCCGAGCCTTCCGCCACGACGGGCACACCGTCGCCTCGATCTCCGCAAGGATCTGCTGCACGGCCCCCGGAAGCGCCGCGTCCGGCAGCGACCTCAGCTCCTCCGCCTTGCGCGACAGAGCCTCGCCCGCCAGCACCGCGTTCTGCGCCGCCTCGCCCGTCAGCGCCGTCACGCGCCGCACGCCCTTCGCAACCGCCTCCTCCGCCACAAGCGCGAAAGACTGGATCAGCGCCGTCGTCGCCACGTGCGTCCCGCCGCAGAACTCCACCGACAGCTCGTTCCACGCCGTGGAGCCCGGGCTCGCGATGAGGTCCGAAACGGGCTGGCCGATCGCCACCACCCGGACCGGATCCGGATACACCTCGCCGAAGACCGCACGCAGGCCATTGATCCCCTTCGCCGCCGCCAGCGGCGCAACCTGCGCATACACCGTGAGGTCCTGCCTGATCCGCTGCATCACCATCCCCTCCACGCGCTCCAGCTCATCCGCCGAGACGGGCTGGTTGTGGGAGAAGTCAAAGCGCATGCGGTCGGGTGTCACGAGCGAGCCCTTCTGATCAACCCCGCTCCCCAGCACCTTCCGCAGCGCGAGGTTGGCCAGGTGCGTCGCGGTGTGGTTGCTCGCGGTCTTGAGGCGCCGGAGCCGATCGATCTCGAGGCTCATGGTGTCGCCCACGCGCACCTCGCCCTTCGAAACATGCCCGATGTGCAGCACATACCCGCCGAAGACCTGAACGTCCTCGACGACGAACTCGCCCCCATGCTGGCGGTCGTGCACGTTCGCGCGGCTCTCGGAGATCACGGTCATCTTGCCCGTGTCATGCTCCTGGCCGCCCATCGTCGCGTAGAAGCATGTCCGGTCGGTCACGATGCCGATGTGGCGTCCGCGCGCGATCGTGACCTTGCTGTGCTCCTCGAAGCTGTGCCCGTTCCAGATCGCCCGCACCCGCGCCGACAACCCCTTCGTCTCGAACTTCGCCGAGTCGTCGGTCGGCTCGATGTGCAGATGACGCAGCCGAGCGACCTCATCGCCCGACAGCGCAATCGCCTTCTCGCCCTCCTTCGTCTCCGTCGCGCGGCTGCGCTCCTTCGCCGCCTCCATCAGCTTCTCGAACCCGGCCTCATCAACACGGATACCGCGCTCCTGCGCCATCTGCACCGTCAGATCAACCGGGAAGCCGAACGTGTCATAGAGCTTGAACGTGTCCTCGGCGGAAACAACCTGGCTCCTGCTCGCGACCTCCTCGAAGAGCTTGATCCCGCGATCCAGCGTCTTGCCGAAGGACTCTTCCTCTTCCAGCAGCACCTTGATCACGCGCGCAGGATCCTTCCTGAGCTCAGGGAACGCGCCGCCGAACTGCTCAACCACGGTCGGCACAAGCTGCGAGAAGAAGCCCGACCGCGCCCCCAGCACCTGACGCCCGAATCGCACCGCGCGACGCAGAATGCGACGCAGCACATACCCGCGCCCGATGTTGCTCGGCACCGCGCCGTCCGTGACCGCGAACGTCAGCGTGCGGATGTGGTCCGCGATCACGCGGTACGCCGTATCCACATTGTCCTTGTCCTCGGCCCCGAGCTTGCCGCGATACGGCCTCGCGCCCGTGAGCTGCTCGATCTTCGCAAAGATCGGCATGAAGACATCGGTGTCGTAGTTGCTCCGGACGTTCTGCAGGATGCTCGTCAGCCGCTCGAGCCCCATGCCGGTGTCAACGTGCCGCGCCGGAAGTGGCCGCAGCGCGCCGCCCGCCTCGCGGTTGAACTGGATGAACACGTTGTTCCAGATCTCGATGACGTCCGGATCGCTCTGGTTCACCATCGCCGCCGCATTGCGCCCGCCGATGCGATCAAAGTGGATCTCGGTGCAAGGCCCGCAAGGACCCGTATCACCCATCTCCCAGAAGTTGTCCTTCATGTTCCCCGGCAGCACATGGTTCGGCGGCAGGTGCTTCAGCCACAGATCCCGCGTCTCGATGTCCGCCGGCACGTTCAGCGCGGCGTTCCCCTCGAAGTACGTCGCGTACAGCCGCTCCCGCGGCAGCCCGTACACCCGCGTCAGAAGATCAAACGACCAGTCCACAGCCTCCTGCTTGAAGTAGTCGCCAAACGACCAGTTCCCAAGCATCTCAAAGAACGTGTGGTGGTACGTGTCCTTCCCCACGTCATCCAGATCGTTGTGCTTCCCGCCCGCGCGGATGCACTTCTGCGTGTTCGCGGCACGCTTCAGCCGCCCCATCTCCGTCGAAGGATCCGCCTGCCCAAGAAACAGCGGCTTGAACTGGTTCATCCCCGCGTTGGTGAAGAGCAGCGTCGGATCATCCAGCGGCACCGCCGGCGAGCTCGGCACAAACACGTGCGCCCGCTGCTTCACAAAGTACTCGATAAACGTCCGACGAACCCGCTCCACCGGCCAGGCCAGAAGCCCCGAGCCAGAAGAGAGCATCGAATCAGCCTCGGACGCCGCATCAGGGAACACGTTGGACATGGCGGGAAGATCTCCTAGAGCGCAAGTCTAGGAGCGCGCGTCGCATTGCCGACCTCGCCGCCGGATGTGACCCCGCCG
>CAZBXF010000134.1:8024-9341 GCA_964495635.1 uncultured Phycisphaeraceae bacterium
CCCGGCGACTCCCTCCGCCCCCCGTCAAGGCCCACAAACCCCGCACCTACCGTTGTCGCATCCCATGCCCAAGGTCCTTCTCGCCATGTCCGGAGGCGTTGACTCGTCCGTCGCTGCCGCGATTCTGCAGCAGCGCGGCTTCGACGTCATCGGCGTCTTCATGCGCCTCGGGTCCCCCGGCGAGGTCCTGGATCAGATCGCGCCGGTGGATGATCGGGCCTGCGAGCTTCCGGGCAAGCCCCTCAAGATCGGGCACCAGGGCTGCTGCTCGATCAACGACGCCGCCGACGCCCGCCTCGTCGCGGCACGCCTCAACATCCCCTTCTACGTCGTCAACTTCAAGAAGGACTTCGGACGCATCATCGGCTACTTCGAGGACGAGTACGCCCGCGGCCGCACCCCCAATCCCTGCGTCCGCTGCAACGACTGGCTCAAGTTCGGCAAGCTGAAGGACTACGCCGCCCAGCTCGGCTGCGACTTCGTGGCCTCGGGCCACTACGCACGGATCGTGCCAGGCGAGACCGGCCCTCGCCTCGCCCAGGGCGTCGACGCCTCCAAGGACCAGTCCTACGTCCTCTTCGGCATCCCGCGAGAGCAGCTCGCGACCACGCTCTTCCCGATCGGCGACATGGAAAAGCCCGCCGTTCGCGAGCTCGCCCGCTCCCTGGACCTCCCCGTCTCCGCCAAGCCCGATTCCCAGGAGATCTGCTTCGTCCCGGACAACGACTACGCCGGCCTCCTCGAACGCCGCAACGTCGGGCTCACACGCGAAGGTCGCGTGATCGACACCGCCGGCAACGTGCTCGGCACGCACCAGGGCCAGCACCGCTTCACCATCGGTCAGCGCCGCGGCCTCTCCGTCGCGATGGGCCGGCCGCTCTACGTCGTCTCCAAGAACGCCGCCGACAACAGCGTGGTGGTCGGATCGCGCCATGAGCTCCTCTCACGCGCCTGCACCGCGGCAGACGCAAACTGGCTCGTCACGCCGCCACCGGTTGGCCAGGAGCTCCGGTGCCTCGCCCAGTTCCGATACAACAGCGACCAGGTCGCCGCAACGGTCCGTCCCCTTCCCGATGCCGCCGCGCCGGGCCATTCAGGGCGCGTCGCCCGCTTCGAGTGCCTCTTCGACATGCCCCAGGAGGCCGTCGCCCCCGGCCAGGCCATCGTGCTCTACGACCAGCAGTCGTGCGTGGTGGGGGGTGGCTGGATCGAGTCGACCCTCCCCGCCTCGAGCGACCCGAAGGCGTAACAGCCCGCCACGCGGCGCAGCAAAAAGCCCCCGTCCGCGGGGACGGGGGCTTCGTTGATGTTGCCTGC
>CAZBXF010000135.1:0-4119 GCA_964495635.1 uncultured Phycisphaeraceae bacterium
GGCGAGCTCAGGCGTCCGTCCTTGCCGCATTCGGGGCACTGGTTGCCTTGAACGCCCGCGAGTGAGTGTTTGCAGTGAATGCACAGGTCCCGGCGGGCGCGGGAGCGCCAGCGGCGGCGGCGAAGGATCGCCTGCAAGCTCAGCTTCCAGTTCACGATCACCACCACGCCGAGCGCGGCGAGGAGGACTCCGCCGAGGATGTATCCGATCGTGTCAGCGAACCCGAGCGACATGTGAACTCCCTCCGCGATGCGAGCGGCCGTTCCAACGGATCAGTGTCTCCAGAAGTCCTTCATCGATGACCAGTACGCAGTGGCGCGGTTCGTGGGTGACGAGAGTCGGCCGTCCTTGCCGCACTCGGGGCACTGGTTGGATTCGAGGCCCTCGAGGGAGTGGCCGCAGTGCACGCACTCGCGTTTGCGGGCGCGGCGTCGCCATCGCCGCTGCCTGAGCGATTCGGCAATGACGTTCTGAAAACCGACAAGGACCGCGGCCCCGACAGCGACGGCGCCGATCGTCATCACGATCTGTACCACCTTGAGAATCGTCTCGGGCGACATGGGTCCCTCTTGCATACCTAGGTCAGAGGCTGAGCTACAGGTAGCGTCCGAACAGTTCGACGATGAGCGTTGTGCTGACACAGGCGAGTGGGCAGGATGCGAAGAAGGCGAAGGTCGAAATCGAAGACAACCTGCGATAGTCGCGAGTGTGCTGCTGCTTCGAGACCCACCACATCATCAAGCACCAGGCACCCCACCAGATGGCACCAGCGCCCAGAAGGGCGATGATCCCAAACCCGGACGGGATGATCATGGCGAGGGCCGGGAGTCCGCACACGAGCGCGTAGACGGAAAGGAGTGCTGCAAAGACGGCTCGGTTCGCCGGCGGCCTATCGAGAAGCTCGGCCTCCGTTGGCGGTTCGCCCCCACACTCCGGGCAGATCGCTTCACGCGACAGCCCCTCGCGCGAGTAGCCGCAGTTTGGGCACTGGATCTTCACCGCGTGCATGTGATGAAGGTAGGGGGGAGGGGATTGAAGGTTTGGTAGCGGCAGGCAGGACGCCTGCCCCACGAGGTTGATGCAGAAAAGGCCGAAGAACCCGCCACGGAGTGGTGGGTCACCCAGAGCATCAGAGCCCCGAACTTCACGCCTTGCCCTAGCGCCGAGTGCCTAGTGCCAAATGCCTGCTCAACCCATCAGCTCCGCCATCTTCGGCTGCGCATCGAGGTACTTCTCGTGCACGGCCTTGTAGTGCTTGCGGTAGATCGCGTCGCACTCGTCGGGCTTCGGGAACTTCTTGCTGAAGCCGGGGACATCAGCGTCGAGCGTGCTCTCCGCGGCCTTGATGAGGTGCACCATGAGCGTGCGCGGGTCTTCGGCGCCGACGGCGACGCGGACCGTGGTGGGCATGATGCCCGCCGCGCGCAGGGCTTCCTCGCTCATCTCGCTGTGGCTCGTGATCGCCGGGCACAGGACCACCGTGTTGGGCTGGCCGAGGCTGACCTGGTGGCCGAAGATCGGGTCAAGGCAGTCGAAGAAGCGCGTGAAGCTCTCGCGCGAGATGCTGGGACGCTTCCCGCCGCTGGAGGTCTTGCCCTCAAAGTCGAAGGTGAACAGCGGTGCGGGGAAGCCCAGGAACATGACCTTCTCGCGGATCGCCGCGTTCTCGTTGCCCGGCGCCGCCGCACACTTGACGTTGATGTCGGGGTGGGACTGCAGGAACTCGGCAAAGGTGAGCGTATTGACGACCTTGTGCAGCATGCGCACCTCGAGGGTGTGCATGCCGTTGATGACCTCGTAGGCCTTCTCGCTGTCGAGGAACGCGCCCTTCACGTAATACACGTTCCAGAAGAGCGTCTCAGCCCCGGTGTACGTTCGCTTGCTGCCATCGGGCGCAGTGCCGACGACGCTGTCGTGCTTGCCCATGAACATGCGTTCGTTGCGGCCGATGACGACGCCCGCAGTGGTGGAGCCGTGGCCGGAGAGGTCCTTGGTGTAGCTGTGGATCACAAAGTCCGGACGCTCCATCGGGTCCTTCTTCTGAAGCGGGCGATGCAGGAAGGGCGTGCCGACCGTGGAGTCGCAGATCACCGTGAGGCCTCGGGCATGCGCCGCTCGACAGATCGCCGGAACATCGAGGCAGTACCCGTGCGGGTTGCACGGACTCTCGATGTAGACATAGATCTGGCGGCCCTGGCGGAGGCGATCGGCATTCTCGCGCGTGACCTTGTCCAGCGCAGCGATGAAATCAGCCTCGGTGAAGCCGTCGAAGAAGTTGACGCTGACGTCGAGGTTGCTCTTCTTGGCGTACCAGTCGTGCATGAGCTGGTAGACGCCCCCGTACACGTTGCGCGAGGTCAGGATGATGTCCTGATAGCCCACGAGATGGCTCAGGATCGCATCAACCGCAGCCATGCCGCTGTTGAAGTTCCAGGCGAAGTACTCGCCCGAATACGGCCCCGCCTCGACGTCCACGATGTGGTTCGCAAGGCTGACGTTGGTGGGGTTGAGCAGGCGCGAGTAGACCTCGAGCATGAGCTCCTTGCCCTCGAAGGCATCGGAGACCCACTCGGCACAGGCGTAGATGTACGTCGCGGTCCGCGTGATGACGGGCTTGGCGGCGAAGATCGCCGTCACGTTGTCGAAGATCGGGTAAGGGCCTTTGGGCAGGCGCTGGCTGGTGCCGGTGACGATGCTCTGGTAGTTGGCCCGGAAGCCATGCTGGAGCGTGTCGAGCATCTTGGCCAGCTGGAAGCACAGGAACTTCTGAGCGGCAAAGCGCTCGATGCGGTCCTGGCGGGCCATGCTCGTCAGCTCGCGCACGCCGCTGTGCCACATGTGGTTGAGGTCGGCGTGCCCCTCATACAGGTGGCGCGTAAGGCTCGCGAGGTGCTGGCCATACTCGCTCTTGGGATCGATGCCAAAGTGCGCGAGCTGCTCCATCACGAGGCCATTGACGTCGGTGGCCTTCGTGCTCTTCCTTCGCGGCGAGATCTGCCGCGCATGGTCAAAGGTGGAGGTGGAGGGATCCGGCGTCGAGGGTGCGGGCATCGTCATGGGGAATGGTAAGCGGGGTCACGCGGCCTCGCGTTTTGTCCACAGATCAGGTCAAACGAGAGCGTCAGATCGTTGTGGCTCGGCTTTGGGTGGTGTGCCGGTCCCCGGCACGTCCGAACCTCAGACGCCGCACAAGCCCGTCACAACGAAGGTGGCCAGTTGCTGCGCGTCGGTGAGATCGGCGTTCTCATCTCGGTTGAGGTCGCCGTCGAGCCAGTTGGGCTCGGGGGTCAGCAGGCCCACGAAGACCTGGGCCATCTGCTGCGCATCGGCGAGGTCGATGTTCTCATCCTGGTTGAAGTCGTAGTTGCAGGGATCGCACGCGGGGTCGTTGGATGGGAGCACGGTGAGGAGTGCGGCGTTGCTTGTGACGCTGCCGCAGGCGTTGCTGACGATGCAGCGGAAGTCGCGCGGGGCGAAGTTGATGTACGCGGCGAGGGGACGGAGCTCGATCGAGGCGGCGTCGACGGTGGTGGCGTTCACGACCGGCGAGCCGCCGACTTCGGCGTTGTCACCAGTGACGAGATTGACCCATGCTCCGGTGCCCGCGGGCTGCCACTGCCACTGGTAGGTGAAGGGTCCGGTACCCGCGGCGGTGACGAAGATCGTGGCGCTCGCGTCAGGACAGACTGCTTCGGGAAGAGGCTGGGTGGAGATGGTCGGGGCCGAGCCGGTGGCGAAGGAGTAACGCGCGATGTGCGATGAGGCGGTGCCTCCGGCGCTGATGAAGAGACCGCCCGCGACAAGATCGCCGCTCGGGAGGCTTGCGAGCGCGTTGACGTCGAGATCGGTCCCGGAGCCCAGCGCCGCCCATGCGGAGCCATTCCATCGCGCGATGTAGCTTGCGGGCGTGCCGCCGGCGGTGGTGAAGTAGCCACCGGCGATGAGGTCGCCGTTGGTCCGCGTGGTAAGGGCGGAGACGGTGGTGAAGCCGCCGAGCATGCCGGATCCGAGCGCAGACCAGGAAGTTCCGTTCCACTTGGCGATCGAAACTGCCGAGGCGCTCCCGGCGGTGGTGAAGTAACCACCCGCGACGAGGTCGCCGTTGGCGAGGTTGGCGAG
>CAZBXF010000135.1:4219-9275 GCA_964495635.1 uncultured Phycisphaeraceae bacterium
ATGCCGATGCCGGGCCGCCAGCCGGGCGTGCACTGTGCTCGCGCGGGCGCAGCGAGTGAGAGCGAGAGAAGCAGAACCAGGGCCAGACCTGCACGACTGCGGACGCCAATGGCGGTATGCATCGCGAGATGGAGCCATGCCAAGATCGGGGATCGACTCTGGAACATACGTCGCTCCTTCAAACCCACTCGCACCATCGGATACCGCGCAGACCCGTGCACGCGCCCGTGCTCGACTGGGTTGGCGTCGCGGGAGCCCTTTCCAGCGTAACGCGCGGGCGTGCCGGAAGGAAGCACCAAATCCACAACGATCCTCGGCGCGCCGGGGCGTTGTGGAAACTGCGGGAATCCCCATCTCTCAGCACGCCGCTCACAAAGCACAGAGCCCCGTCACAATGAACCTCGCCAGCAGCTGTGCATCCGTCAGGTCGGCATTCTCGTCGTTATTGATGTCACCATCGAGCCAGTTCGGCCCCGGCGCAAGCAGCCCGATGAAGACCTCGGTCATCTGCGTCACGTCGAGCAGGTCGACGTTCTCGTCCTGATTGAAGTCGTGGTTGCATGGATCGCACGCAAGATCATCGCTCAGCAGCACCGTGAGCTGCGCGCCGGCGCTCGTGACACTGCCGCACGCGCTCCCGACCACGCAGTCGTACAAGCCGGCGTCCGCCGCCAGCACGCCGGACAGCTCGAGCGTCGGAGTCGCGGCACTCGGATTGGCCGTGGTGCTGATGAGTGTGCCGTTCCTCCGCCAGCGATAGGTGAGCGTGCCGGTCCCGGTAGCGCTGACGGAGAACGCAACCGGCCCAGAGGGGCAGGACGTCTGCGGAAGCGGCTGCAAGCTGATGGTCGGCGCGGGTGCGCCGAAGTCAAAGCGTGCGATGGATGGTGCCAGAATGGTGCCGGACGCGGCAAAGCTGCCAGCCGCAACCACGTCCGCATCCGGCAGCGTCGCGAGCGAAGTGACGAACGGTCCGGGCGTGATGCCGCTGATGCCCGTGCTGATCGCCGACCACGCCGCGCCGTTCCAGCGCGCGATCCTGCTGGCAGCGAGGCCGCCCGCAGCGCCAAAGTCGCCCCCGGCAAAGAGCTCGCCATCCGCGCGCACAACCAGCGCCCGCACGCTGCCGTCCATCCCCGTGCCGAGCGCCGACCACGCCGCGCCGTTCCATCGCGCGATCCTGCTCAGAGGCACAGCGCCCGAAGCAGTGAAGTCGCCACCAGCAACGATCTCGCCCCCGGCAAGCACCGCAACGGCCCGAACGGCCCCACCAAGTCCCGGGCCCAGCGCGCTCCACGTCGCGCCATCCCAGCGTGCGATGGAGTTGGCCGCGATGTCCCCCGCGCTGGCAAACGAGCCCGCCACGATGAGATCGCCGCTGGGCAGCACGGCAAGCGCGTTGACGCGGCTAGCGCCCGCACCCGTGACACCGTTGCCGAGCGCGTTCCAGGCGGTGCCGTCCCATCGCGCGATGTTGTTGACCGGCACGCCGCCCGCACTGGCGAACTCGCCGCCCACAACGATGTCGCCGCCGGGCAGGATCGCGATGGCCAGCACGCGCCCATCGACCCCGGCACCAAGCGGTCCCCAGGCCGCACCATCCCACCGCGCAATGGAACTCGCGCCGACGCCGCCCGCGCTCGCGAAATCGCCCCCCACGATGACGACGCCTCCGGGCAGTGCCGCGACGGCGAGCGCCTCGCCATCAAGACCGGCCCCCAACGCGGACCAGTCCGTGCCATTCCATCTCGCAATCCGGTTCGCGGCGACGCCGCCCGCGGTCGTGAAGTCACCCGCCGCGACAACCTCGCCATCGGCCGTGGTCGCCAGCGCGTTCACGGGACCATCCATGCCAACCCCAACCACGGACCAGGACGTCCCGCTCCATCGCGCAAGTCGATTCACCGTCACGCCGCCAGCCGTGACGAACGAGCCCCCGGCGATGACGTCGCCATTGGGCAAGGCCGCGACCGCGCGGACGCGGGCACTGGTGCCCGTGCCGAGGGGCGCCCACACCGAGCCATTCCATCGCGCAATGCGGTTGACCGTGACCCCGCCGGCAGTCGAGAAGAACCCGCCCGCCAGCAGATCCCCGCCGGGCGTGACGGTGAGGGCGTTGACCGCGCCATCGGCCCCCGAGCCCAGCGCAAACCAAGCCGTGCCGCTCCATCGGGCGATGCGGTTCACGGGCACGCCGCTCACGCTGGTAAACTGCCCGGCCGCGACGAGATCACCCCCATGGAGCACGGCCAAGGTGAGGACCGTGCTGTTCACGCCCGACCCGAGGGAAGTCCACACCGAGCCATTCCATCGCGCGATGTTGTTCACCGTCGCACCGCCGGCGGTCGCGAAGAAGCCCGCGGCGACCAGATCGCCACTCGGCAGCGTCGCGAGCGCTCGAACAATGCCGCCGGTCCCTGCGCCGAGCGCCAGCCAGGCAGAGCCGTTCCAACGCGCGACATTGCTGGCAGCAACACCCCCCGCGCTCGTGAAGACGCCGCCAGCCACGAGATCGCCGCCCGGCAGCACAGCGAGTGAGAAAACATCGCCGTTCATTCCGGTGCCGAGCGCGGCCCACTCAACGCCGTTCCACCGTGCGATCCGATTGACCGTCACGCCGCCCGCGCTCGTAAAGAGGCCGCCGACGATCAGGTCGCCGCTGGGAAGCGTCGTGACGGCGTTGACCTCGCCACTCACGCCCGCGCCAAGCGCCGACCAGCGCCCCGTCGTTGGGTTGTAGATCGCGATGTTGGCCGCGGGAAGCCCGCCCGCAACCGCGAACGCGCCCCCCACCACCAGCCGCGCCGGGAGCGGGCCGGCCCCGTCAGAATCCCACAGTGCCGTGACATTCACGACACCATCCACACCAGGAACGGTCGCGGCCACCGGGTCAAAGGGCGCCCACGCGGGAGGGCACTGCGCCCGCACGGGGGCCGCCGAGAAGAGCACAAGCGCGGCGATCATCGGGAGTGCGAGTGGCGACATCCCGGCCACGGCCGCGGCCAGCGTCGCGCTAGCGCACGCGAGGAGCGATCGCCGCGTGACGAACGTGGCGAACGTGACGAATCCGTCGTGCGTGTCCAGCCTGTCACGCCTGTCACGCGTGTCACACGTGTCACACGTGTCACACGTACTTCGTCCTTGCATGATTGATCCCTCGGGCCATCCACTGGCCTCTATCGCCTCTTCGGGACCGGTCATTTCGCTGCTCCACCGTGGCACCCCGCCAGCACGCTCGTCGGGAGCAGCGCACGACCCGGAAGACCTCGACCATCCACAGCGCCGGCCGATCGTCGCACGTTGCCCATCACACCCAGATCCGCCTACGGACACGACTCAAGGCCGATCACCACGCGTGCCAGCAGCTGTGCGTCTGCAAGATCGACGTTCTCGTCGCGATTGATGTCGCCTGGGGGCCAGCCCGGCTCGCGCGCCACGAGCCCGACGACGACCTGCGCAAGCTGCTGCGCATCAAGGAGGTCCTGGTTCTCATCGCGATTGAAGTCCAGGTCGCAGACACACTCATCAGGGATGCCGTCGCCATCGGCATCGATGCTCGTGCCAGCGCTGATGTCGCACCAGTCGGGGGCGCCGTTTCCATTGCAGTCGACGATGGGCGCATCAAGCGAAAAGAGCAGGCTCGCGTCCGCCGCGGCCTTGGCGATCGCGCCGGCCGGTGTGTAGTGAACGCCGTCAGAGAGAAACGCGGCGAAGCCGGCAGCGTTCCAACCCTGCCCATCCAGCACACGCCGCGAGTTGAGCGCCAGCACCAGCGGATCAGACTGCGCAATCTCATAACACGCGCCGGGGTAGCGGTCGAGCGCATCGGCGTTGGCCTCTGGGATGTCCGTTCGGAAGGGATCCGCGATGAGGACGATCGGAAGATCGGCACGGGTCGAGGCACGAACGAAGGCGATGAGCGACTCCAGTCTGGCACGATACTCCCCCGGCGCGACCGGTCCGAACGAGTCGTTGGCACCGAAGCAGAGAATGGCAAGGTTCGGCTGCATCGACCCGAGCACGGGCCCGCTGAGCCCGTGGTTCGCAAGCACCGCGTTGACGTCGTAAGAGCCCCTCGACAGGCTCGTGATGCTCCAGCCCCGCGGATCAGCAAGGTCCACGAAGCGTGCGGCGACAACATCAGTCAGCTTGGCCGGGTCGCTGCCCGAGATCTCCGCCTGCAAGTACCCGGCTCCGCTCCATGTCGTGAACGGTCCAACCCGCTGCACCCGCAGGACCGGCTCACCGGGCTGTTCAAGCCCCATCGAGGTGGTGAAGGTCGCGAGCGTGGGCTCGAAGTAGCTGGGACTCGCGGTCGGCGCCGGGGTCACACGGACTCGCACCTCGCCCGATGAGGGGTTTGTTGCTGCGATCAGCTCCAGCGCGATCTGACCCGATCGGGTGAAGTACTCGGCCTGTCCGGCCAGCCCGGTGGCCGCGGCAACGTTCGCGCAGTCGTGCTGCAGGCAGAGGAGGTTTCCGTAACGCTGATCGTTGTTCACGTTGGGAATCGCGGTCGCCGAGGTCGAGATCGCGCGGCTCCCCGGAGGCAGGAAGGAGGTCGCGAGACGCGACGACGCCACGCCCGGTGCCGCCACCGACGATCGAACCAGCCAGTCCGCCGGAGGCGTTCCGCCAGTCGACATCCCCATCGGAATCCACGCCGTCGCCGGGGCGTTCCCGTAGCGGCTCCAGAACTCGGCCTGCAGCCGCGGGATGTAGACCAGGCCCTGCCCGCCCGGGCTCGTCTCCTGCGAGTCGCCAAGCACGATGGCGTTGACCGTCGAGCAGCGGGCACGCATGAGCAGTTCCCGGAAGACCTCCGGGCTCTGTGTGTACACCTCGGGTACTTGTCCAAAGTGCGATTGAGCCGCGCACGCCATGGCCAGTGCGGACGAAGAAGCGAACGCGAGCAGACGTGGATGCACGATGCGTCCCTCCATGGACGGCGCGAGCGACAGCAGGGAGCCCGCTTCCATGCGAGCCAGCACATGAGGAATGATTCTCTATCGGCGTTGAGACCCACGAGAGCGCAAAAACAATCCCCCCGCCTGCA
>CAZBXF010000136.1:0-2545 GCA_964495635.1 uncultured Phycisphaeraceae bacterium
CAGCGGCCACGCCCGCACCGCAGCCCGCTGCCGTAACTACTGCGTCGGGCCTCACGGTCCGGCCGATGGACAAGGCCCGTCAGGTTGATCAGGCCACGCTCGAGACAAGTCGCAAGCTTGAATCAGCACGCCGCCTCGTGGCCGCGAAGGTTGGCGGCGGTATTGATTTCGCAACGGGCAACGTTCGTGCTTCCGCGCCCGGCGCCCTTCCGCTCTATCGCCACCCGGCCGACAAGAACGCGGCAGCGACCGCCGTCGATCTCGGCCGCAGGCTCGATGTTTCGATCTGACGCGTGACCGTGGCTGCTGGCGGGCCTCAGCCTCTGACCACGCGGTACGCGATCCCGAGCAGCAGCATGAGCAGCGGCAGCCCCAGGATCAGCGACAGCCGCAGCGTCCGTCCCTGTGCCTCGGTGATGTTGCCTACGACCGGGACGCTCACGGCCTCCGGACTCTGTGCAATCAGCGATCCTTCACCCGCCAGCCAGAGCACGCTGGCCTCCATGAGTTCCATGTTGCCCGGGTTGGCGGGCACCACGCGTCCATCCACACTGAGGCCGCGCTGCGTGATCTGATCGATGTTCCAGCTGTTGCTCCCGACCGCGACGAGCCGCTGGACCGGCTTGTTGAGCTCGGCCCGCTCCGCCGCCGCCGCGATGATCCACGGACGTGTGCTTCCCGGCTTGCCGTCCGGCCAGCGGCCGTCCTGCCCCTCGTCGAATGTCGGCGGATCGGGCACCAGCGCCCGCTGATCGCGCGGCGTCCGCCAGAGCCGAAGCCACTGCGATTCCAGCCACAGCGACTCCGACGCTGGAATCGTCAGCAGCGGCGTGACCGTGGCGCGTGCGTTCCCGTCCGGCGCTCGCTCGTAGAGCGTCACTGGCCAGGGAACCAGCGTCGTCAGCCCGCGGATGCCCGCCTGGATCGGGTGCGTCCCGTCCGGTGCGATCACCGTGAGTTCGGTCTCCACGATCTGCCCGCGCGGCGTCGTCGTTCCCCTCAGCAGCGGGCGTCCCGACTCTGCGGCGAGACCAAACCGCTCCAGCACCGCCACCGTGGGATCCGTCTGGCCGTACGTTGGTAGCAGCGACGGGTTGATCGAGATCAAGAGCGCGTTTCCCGCATCGGCCAGGCGCGCCAGCACCTCACCCAGACGCTGGGCCCGCTGGGCCCCGGTCGGCTCGCCATCGACCCGCGACGACGTGCTCGAGTCCGGCGAGAGCGTGGCGTACACCACCGGCCGATCCCCCTTGGGATTCAGCGACGCGAGCCCGGGCGGCTCCGGCTCCACGAGGCACGCCCACTCCACGACGTCAATCCCGCGAGATCGAAGCCGCTGCGAGAGCGCCGTGAAGATCTGCACCGAGTCAAAGAAGGGGCGAGGCTCCGCATGCACGATCACCAGCACCGGCCTCGTCGGCGACATCAGCGTGGCCAGTGCGGTGCCCAGGACTTCCTCCACGCGGCGCGACTGATCTCCGGCAGCGCCGGGCAGCGCCGTCGCCGACGGCGGCGGCAGGATCGTCGCCAGGTCCAGCGCACCGATCCCGACCTCCGGGGGGCCGATGATCAGCGCCGCCTGGCCCTTTTCCAGGACGTCTGCGATCCGCAGGATGTCCGGCCTTGAGAGGCGGCGCAGCGCGTCGAGCGTGATCGCCGCCTGATCGCGCCGGGCGCGCATCGGGCCCACCAGCTCGCGAGCCTGCTCCGCCGAGGGGCCGTCGGTGGCGCGCTGCTTCGAATAGGTCTCGAGCTCGTCCGCGGCCTGAGTCATCCACGCCACGGCCGGCTCGAACGCCTCGATCAGCTCGGTCGCGGCGGCGTCGGTTGCGGGCAGCGGCAGGTCGCCCAGCTGGCGACGCAGCGCGTCCGCGGCCCGCCCCGCCGCCTCGCTCAGCGACCTCGACAGCAGGCGTGACCGCGCCGCAGACTGCTGGATCGATTGCCGGAACCTCTGCGATGGCTCGTCCAGGCCAGGGATGGCCTGCTCTACCGCACTCAGGCCCGGCGAGGCGCTCTCGTTGAGCCAGGTCGCGAGTCCACGGGCCGCGGTGCGGCCAGACTCGACGACCTCGCCATGGGCGGTGATCACCGCCTGATCGCGCGTGACGAGGTCCTTGAGGAGCGCGCGATAGTCCTCCATGCCGCGTGCCGAGCCGGTGTCGATCGTCGTCGCCGAGAACGACAGCGACGCTCGACGCATCTCCGAGAGAATCCCCTCCAGACGCTTGCGTGCGCCGCGGTCGGCCGTCGCCATGTCTGCGGCGACCACGATGCGGTACGGGGCCTGCATGCGCTCCATGACCAGCGATGTGCGCGGCGAGAGGAGCTGGTCGCGCGTGCTCGTCACATCGACCCGCATGGCGTATCGGGTCGCGACCGCGTTCAGCAGCACCGTGCCCACGATTGCGCACCCGAGCGTGACAGTCGCCAGCACCCCAGCGCGCAGCCGCCTGGTGCGCCCACGCATCGCCCGCGGAGGCGCGGGTGCGACGTTGGCTGGTGAGCCTGCCCGACGGCTGGGAATCGGCCACGAAGGCGCAAC
>CAZBXF010000136.1:2555-9228 GCA_964495635.1 uncultured Phycisphaeraceae bacterium
TGGAGGCGCGGGGGCACGCGCGCCCACGACATCGCGCGGGCTGGGCGGGGTTGGTGTCGGCATGTTCATCGCCATCGCCTCAGCTCCATCACGATCGCCGCGCCGACCACGCACACCATCGCGCCGCTCACGAAGAAGGCCACATGCCCGGTGTCGATCACGCCCTTGGCAAAGTCCGCTAGGCGAGGCGACAACGAGAGCGAGAAGAGCAGCTCTCGCAGGCCGGACGGCGCCTGTCCGCCCGCCGCCTCTGCGAACATCAGCCCCAGGATTGCGAAGAGCGCGAGCATGAATGCCAGCGTCGAGTTGCTCGTGAGGGACGACGCCAAAGTCCCGATGCCCAGGTACAGAAGCCCAACCAGCGCGAGGCAGATGTACCCCGAGATGATCGGGCCGGCGTCCAGGGGGAGCGTCGAGTAGTGCGAGAGCACCGCAACGTAGACCCCGGTCGGAACCAGCATCGCCAGCAGGAACGCGCAGGCGCCGATGAACTTCCCCAGCACCAGCGACCAGGGCCCCGCCGGCGAGGTCAGCAGCGCCTCGATCGTCCCCGATCGCAGCTCCTCGGAGATCAGCCTCATCGTGATCGCCGGTGCCACCGGCAGCAGCAGCCACCCCGAGATAGCGAAGAAGTCACGCATGGTGGCGGGTCTGCCCGGTACCAGCGTGTACAGGCAGAAGATCAGCGAAGCCAGGAACAGGTACAGCGCGATGATGATCCAGCCTGCGGGCTGACGGAAGTAGCTCGTGAACTCCCTCCGGGCCAGCGTGACCACCGCCCAGCCTGCGCTGGCGATCGAGCTCGTCGGAGTTGTTGCGGCGTGGATGCTCATGGTGGTGTGTGGCTCGGGCTCGGGGCACGTGGGGATGTGCTAGGCGACGCTCGCCCGCTCCTTGGCCGCCAGACCCGCGTCGGGTGATGCATCGGCCTCGTCCAGGATCCGCATGAAGACCTGCTCGAGTGTGTCCAGCTCGGCGTGCAGCTCACGCACCGAGATCTTGGCCTCGGCCATGGCGAGCGCGATGTGCTCGCGGAGGTCGGGGGCGCCAGGCTTTGCCGAGATGATCCACTGTCGCCATGGCGACCCCAGGCCGCTGCTCCGGGCTCCGCGCATCGAGACGTCCGCGACGTACGGTACCGACAGCATCATCTTCAGCACACGCTCGTCGTCACCCTCCTTGACGAGCTTGGCGTCGATGAGGTAGGTGGCACCCGTGCGCTGGACCAGTTCCGCCGGTGACCCATCGGCCCGCACACGTCCCGCCGCCACGATGATCACCCGATCGCACAGCCGCTCCACTTCCGGCAGGATGTGGGAGGAGATGAGCATTGTCCGATCCTTACCCAGCTCGCGGATGAGCTGGCGCGTCTCGCGGATCTGCGTCGGGTCCAGGCCGTTGGTTGGTTCGTCGAGCACCAGCACCTTGGGGTTGTGCAGAAGTGCCGCGGCCAGGCCGGTCCGCTGCTTGTATCCCTTGCTCAGCTTGCCGACCCGGCGGTCGGCCACATCGGTGAGCCAGCAGCGGTCCATCGCGTAGGCGATCGCCTTCTTTCGAAGGCCCCGCTCAAGCCCGAACAGGCGGCCGCGGAAGTCCAGGTACTCTCGGACCTTCATCTCTGGGTAGATCGGTGCCGACTCAGGGAGATACCCCAGGATGCGGCGGGCCCCGGCCGAACTGTTCGAGACGTCCAGGCCGTCAATGGTCACCCGGCCGTGATCCGGGAACAGCGCCCCGGTGATCATGCGAATGGTGGTGGTCTTTCCGGCCCCGTTGGGTCCGAGAAGTCCGGCGATCTGCCCCGGGCGCAGCTCAAAGCTCACGCCGCGCACGGCGCGGACGGGGCCAAAGGACTTGTGAACGTCCGAAACGAAGACCATCCGATGGCTCCCTCCCCACGAATTCCCCCGCACTTCACCTTGGAAGAGATCGGTTCGATCCGTCGGTTGGCTTTGACATGAAGCCGGGTATCCAGCCGATACCCACGGTATAGTCCTCCTCGGCAGGAGCCCAATTCCTTCATGGAAGACGTCGGCACGAAGCCCAAGGTCACGCCGTCCGTCCCCGTCGGGGGGACGAAGCTCGTCCATCCCTCCGCGTCGGATGACTCCTTCCATTTCGTGCCCGCCATCCCGATCCAACCCGATGCCGCACGCCGATCCCCGTCGGGTGATGCCAGCGGCATGAACCCGCTCCCGCAACCAGAATTGCCCGGTCCCACTTTCTCCCCCTCGGCGGGGCTTGCCGTCTCTCTCTTGAACGCCATCGGCGAAGGTGTGGCCGTCGCCGCCCGATCGGGGGAGATCCTCTGGGCCAACGACCTCTTCACACGGCAGACGGGTGCACTCCAGGAGCGCATCTCGAGCGCGTGCCGCCAGTTCAACCGCGACCACCCGATGCCTCCCGGCAATCCTGGCGGCGTTGCTCCTTCGGGCCGGAGTGAGCAGGTCTTTGCTGAGGCCGAGCGGTTTCTGGAGATCGTGATCACGCCGGTTCCCCCGGGCATGACGCAGGCCTCGCCGGAGGCGCCCTCTCGCGATGGTGGCGTGCTGCGGGCCGATGCACTTGTGGTGGTGTTCCGCGACGATACCTCGGCGCGCCGTCTCCAGCAGCGGATCAACTCGCTGGACCACGCTGGCGCCGAACTCATCCGATTCGACGCCGAGACCGTCCGCAAGCACAACGCCCACGAGCGCCTGAAGCTGCTGGAGGAGAAGATCGTCCGCTTCTCCAAGGACCTGCTGCACTTCGACCACTTCGCCATCCGGCTCCTGGATGAACGCTCGGGCAAGCTCGAGCGCATCATCGGCTACGGCCTGCCGAAGGAGTTCGACGCATTCGACATCCGCCCCGCGCTGGAGGGCCACGGCATCTCGGGCTTCGTCGCAGCCTCGGGCCGCAGCTACATCAGCACCGACACCTCGAGCGATCCCCTCTACCTGCCCGGCATCGAGGGAGCGAGGTCCTCTCTGACCGTGCCGCTGCGTCTGCAGGACAAGGTCATCGGCATCATGAACGTGGAGAGCCAGAGCCCTGCGGCGTTCGGCGAGGAGGAACGCCAACTCGGCGAGATCTTCGCGCGGTATGTCGCCGTCGCGCTCCACATGCTCGACCTGCTTGTCGTTGAGCGCAGCGCGACCAACCAGACCGTCTCCGGACGCGTGGCGGTGGAGCTCAAGGAGCCCCTCGAGGACATCGCCCACGAGGTTGACATCCTGCGCTCCCAGACGGGGAGCATGCCCGGCGTCGGGGCGCACCTCGAGCGGATCCGGCGTGACATCGAGTCCATCCGGTCCCGCATCGCCGAGTGTGCCGCGGGGCCCGCGAGCCTGCTGGGCGTTGAGCAGGCCATGGCCGATAAGGCCACCGACCCGCTGATCGAGGGCCGGCGCGTGCTCATCGCCGACGATGAGTCGCGCATCCGGCGCGTCATCGGCGATGTGCTCACGCTCAAGGGCGCGGTCGTCACGATCTGTGAAGATGGCACCAGCGCGATCCGCGCGCTCGAGGCCGAGCCGGGTGCCTTCCAGCTGATCCTCTCGGATATCCGGATGCCCGACCACAACGGGTACGAGATCTTCGCGGCGGTGCAGCGCACGAGCCCGGGTGCTGCCGTGATTCTCATGACCGGATTTGGCTACGACCCGCACCACTCAATCGTCCGCGCAAGCCAGGAGGGCCTCCAGTGCGTCCTCTTCAAGCCGTTCCAGGTGGAGCGTCTGCTGGACGAGGTGCGTAAGGCTCTTTCGAAGCCGTAGGCGACTCCCGACACCCAAGCACCATCCTGCCCGCGCGTCGCCGACGCGTGGTGGTCTACTTGCGACACTTCAGAGCCGCCGCGACAATGCGGATCAACGGGTCTGTAATGCAATACGATTCTGGAGTAGATTATCTGAAACAAAGTTAACAGGAAAGTGCGGCCGTTTGAGTTGCGTTCAGTGCGTGGCGGGGTTACCTTAGTTTCGTCGTCGTCCGCTGCTCCGGGGTCTCCGGGTGCGGGCGGCTTCACGGCTCGCGCGAGTTTGCTCTTTCGGGAGTGTGGTGCGCGGGTCCGGTTTGCAAGGACTCTCATCGTGTGCTCGGGGGATCAGGGCTACGGACGGGGCTTCAAGGAGCATCGGGCATGGCACGTGTCTTCGGGTCTGGAAACGTCCCTTCGGGTCTGACCCGCGGGTTCACGCTGATCGAACTGCTCGTCGTGATCGCGATCATCGCGCTCCTGATTGGCATCCTCCTCCCCGGCCTGGGCAAGGCTCGCGAGCAGGGGCGTCTGCTGCGCGAGCAGTCGGCGATCCGCGAGCAGCATCGCGCGTGGTACTCCTACGCGACGGACTTCAAGGACCGCCCGATTCCCGGCTACATCCACTGGTCGTGGTCGCACTGGAGCCCGACCGATCCTCAGACGGCGGGCATCACCATGCTCGCGCCGGACCTTGACAGCCCATCCCGCAACATCCAGTACGGCTCGAGCGTCAAGAGCTGGCCGATGCGTCTGTGGGGCTACTGGGGCGCGGACCTCTCCGCGATGATGATCGACAAGGCGACCGAGCAGGACTTCCGCCGCCGCCCGCACTCCTTCACGGGGCAGCAGACCGTCGCGGGTACCACCTACTACTACTACGCGAGCGACTCGCGCGGCGCGGCGTTCGCGTGGCACACCTCCTTCGGGTACAACTCCATCTACGTTGGCGGCGACTACAACAACGGCGCGTTCACGTTTGTCGATCCCGACCGCCCGAACCCGCGCGCCAACGGCGGCACCTTCTGGGTTGATCGCATCGACAAGATCCGGACGTCCGACAAGCTCATGATCTTCTCCTCCGCGCGTGGCGGTGACGTGCGCGACGGTGGGGCGTGGTGGAGCTACGGCGCGACCTTCCCCGACAGCGGCACGATCCGTCCCGGGTACTACTACGTCGAGCCGCCCCGGCCGCATCCCAAGGGGCGCGGCTCTGCGAGCGCGACGAGCCTGCAGGGTGGCTGGACCGCCGCCGCCGCGGACAACAACTGGAACCGCAGGCGCACGCCCAGCACCTGGGGCATGCTCGACGCACGCTTCAACAACAAGGTGACGAGCGTGATGTTCGATGGGCACGTCGAGAGCCTCCGCATCGAGGACCTGCGCGACATGCGCCGGTGGTCGAACTTCGCGGACCGGCCCGACTGGAACTTCGTCGCGGCCCCCTGAGTGTGTGGCGCGATCGGTGCGGGTTTTCCAAGCTTTGAGCTCATCTGACGCCCCTGGGTCATCCGGCCCCGGGGCGTTCTGCTTTGCCGGGCGTCGTTCTGCTCCTACGTTTGGTCGATGTCTACTCCTACACACGGCTTGAACGACGGATCCGGACCCGCGGCTGGCGCGATGGACTTCCTCTCTGAGATGGCCTGGCGCGGGCAGGTGTCGCAGTGCACCGATGAGAAGGGGCTGCGCGCGCATCTCTCTGATCCGAAGGGGTCGCCCCGGACTGGGTACATCGGGTTTGATCCGACGGCGGACTCGTTCACGGTGGGGAACCTTGTGCAGATGCTGACGCTGCGGCGGTTGCAGCTGGCGGGGCACAGGCCCATCGTGATCGCTGGCGGGGGCACGGGACTGATTGGTGATCCGAGCGGGAAGTCTGCCGAGCGGGAGATGAACACGAAGGAGCGCGTGGCGGCGAACGTTCAGAGCCAGATGCGGATCTTCTCGCGCGTGATTGACTTTTCGCCCTCGCTTTCCAACCGCGCGACGCTGATGAACAACGTGGACTGGCTGGGGGAGATCACGTACCTGGATGCGCTGCGCGACATCGGCAAGCACTTCACGGTCAACATGATGATCCAGAAGGAGTCGGTGCGGGCGCGGCTCGAGGAGCGCGACCACGGGATCAGCTACACCGAGTTCTCGTACATGATCCTGCAGGCGTACGACTACCTCGTGCTGCACCAGAAGCACGGCGTGACGCTGCAGATGGGCGGGAGCGATCAGTGGGGGAACATCGTGGCGGGCGGGGACCTCATCCGCAAGACGCACTTTGCGTCGGGCGGGAGTGAGGAGACTGCGCCGCGCGTCTTCGGGATGACGACGCCGCTGGTGACGAAGGCCGATGGTGGGAAGTTTGGCAAGAGCGAGAGTGGGGCGGTGTGGCTGACGGCGGATCGGACGAGCCCGTACGCCTTCTACCAGTTCTGGCTCAACTCAGCGGATGCTGATGTGCCGAAGTTCCTGCGCACGTTCACGATGCTCTCGCATGGTGAGATCGAGGCGCTGGAGGCGGGGCACGCGGCGAACCCGGGTGCGCGCGAGGCGCATCGGGCGCTGGCGCGGCACATGACGGAGATGCTGCACGGCGCGACTGAGCGGGAGAACGCGGAGAACGCCGCGAGGGCGCTGTTCAGCGGCGATGTGGCTGGCTTGCCGGAGGCAACGTTCCGCGAGGTGATGAGCGCGGCACCCACGACGGTGCACGACAAGGCGCGGCTGGGCGGGGGCGTTGCGATCTTGGATGTGCTGGATGGGGCGAAGGTCGTCAAGAGCCGCGGCGAGGGGAAGACGCTGCTTGATGCGGGGTCGATTCTCTTGAACGGGCGGAAGGTTGGGTTGGATGCGCGCGTGACGAGCGCGGACCTGCTGCACGGGACGTTCATGGCGATCCGGCGCGGGAAGAAGGAGTGGCACGTGCTGCGGTGGGAGTGA
>CAZBXF010000137.1:0-4847 GCA_964495635.1 uncultured Phycisphaeraceae bacterium
TTCGGAGAGCGGATTCGACGTTGGTGAGTTGTAGAGGAAGAAGGCACTCGGCACTTGTGCTGAGGCACTCGCAGGCAGGAATTCGGAGCTAGGCATTCGTGGCTCGGCATTCGGCATTCGTGAAAGTCACGGAACGAAAGCCCATTCCAAGGCCTCCCCGAATACCCAACCCCAAATGCCTCCCTCTTCTCCCTCCCTAGTGCCCAGTGCCTACCGACCAGTGCCTTCCTCCTGCTCATACCCCACCACCACCTTGACGTTCCCCCCCACAATCTGCATCATCAGCTCGCGCACACGCTCCAGGCTCTCGCGCTCGACCTGCTTCTGCTGCTCCGCACTCAGCGTGAGCTTCTGCAGCTCCTCAGGCAGGTCGCGCCGGGCCAGACCAAGGTAGTACTCGCCCGCGCGCGATCGTGTGCGGCCCCATCCGACATCAACCTCCGTCACCTCCTCGCCCGCGATGATCTCCGCCGCCAGCCGCGCCGGACGAGGCACCCGCACCACGAGCACACCAACTCCATCAACCGGAGACCCGATCGCGATCGACGATCGCTCCAGCTTCGACAGGTCGATGCCATAGTGCAGCCGCACCGGCGTCCTGACGCTCGCCTCGACGTCTCCTCGCCACGAATCATCCACCCGCTTCACCGTGATGCTCGTCACAAGCTCGACCGTCACGAGCTTCATCGACCGCGCCATCGTCAGGACCCGCGCCGGATCGACCCGCTCCGCCACCGCCGCGGTCGCAATCGCCCGAGCCTCCACCTCCGCCGCCCGCTCACGCGCGCGATTGATCACGAACGCCGCGGCGAAGGTCGCCACCGCCAGAATCGCAAGCAGCATGATGCCCGAGCGTGAACGCACGACGAACGATATCGGGCCACCACGCCGCCGCGGATGAAACCCGCCTCCCCGCATCTCGAACCATCACCCGACCCCGCCCGACAAACCCAGCAAGACAAACCCAGCCGCAGCCCTCCCCAGCCACGCTCCCCTACGGGATCGGCTTGCCCTGCGGATCCTGCTGCGTCCGCGCAAACTCCTGCCGGAGCGTCCGCTCCATCTCCGGCGTGATGTGGTGCTCCATCCGCTCCGAAGGGTCGTGCAGGTGGTCGGTCGCCAGCCCCAGCCGCTCGCTGAGGAACGCCTCCCACAGCCGGTGCGAGCGGATCACGCGCGTGGCCTCCGCCGCGCCCGCGCTGGTCAGCGTGTCCACTCCGCCCCGATGCTCAATGAGCCCGCGCGCCATCAGCTGCCGGCGCGCAACCCGCGTCCGCCAGTTCGGCGGCAGCGCACGCCGCGCCGTCACGTCCGAAAGACGCAGCCCCTCCCCAGCACGGAAGAGATCACCCAGCAGGTCCTCACGCTCGATCTTGAGCGACAGCCGCAGCCGCCGGACCGCCGCGGGGATCGCCCCATGACGCGGCGCCAGCATCGCCGCAGCCGCAAACTGCACCCCAGCCACCACCGCCATCATGCCCGCGATGTTCGTATCAAGCCACAGCGCCAGCAGATGCCCCGCAGCCGCGCACACCGCCGCCAGAACCGCCGCCAGCGGCACCATCCGCCCCAGCCGGTCCGTCAGCAGATGCGCCGTCGCACCCGGCGCCACCAGCATCGCCACCACCAGAATCGACCCCACCGACTCAAAGCTCGCCACCGTCGTCGCGGCGACCGTCCCCATCAGCCCATGATGCACCAGCCCCGCCGAAATCCCCATCGCCGTCGCAAGCGCAGGATCAAAGCAGACAAGCTTGATCTCCTTCCAGAAGATCAGCGTGAGCGCCACGTTGAGCGCCAGCACCACACCCAGCCCCACCAGCGCCCGCGGCAGCGTCACACCCAGCACCGACGTCGTATCCAGCGCCACCGCCTCCAGCATCCCGTACAGCACACACCCCGGATCAAGGTCCACGCTGCGCGCACCCAGCGTGATGAGCAGCACCCCGAGCGCAAACAGCGACGAGAAGACCACCCCCATCGACGCATCCTCAGGCACCCGCGCATGACGCGAAAGCCACGACGAAACCACCGCCGTCAGCAGCCCGAACGCCGCAGCCCCCACCAGCATCGGCCACAGGTCACGCGTCCCCGTGATCAGAAACGCCATCGCAAGCCCGGGCAGCACAGCATGAGAAATCGCATCCCCCAGCATCGACATCCGACGCAGCACCAGAAAGCACCCCGGAATCGCACACGCCACAGCGCACACCACCGCCGTCGCCATGACCCAGGCGTCGGAAGGAGTGAACGAGATGACTGCGAGCAAGCTCATGGATGAAGGGGGGTTCCAGATTGCGAAATGGTCAAAGGGTCAAATGGTCAAATGTTCAAATGGTCAAATTGCCAAATGCGGAGTCGCGCCATAGTTCGATCCTGCCTGCCTGCCTTCACGTCTTCCTGCCTTCCCCCTGCCTCGCTGCCTCGCTCCATCGCTGCCTCGCTTCCGCTCACCCCAGCGCCCCAGCCTTGTCAAACGGCAGGATCGTGTGGGGCGATGGCGGCACAGGCCTCGGCAGGCGACCAAGCTCCGTCAGCCGCGCCTCCAGCCGCGCCAGCAGCTCCGGCGGCAGCACATGCTCGATCGCGTCCGCATCCCGATCCACATGGTCAGGCGCAATCGCCGCCTGCTCGATCAGGTACAGCTCCCACAGCCGATGCCGCCGCACGATCCCCGCGGCCATCGTCGCCCCCGTCTCCGTCAGGCTGATCGGCCCCGGCCCGGCACCGACATACCCCAGACGCCGCGCCCGCGCAATCGCCCCGCGCAGCTGCTTCGGCGTCCACGACCGCTTGAGCGCGAGCTCACCCTCGCCCCCCTCCGCGCGGTTGCTCGCCGCCGCCTCGTCAAGCTCATACAGCGCCCGCAGCAGATTCTCCAGAAGGATGCGCCGGCGCAGCCTCCGCGAGCGATACCACCCGGCAATCAGCCCCCGCCGCGGCGCCACCAGCATCGACACCGTGAACATCGCCGCCGCCGCGAGCGCAATCACCGGCCCGGCCGACACGCCCTCCGCAACCGCGCTCACCCCCGTGCCAAGTGCGCCGCTCGCGCCGCCCACCACGCCCGCAATCACCAGCATCACACCCAGAGACTCCGTCCAGAACCGCGCCGCCGCCGCCGGAATCACCAGCAGCGCCACCATCAGCACCACCCCCACCGCCGGCAGCCCGATCACCGTCACCACGCAGATCAGCAGCATCAGCGCAAGGTCAAGAACCCCCACAGGCCGCCCGATCCCCGCGGCAAAGGAGCGGTCAAAGGCCAGCATCTTCAGCTCCTTGTAGAAGACCGCAACCAGCCCCACCGCCACAGCCCCCACCGCCGCGATCAGCACCGCATCCGCCCGCACCATGCTCGCCGCCTTGCCGAACAGAAAGCTGTCCAGCCCCGCGCGGTTCCCACCCGCCGGGCTCGCCATGATCCGCTGGCTCATCACGATCCCAAGCCCAAAGAACGACGCCAGCACGATCGCGATCGCCGCATCAGCCTTGACACGCGTCGCCCGCTGGATCATCGAGATGCACAAGACCGCCAGCCCACCAAACACAATCGCACCCGCCAGAAACGCCGGCATCGATCGGTCACCCACAACCAGAAACGCGGCACACACCCCCGGCAACGCCGCATGCGCCACCGCGTCCCCCAGCAGCGCCTGCCGCCGCAGCATCGCAAAGCACCCCACCACCCCAGCCGCCACCCCAAGCGCGCCGGCACCAAACAGCACCGTCCGTGTGTTCGAGTCCTGCAACGTGATGAGGCGGAGGAAGTCATCCATGGGAGCGGAAGGCACTGGGGACTAGGCACGGGGCACGAGGGTCGGAGAAATGCAGAACGGGTTGCACGCGTTCCGCATTCAGCACTGGATCATGACTCTTCGTTCTACATTTGGCCATTTGGCCCTTTAGCCATTTAGCCCTTTGGCCCTTTGGCCCCCCCCTACCCCCCCGCCCGCCTCACCGCCTCCGCCGCCTCGTCCAGCAGCGTGAGCCTGCCTCCATACGTCCGCTGCAGATTCTCCGGCGTGAACGCCGTCGCCACCGGCCCCGTCGCCACCAGATGCATGTTCAGCATCACCACATGGTCAAAGTACTCCGGCACGGTCTGCAGATCATGGTGCACCGCCACGACAGTCCGCCCCTGATCGCGCAGCGATCGCAGCACATCCACAATCGCACGCTCCGTCGCCGCGTCCACGCCCGCAAACGGCTCATCCATCAGATACAGCATCGCCTCCTGCGCCAGCGCCCGCGCCAGAAACACCCGCTGCTGCTGCCCCCCCGAAAGCTCGCTGATCTGCCGGTCCGCAAACGCCTCCATCCCCACCCGCGCCAGCGCACTCGCCGCCGCCTCGCGGTCCGCACGGCCGGGCCTGCGAAACCACCCCAGCCGCCCATACCGCCCCATCGCGACCACACCCTTGGCATCAACGGGAAAATCCCAGTCCACACTCTCCCGCTGCGGCACATACCCCACAAGCTGCCGAGCCTCCGCCAGCGAACGACCGAAGATCTCCACCCGCCCGCTCGCCGGTCGCACCAGCCCCAGAATCGCCTTCAGAAGCGTGCTCTTCCCCGCACCATTCGGCCCCACCACCGCAATCAGCTTCCGCGCCGGCATCAGCACATCCACATCCCACAGCACCGGCTTCCGCTGGTACGCAACCGTCAGGTCATGCACCTCAATCGCCACCTCGCCGGGATGATCGCCCGCGGCACGCTGCTGGCTCGTCGATGTTGCTGCGTCAGTCATGTGGTCATCCGTGGCTCGCCGCACTTCAAAGGGGATCGGTTACGAGAACGCAGAGGAAGACGGAGGGTTGGGAAGGAAAACAGAGAAGAGAGGA
>CAZBXF010000137.1:4947-9202 GCA_964495635.1 uncultured Phycisphaeraceae bacterium
TCAACCACTCAACCAATCACCCGCCCCAATCCCCAGCCCTCTGCTCGCTCCGCGGCCTCCGCCCCTCTCCGCATCTCCGCGTTCTGCATCCTCCTTCCCCAGCCTCTCTGCTCTCTCCGTCTTCCTTCCTCTCCCTCTGTCTTCCTCTGCGTTCAAATAACGCCTGCGTTCAAACAACGCCCCTCCCGCGTAAGGACTTACCTCAGCGCCCCCGCGATCGCCTCCACATTGTGCCTCACCATCCCCAGATACGTCCCCTCCGGCGTCCCCGGCGCCCCCATCGCATCGCTGAACAGCTCCCCGCCGATCACCAGCGCGTGCCCGCGCGACGCCGCCCCCTCCACCAGCGCCTCGATCGTCTTCCGCGGCACACTGCTCTCCACAAACACCGCCGGCACCTTCCTCGCCACCAGATCGTCCACCAGCGTGTTGATGTCCTTGAGGCTCGCCTCAGCCTCCGTCGAGATCCCCTGAATCCCCCTGACCTCGATCCCATACGCACGCCCGAAGTACCCAAACGCATCGTGCGCCGTCACCAGCAGCCGCTTCCCCTCCGGGATCGCCGCGATCTTCGCCCGAACCTCCCCATCCAGCGCCCTCATCTCCTCCAGATACGCCGAAGCGTTGCTCGTATACACATCCTTCCCCGCAGGATCCAGCTCAATCAGCGCATCCCGCACACGCTCCGCCGCGATCATCCACAGCGCCACATCAAACCACACGTGCGGATCCGCGTGCCCCTCGCTCCCGTCCGGGTGCATCAGCCGATCCTCCGGAATCCGCTCACTCACCGCCACCACCGGCTTGCTCGCCGCGAGCTTCACAAGCACGTCCGTCATCTTCCCCTCGAGCAGCAGCCCGTTGTAGAGAATCAGATCAGCGTCCGTCAGCATCCGGATGTCACCCGGGCTGGCCTTGTAGAGGTGCGGATCAACGCCCGCCCCCATCAGCGTCGTCACGCGCACACGCTCGCCCCCGATGCGTGCCGCGACATCGCCGATCATGCCGATCGTCGCCACCACGTTCGCCGGATTCTCCTTCGAGTACGCCGCGCGAGGCTGCTCGCCCGCCCCGCGCCCGCACGACGCCGCGCCGCCCAGCGCGAGCAGCAGAACCATCAGTGACACCAGCAGCGGCACAAGCCCGATCCGCAAACCGATTCCAACCGCGTGAGAGTGCATGGTCGCTCCAGGTCAGCAGCAGCTCCACCCAACCCACTCTGGGCCCACCGGCCCGCACATGTGGCCTGAGCCCCAAAGTGTAGCCATGGCTACATCGTTAGGCCCACGCTCCAACTTGTCAACCTTCCCACACTTTCGTACCATCTCCCAGCCATGCCCCCCTCCAAGCCAACCGCTTCCAAACCAGCCAAGGCCCGACCCCCCGCCACGCGCCGGCCCGCCGGCCCCTCCCGCCGCGCTCAGCCCGCCCCCGCCACCCCCGAGGGCAACGCCGCCGCACGCCGCCACCAGGAAGTCCGCCGCGCCCACGCCACCGAGATCGCCGAGGACTACGTCGAGGCCATCGCCGAGCTCATCACCTCCGCCGGCGAGGCCCGCGTCACCGACCTCGCCCGGCGCCTGGGCGTCTCCCACGTCACCGTCGTCCGCACCGTCGCCCGCCTCGCCGACGAGGACCTCGTCACCGCCCGCCCCTACCGCTCCATCTTCCTGACCGACGCCGGCAAGGCCCTCGCCGAGCGCTCCCGCGAGCGCCACGAGATCGTCGTCCAGTTCCTCGAGGCCCTCGGCGTCCCCAGCGACATCGCCGCCATCGACGCCGAAGGCATCGAGCACCACGTCTCCACCAAGACCCTCGCCGCCTTCGAGCGCTACCTCCGCCGCCGGTGACCCTCCGCGCCGGGTCAAACCCCCCGCCCTTGCCCAATCCCCAATTCCCCAGTACCTTGTCCGGTTCGGGACTTTCCGTCCGCCCGCACCACTGGACATCTCCATGGCCATCCCAACCGACGCGCCGCTCCCGCCAACACCCCCCTCCGCCATCCCCGCCCTCTCCCCCGACGCCACGCCCGAAGAAAAAGACGCCCACTGGCTGAAGCACGTCTACCAGGGCGACAAGATGCCCCAGCTCACGCTGCGCGCGGTGCTCATGGGCGGCATCCTCGGCATGGCCATGTCCGCCTCCAACCTCTACACCACCCTCTCCATCGGCTGGGCCTTCGGCGTCGCCATCACCGCCTGCGTCCTCTCCTTCGTCTCCTGGAACATCTTCCGCTTCCTCTCCGGCACCATCCTCGCCGTCATCGCCGCCGTCATGGGTGCCCTCGCCATGGCCCTCTCCGGCACCCTCCTCCTCATCACCAACACCCTCGCCCTCCCCGCGGCACTCGGCATCATCAGTGGCGGCGTCCTCGTCGGCATCGCCCTCTACACCCTCCTCCGCCGCAAGCTCACCGACATGTCCATCCTCGAGAACGCCTGCATGGCCTCCACGGCCTCCGCCGCGGGCTACTCCACAGGCTCCACCGTCGCCACCATGTTCGGCGCACTCGTCCTCCTCGCCCCGATCCCCGAGGGCAAGACCGCCGAAACGATGTACACCTGGGAGATCACGCCTCCCTGGGTCCTCACCATCTTCACCCTCTGCACCGGCCTCATGGGCGTCTTCCTCGCCATCCCCATGAAGCGCCAGATGATCAACCACGAGCAGCTCCCCTTCCCCAGCGGCATCGCCGCCGCCGAGACGCTCCGCAGCCTCTACAGCAAGTCCGCCGAAGCAGTCGGCAAGGCCTACATCCTCGTCGCCGGCCTCCTCGCCGGCGCACTCCTGGGCTTCCTCCGCACCAGCGAAGGCACCCTCAAGTACATCGACGAGCTCTTCCGCGTCGTCCCGCTGCGCATCATCGAGGCCATCGACCTCCCGATGCCGCGCCTCTATCCCGACTGGACCAACCCCAAGACCGGCGAAACGGCCATGGCCCGCCCCGGTGGCTTCCAGTTCGATACCTCCGTCCTCCTCATCGCCGCCGGCATGATCGTCGGCCTGCGCATCAGCCTCTCCCTCGTCGTCAGCTCCGCCATCCTCTACTTCGCCGTCGGCCCCTGGCTCTCCTCGATGGACGTCGCCAACGCCGGCAACCCTGACTACATCCAGAACCTCCCCATCGGCGGCCCCACCTTCAGCATCCGCAACTGGTCCCTCTGGGGCGGCACCGCCGTCATGGTCTTCGCCAGCCTCACCAGCGTCGCCCTCCAGTGGCGCACCGTCGCCCGCGCCTTCATGGGCAGCAAGCCCGGCACCGCCTCCGGCACCGACGACGCCATCGAAGTCCCCGGCATGTGGATGATCCTCGGCATGGCCCCCATCACCATCGCCATGGTCATCGTCCAGATCGTCGCCTTCGACATCTCCTGGTGGTCGGGCCTCATCGCCGTCGCCATGAGCTTCGTCCTCTCCCTCGTCGCCAGCCGCGCCACAGGCGAGACCGACACCACCCCCATCGGCGCCATGGGCAAGGTCATGCAGCTCATGTTCGCCGTCTTCCACCCCGGCCAGATCGTCCCCAACCTCGCCTCCGCCGGAATCGCGGCCAACTCCGCCAGCTCCTCCGCCGACCTCCTCATGGACCTCAAGACCGGCTACCTCCTGGGCGCCAACCCGCGCAAGCAGTTCCTCGCCCAGTTCGTCGGCGTCTTCTTCGGCACCGTCGCCATCGTCCCCATCTGGTACCTCATGGTCCCCACCAAGGCCGCCCTTGAGAAGTTCGCCCTCCCCGCCACGCGCCAGTGGGAGGCCGTCGCCAAGGTCCTCACCGCCGGCATCGACCAGCTCCCCATCTCCGCCCGCTGGGCCCTGGTCATCGGCGCCCTCGTCGGCGTCGCACTCCCCCTCATCGAGAAGGTCCTCGTCCCCAAGAAGCTCAAGCCCTTCTTCCCCTCCGCCACCGGCATCGGCCTGGCCTGGGTCCTCCCCTTCTCCAACGCCTTCTCCTTCGCCATCGGCGCCTTCATCGCCTGGATCTGGACCCTCATCAACCGCAGAAACTCCGAGACCTACACCATCCCCCTCGCCTCAGGCCTCGTCGCCGGCGAAGCCATGATGATGGCCTTCATCGCCATCATCGCCACGATCATCGGCCTCGCAGGCCTCTAGGAGAAAAGTGGCGGAGTGGTCAAGTGGCGAAGTGGCGCAGTGAAAAGACAATGGACAAAGGCACAGCCACGACGTAGCACACTCCGCCACTCCGCCACTCCGCCACTCCGCCACTCCGCCACTCCGCCACTCCGCCACTCCG
>CAZBXF010000138.1:0-9159 GCA_964495635.1 uncultured Phycisphaeraceae bacterium
CCCCCCCCCCCCCCCCCCCCCCCCCCGCCCCCCCCCCCCCCCCCCCCCCCCCCCACCCCGCCCCCCCCAATCTCTAGTGCTCCCGCGACCCCCGCGAAGCTCTCAACGCCGATCTCAGGAACCTGGTCGTACACCCACAGGTTCTGGCTCATGTCCCAGTGAACGTACGTCCGGACATCGATCCCCGGGATCTCGCGACGCACCCGCAGGTGCGAGTGCACCCGGTACGGAGTCAGCGTGTTCACGACGAAGGCGATGTGCGGGCGCGCTGGAGCATGGTCAACAGCGCGCTCGGTCGGCGCCGCTTGGGCCCCACCCGGACGCTGGTCCATCTGTTCTGCTCCGGACATGCACGAGCTCCCACGAGGCCCAGAGTGTACCTAATGGAGCTCGCGTTTCTTGATCGGCTTTGCAGGATTTCCAACATAGACCGTTTCCGGATCCATGTCCTTGTAGACACTCGACCGCGCACCCAACACCGAAAGTCGTCCGATTTTGACGTTCGGACCGACGAACGCGTCCGCCCCGATCCACGCGTCCGCCCCGATCACGACCGGGTCGCGGATCAGCGGAAAGCGCCGGTCCGTGTAGTCATGCGTCCCGGCACAGATGTGGGCGTACTGGCTCACGATGGTCCGGGACCCAATCTCGATCATTCCCAGCGAGTACAGGATCGCATAGTCCCCGACCGTCACGCCGTCGTGTAGGTTCAGGTTCCACGGGACCTCGATGTTCACGCTCGGCCGAATCCGGACATCCTTGCCCACCTTCGCCCCGAAGAGCCTCAGGAGGAGCCGCCGCAGCCCGTACCAGTTGTGGAACGAAGCCCGGAAGATTGGCTTTCCTACCAGCATCCAGACTGCCCGCAGGACGCGCTGGCGGAAAGTCCACGGCGTGGACTCTGGCACCAGCTGCACCGGGTTGCCCGCGGTCGCGTTCGATTCCAACACCGGGTTGGCCCGCTCACGTGCCACGGCCGCGACCGGCACGGCTTCGCCAGGGTTTCCCGCAATCTGGGAGGGCGCCGACACGGTCGGCTCCCGCACTGGCCTCACCTCGCCGGATCCGTCGTCGGGGGGTGGGATCTGCGTCCGGACCTTCGGCAGTGTGTCCTTCTCGAACGTGGGCATGGTCGCGTCCGCCTTCGTGCGCAGCAGCCGGAGCTTGAGGGTGATCATCCGGTCGTAGAGGTTCTGGAGCTGGGCGTAGGTGAGCCCGGCCCTCCCCTCGAGGATCGCCCCCCGAACAAGCAGCGTGTAGATGTACCGCAGCTCAGCCCGGTACGGGACCCGGTACATGAGGTCCTTGAAGGCGCGCCGGCGCGTCACGCTGTTGGCGCTGAAGAGGTGCGAGGGGCTGAAGTCACCCTGACGCGTGCTCTCGAGCGCCTGGATCGCCTCGGCGGTGCTGTAGCGGTTGTGCCGGTCGATGTACTCGGTCAGGCCCTTGGAGAGGCCGAAGTGCAGGTAGGGCTCGTTGAGCGTGCCGACCACGCCGTCCGTGGCCTCGCGCTGGCCGTGCCCATAATCGCCGAACCGCATGCGCCCGACGTGGAAAAGGCGCATCTGGTAGGTCGGGTAGTGGGCCGCGCGACGCAGCCAGCGCCCCATGAACATGAACTTGTGCGGCACGTGGAAGCCAGCTTCCTTCGGATCCCCTTCGAGCAGACGCCGCATCGCACCCACCAGCTCGGGCGTGAATCGCTCGTCGGCATCGAGGTGGAAGACCCACTGGTTCTTCACCGGAATGTTCTCAATCGCCCAGTTGCGCTGCTTGCCGAACGACTCGAACGGGTTGACATAGACGGGGACGCCCATCTCCCGCGCGATCTCGCGGGTCCTGTCCGTTGATCCGCTGTCCAGCACCGCCACGTCGTCGCACCACGCGCAGCTGCGTAGGCAGTCCGCGATGTTCACTTCCTCGTTGAGCGTGAGGATCAGCACGGAGACCCTCGCCGTGGGCCATGACGCAGCGCGGGATCGGTAGTGCTCGAGGACCGGTCCGCCGACGGAGGCTTCGGACTCTGGCGGCGAGGGTGGTTGTGCGGGTGGCTGGGTCATCGACGATCTGGCGAACGGGTCAAGGTCGAGATGGCACGAACGCATGCCGAGACCGGGCTGTGACTCCGGCGTGAGCAGACTCCTACGTCGACGCCACCCTGTCGGGTCGCGCGACATGGACCCGCTCGGACTCGGAGACCTTCGGGGCCGAGGTACAGACGGATCCCGACCCTGTATCGTCCGGATCAGCCGCCGCGCTTATGAATCCCCGGCGGAGGCAGCCCGCGGGGTCGACGGCCGAGCTCGCAGGACCCTCGCTCCGCGCGGCGTCGCCGGTGTGCCGGCCACGACGGTCCAAGACGGCGGATCCTTGAAGACACCCGACCGGGCACCAACCACGACGCCGTCGGGAATGGTCACTCCGGGAGCGATGAAGCAGTCGGCCGCGATCCAGCAGTCGCTTCCGATCGTGATCGGAAGTGGCACGAGCGGAAAGTCGGGGTCCTCGTGATCGTGCGTCGCGCCGCAGAGATAGGTGTACTGGCTCACGGTCGTGCGAGCGCCGATGCGGATGCGATCGACGCAGTAGCAGTCGACGTCGTCCGCGAGCGTCGCGTGCTCAGCCATCTCCAGATTCCAAGGTGCCCACACCTTCGCCGTCGGATAGACCCGCGCGGATGGGTGCAGCGAAGCCCCAAAGAGGCGCAGCAGCCGGTTGCGCACACCATGGAGAGGGCGAGGCGTGTGCCTGAAGATCAGCGAGTAGACCACGCTCCACGCGACGCGACCAGCGCGGTTCCGCAGTCCGTGCGGGCTCGTTCGGATTGGGCCCGCCGACGCGTCGCCGCTCTGGGCGGGGGCTGGCTGCTCCGCTGGGCCGCGCTGGGCATCCATCGCGTGCTCCGCGAGTTCGGCCGCTCGAAGGGCCCCTCTACCGGCTCATGGACAGATCGCCGAAAGCCTCGTCAAAGTCGAAGACATTCACGAAGTCGGCCAGCGAGTCCTCGTCGGTCTTGCGCATCAGACCAGCATCGATCATCGCAAAGACGATCCGGCCGAAGTCCGCCGTCTCGTGGATGTTCCAGCTCTTGAGCACGGTCTTGGCGAGCAGACCATACTGATGGATCGCAAAGTCCTTGATCCCAAGGCAGAGTTGCTGCCCGGAGACATGGCGACTCTCATCGCCCTCACGCTCCGAGTCGCCGTGGATCATCTTGACCGTGTGCTCAAGGCCACCTCGAACGAACTCGAAGGCCTGGAGCGGATAGTTCCCGGCGCTGCGCTGCATGGCACGAAGATCGAGCTGGTCGGACACGACTTCCTCCCTTGCCGATGCGCGTTGACGCACCGTGCACTGCTGGATCGCGATCGGGCTTGGCCGAACCGCGGAAGCGAATACTAGCAACGCACCGGCGCGTCGGACAGACCGCCAGGGTTTATCGGCCCTCCGATGGTCTGGGTTTGATGGGTTTTTGTCGCGAATCTGCCGCGAGGCGGCCGGGCGTCACGAAAGCCGAGCCGCGCTCCAGCCACCGAAGCCGCCGGCGGGCCCAGCGCGGGCCGGCACTCTCGATGCCGATCCGAGCGGTGCACACCAGCGCACCCGAAGCCCGGCCCGCTTCCGGTGGCTCCAGCCGCAGCGATCCGAGGGGATCGAGCAGGTCAACGCCATCAAGATCGCGCGTGATCGCCATCGCGCGCGTGAGCTTGCCCGGCCCGGCGCAGAGGTTGTGGTCGGGGTGGCCGGCCCGGCGCCGACGCATCTCCTCAAGTCCCTCCAGCGGCTCGAGCGCGCGGATCAGCACAGCGTGAGGATCGCCGGCCGCAAGGCACGAGACATTCAGCATGTCGTGGGCGCCGTACGTGAAATAGACATACGCGATGCCGGGCGCGGCGTACATGGACTCGTTGCGTGGTGTGCGGTGACCGTCGCGTGCGTGGCTCGCGCGATCGATCGTCCCCAGGTACGCCTCCGTCTCCACGATCCGGCCCGACAGACGCAGCCCAGACTCCAGCACACGCACCACACGCCAGCCGATCAGACGCGGCGCGAGCACATCGGCAGGAACGGCGAAAAAGTCAGTGTGTTCCGGCACTGGAGAGGAAGGCATCAGGCACTTGGCACTAGGCACTAGGGGAGCAGAAGTGCGAACTCTGGGGCACTCCGACCCTGGTGCCAAGTGCCTAGTCCCTAGTGCCTCTTCCTCCCTCACGCGTACGCGTGCAGGCCCGGCAGCAGCAGGTTCACGCCGAAGTAGGTCCAGAGCATGACGAAGAAGCCGACGACGCTGAGCCACGCGGTCGTGAGTCCCTTGTTGGCGGGGGCCGCGATGCGCACATGGATCACGATCAGGTAGACGATCCAGGTGATCAGCGCCCATGTCTCCTTGGGATCAAAGGCCCACCAGCGACCCCACGAGTGATCGGCCCACCACGCGCCGAGCAGGATGCCCACTCCGAGCGTCCAGAAGGCCAGCTGCAGCAGGATGAGCTGGGCGGTGTCGAGGTCGGTGAGGGTCCGGATACGGGTGCCGATCGCGGCCCTGCCCTGTTCGTCGGTCGCGTCGTGCCCGAGGGCCAGCGCCAGGCCGTCACCCCGGGGAGCGTCAAGGTCGTCCATGCCGCGCGAGATGGAGACGTGCCCGCTCATGGCAGCGCCGGACGAGAGGGCCTGCGGCGTGCGCAGGTCGCGCAGCCGGCCCGCGTAGTACGTCCCCAGATAGAAGAGGCTCACGACGAAGCCCAGCGCGATCAGCCCGTACGACGCGAGCACGATCGTGACGTGGTACTTGAGCAGAACGCTGGTGTTGAGGATCGCGGCCTCGCGCTCGATGTGAACGCCGGGGATGCGGGCCTGGGTCGCGGTGATCAGCACCAGGAAGCCAACGCCTGCCGCCGCCGCCCCGAAGAGCCACTGCCGGCGCACCAGCATGATCGCCACGCCCACAAGAACGCCGAAGAGCGAGAGTCCGGTCATCGACTCGAACTGGTTCTGGATCGCGAAGCGTTCCGCGATCATGCAGCGGGCCGCGAAACCGAAGGCATGCAGCGCGAAGGCCAGAGCGAGCACCGCCCCGCCCGCCCACGCCAGGGACGACCGTGCCGTTCCGAAGGCCAGCACGAGAAGCACAAGCGAGATGCCATAGAGCCAGAAGCCCCACTCGAAGGCGTTCGCACGGTTGTACGTGAGCTCGAGCCCCCGACGCGAAGTCGGGTAGGTCTCGGGGTTGATCGTCGGGAGCAGGGCCGCGACCTTGGCGGCGTGCTGGTTGACGCCCGCGGCATCGCGGGCCCGCCAGGCCCGCCCCATCTCCAGCAGCGCGGCCCGGATCGGCGAGTCGTCGGCCAGCGAGGAAACGTGCGTCCATGCGACGTCGCGCGTCGGCGGCGCCACCAGCAGGAAGTTCGCCGCCAGGTCCGCGAAGAGGCCCATGGCGTAGTCGGCCTTGCCGAGCGCGTCGCGATAGGGTTCCTCGTCCATGTGCTCGCGCGCCACGGCCCCCGCGAAGGTGTTGAGCGTCAGCGGCGCAACCTGCCCCAGCCGTACCCAGCGTGCCGCGGCGTCGGGATCGCTCTCGAACTGCTTCTCCAGCAGCGCCCGGCGCAGCGGGAGGTAGTTGATGCCGATCGCGGGCTTGTCGAAGTAGTACTCGGGGTCGATCGTCATGTCGAGGAACGTGAAGAGAGGGTCGTACCGGGCAGAGGTGATCTCCTCGCTGCCATCGGCCTTGGGCGTGTGGATGAAGTCCCGGTGCGCGGCTCGCCCCGTGATCTTCATGGTCATCTCGCGTCCCAGCGTGTCCAGGATCTTCACGCGCCCGTTGTGCAGGACCGCGAGATCGCGCAGCGGCGTCAGATCAACCGCGCTCGCGAAGGCGTGCTTCTCCGCCGGAGTCGCCAGCGCCTCACCCTCCGCCCGGCGCACCGGCGATCCGAACGGATTGGCCAGCGACTTTCCCGAAGCCGAGACGTCCGTCGCCGTTGGATGCGCATTGCCCTCGGGAGCGTTGTACTGCGCTACGGCCGGGGTCGCGCCAAGCGTGACGAACGCTCCAAGCAGGATTGCGGAGGCGGCGCGGAGCACGGCGCAGAAGGACCGGCGGGGACCGCCGGACCACCCGGAGGCGTGTGTGGTCGTCATCGGGAAACTCCTGCTTCTTCGAGTGCGGGCTTGCCCGCCGGGATGGCGCCCGCTTCGGACGGCGTGCCACCGGCGTTCGTGGTGCCGGGTCTGGCTGGCTTTCGGTACGTCCCGGCCTTGAGCTGAGCCTGGATTCTCTTCTTCTCACGCTGGACGAGCCACGGCTTGACGTAGAACGCCCACGGGATGCCAAGCCCCATGAGGACGCCGCCAAGGGCGACGATGTGGATGCCCGGGTTGTTTCCCACGCCCAGCACGGTGTAACGGACGAACGGGCGCGGCACGAGCCCGGCATCCGCCTGAGCTTGGCTCTGCTCCCATCCGTCCGCGTCCCAGCCCGCCTGGCTGAACTTGAACTGGGTCGGATCAAGGCCTGAGACCAGCCGACCGGCGACGTTGCCGAGCCAGGAGCGGTCTTCACGCCAGATCCATGGCGCCGTCAGCGGCGCGTTCAGACGCGTCACGTGGTCGAAGCCCTCGAAGTCGCGCTCGGTGGGCTTGACCCGCACGACCGACTGATAGTCGCGCGGTGAGCCGCGGTGGTCGTACGCGATCATCTGAAAGTCCAGCAGCGCGATCTCAAAGCCCGGCAGTGGGTGCTGCTCACGCCCGAAGGAGAGACGCACGTGACGCCCATCGGGGAGCCAGACGAGCCGTTCCATCGAGTTGTCGATACCCAGGTAGCGTGTGAACGGCACCCAGATCACGCGGCTCCAGACAGGGTCCGACTCCGCCGCGGCGGCCGAAACTCCGGAGGGTCCGCCGGTTCGGATGAGCGCGTCCCGCGCCACCGAGACCTCGACGGCGATCATGGCCTTGTCGTGCGTCCCGTTGAACTGACGGTCGCGCTCCTTGGGATCGACGGCGATGGGCCGCTCGATGCGTTCAGAGTCCTCCCAGCGCTCCCCGATCCGGAGGCTGATCTTGGGAACGATGTCCCTGATCCAGACGTCGGCGCTGTCCTTGGACAGGGGCTTCGCACCGGCAATGGCCGCCTCGGTCGAGAGATCTTCGATCACACGCACGGCCCCGCCCGCCTGGCGGACGATGGCCCTGATCAGTCCCGGCTTGCCTACCGGATCGGGCTCATCCACATACACCTGCAGCGTGTCGGCCTCGATGAGGCCCGTCCGGATCGCCGGATCCGTCTCGCCACGAGCCGGTCGGCCGTCGGCCTGCGAACCGGCAACGTCCTGCGAGATTTCCGGGAATCGGTGGTAGACGAACCGCTCGAAGGTGCGCCCGTCGGGTGTCGTGATCTCAAGCACCGCGACACTGCTCGAAGCACCGCGGTAGCCATCGGTGATGATCGGGAAGGGAGGCTCCGCGAGCAGCTGCTTCACCAGGATCGAGTATCCCGTCTCCCCAGCTCGGAATCGCTGGCCGGGCGCCACTGGGACGACAGCCCGGAAGCCATTGGTCGCGGGCGGCGTCGGCGGAACCTCCACGACCAGGCCCCACTCAGCACCCTCGGGCAACGGCTGGGAAAGGTCGCTCCAGCGCTCTTCTGTCATGCCCGCGCCGGGGCCGGCCGTGTACTCGATGGCCAGAAACCCGCGCGCCTGGCTGACTCGCTCGGAAGGCAGGCGAGGCGCAAGCGTGAAGGCCAGCAGCGGCGCTTCCGGCCGCGCGACACCTTCGTCGTTGGGCAATTCGCTGTGGAGGTAGAGAATCCTCAGCGGGTTGAGCGGCCGCTCAAGGCTGACCCCAACGCGGTCGCGCGGGTCCAGACGCTGCCAGTCCTCGGCGCTTGTCGCGTAGGGGGCGTAGCCGACGATGCGGAACTTGATGTTCTCATCGACGAGGTTGAAGCCGCTCGGCACGGGAATGTCCAGGCGGCGCGGGTTGGGATCCACGTTGCCCAGCCGCTGGCCCGCGACGGCGGACGCGACCTCACCGCGCGTGATGCCCAGGTCATACTCGTTGTATCGCGGCACGCCCGACAGGCGGCGCATGTCCCACGTTGGCCGCTTGGAGGCGTCCCAGCCTTCGGCGACATAGAGAGCGACTGAAGTGTTGTCGTAGAAGACGTGCTGGGTCGGTCCGACCGTGAGGTTGCCCGATGGGTCGGGTGCTCCGGCCCGCAGCAGCGTGTCGCCCTCGAGCTTCAGGCCGTTGTAGTAGACGCTGCCCAGCGCGATGGTCACGATCCCGGTGTGGACGGTCAGCACGCCGATGTTCTTGAAGTTGAACTCGATTCGCCGAACCGTCGCGACCACCATGTTCACGACAAAGAGCAGCAGGATCAGACGCAGCGGCCACCAGGAGTAGTACTCCAGCTCACTCATCTCCAGGCCCGGCAGCCGGCGGAGCGTGATGGCCTGATACTCGAAAGCCAGGTCAGCAAAGAACTTGAGGCCACGACCCGTCGCCGGGTCGTAGTGGAGCTCAGGCCAAAGGAACCGCCGCCAGAGCGCCCAAGCGACCGGGATGAGGACGACGAAGCAGAGCAGCGGCAGGACAAAGCGCAGGAACACGCCGCCCGCTTTGCCGCCCCTCCGTCCCATCAGTCGGATCAGCCACGCCGGAAGGCCCGCGACAAGGGCGATGGTCAGCAGGATCGTCGCGCCGTACAGGGCGTACGAAGGCACCATGACCAGCATGCCCAGCGGCACGCTCGCCGAGACGCCGTAGAGCGTCACGAGGATCAGCAGGATCACCGCCAGCGTGATGGAACTGAACGCCCGCAATACCCACTTCAGCGGCAGCAGTGCGCCGGTGAGGTGTGCATCATCCCATGCCTTGACCTGACGCCACTTTGCGCTCATGGAGGCTCCGTGCCGACCGGAAGAAGGGCCGATGGTCCGAACCGGCCAGAACTATAGATATCCGGAACCAAGGGACGAACGTGTACGGTTTGACAAGATTATTTCCCGACTAGCAGGAGTTCGGGGCTCGATTCGCAGTCGAACGCGGACTGGAGCCACGCGATCGCCGAATCTTGTTCGGATGGTGTTCGAATGCAGGGAACGGCGACGAGCCCGGCAAGTGTTTCCTCGGGCTGGAAGCAGAAGGCGA
>CAZBXF010000139.1:0-8979 GCA_964495635.1 uncultured Phycisphaeraceae bacterium
ATTCGGACCGGAGGGTTCATTGCCCGGGCCAGTTGGCTCAGAGGGCGGTGGATTGGGCCCGCTCCCTGAACCCCCAGCACCACCACCGCTGCCGTTGCTGCCCCCACCCGACCCACCACCCCCGGACGGAGGATCGACCGGCGGCGGCTCGCTCGGATCAACCGGTTCGGGCGGTGCCGGCGGCGGGGGTGGATTGCGCCGGCTGTTGAGCTCGCTCACGAAGTTGGAGACGACGGGGAAGATGCTCGTGTCGGCGAAGGCCTGAACAGTCTGACGTTCCTCGGCGTCGGGGATCCAGCCCCAGAAGATGACGCCGTCGGCCCCGAAGTGCTGGGGAAGCCTGATCGAGCGCTCGAGGTTGAAGGGGTTCACGAACGTGCCATTGTGCGAGATCGAACCGCTGTGGTAGTAGTACCAGATGAAGGGGAGCACCTTCTTGCCGTTGGCAACCAGTTCGTACTCCTGGATCGAGGTGCGGAAGTACGCCTCGTTCATCTCGAGGCTGTCGGTGCCGCGCCCCTGCGCATCGCGCATCGTGTAGTGCCACGGATCACGTGTCTCGTAGTGCGTGTAGAGGCAGGGGAAGACGGCGTCGACCTCGGCCGAGAGCCAACCCATCTCCTCGCGATTGCGTGCCTGATAGGCTGCACGCTGGGCCGGATAGGGGCCGTAGCTTGAGGCCCAGGCCCAGTAGGGATTGTCGGGCAGGTTGTAGAAGCCCCAGGTGGCGTTGGGACGAAGACGCTTGGCCTCGCGGATCGTCCGCGTGAAGAACTCCCGCGTGATCTCGAGCCACGTCGTCTTGAAGGCCTGCTCCTGCTGCTCGGCGTTGAGGCCCGCAAGCACGCCGGGGCGATGCTCCCGGATGTAGTCGCGCCAGTCGTCGATCCAGTCCTCGTCGAGCGCATCGAACGGCGCGTTCGACCTCGTGTTGGGGTGCATCGTCCAATAGGGCGCCCACCACTCGTAGTCGATCACGGCAATGCCGCTGTAGTTGGGGTCGGGCAGGATGTACTCGACGTAGTACCGCACCCAGGCGTCGTGCTCGGCATAGAACGCCTCGCGCCCGCCGGGGTGGAGCTCGATCATGTGCGGACCGGCCTTCGGGAACTTGCCGATCGAGGAGCGGTTGAAGATCACCACACGCCGGTCCATCGGCGCTCCCCGCAGGTTGATGTCCGTGCGCTGCTGGGCCTCCGCGACGCCCCAGTAGATGTCGAACGGTCCCGGAACGGTCTGCGTGCCGTCGGTCGCGAAGACCGTCGACATCGGCACGACGAACGCCGCGATCGGGAGCGTGGCGGCGAAGAAGTGGCGGAGCGTGTTCATGATGGTCAATCTCCCGGGGCGCGGACAGACCGCGCACCGTCATGCAGCATCGGAAAGAAGTCCTCCCCGTGCGCGGGGAAGCGGCCCCAACAGGCAGAACTCCGCAGCGCTCGCAGCGGCAGTGCCGACTGGCACGTCTGCACCAGGCAGGCCGGGGCCGAGAGGCGTCCTGGTCCAAACGACCACGCTCTTGGAGATTCTCGTTGACAGGATCGCTTACTTCGGCGATCGTGGTGTTATCGGGCTGGATGGCAGGCGTTGAGCCCCCGCAAGGCGCGTTCGAATCCCCAAAGCTGGGCGAGACATGACCACACAGACCACACCGGCGTACGTCGACCGATGCCTCGAAGGGGCCGAGCTCTACGGCGACACGTTCACGCCTGAGCAGATCCAGTCGTGGTACGCGGATGAGAAGGAGGCGTACGCCAACCTCTACGGGGGCACGCGAGAGTCATGCGACGACGAGTACCACGAGTTCAACCGAATCCACGGGTTCTCGGGCCTGCCCGCCGGTCGGCTCGGTAGAGTGCTCGGAATGGGTGCCGCGCTCGCGACCCGGCTGGATTGGCTGGGATGTTCGCTCACGGCGTGGAACCGGCGCTACCACGCTACCACTTCAATCCAGAAGCTCCGGCCCGGCTCGGTGTATCTGGTCCTTCGCAAGCGATAGGGCGCCGCGATCACGTGGCCGACGATCTCTCACTCATCCCCCGGAACTTCGCGCCACCTGACGACGACGACTGCTGGTCCGGCCTGACCCTCGAGTGCGGTGAAGAGTCCTGGGATGGTGGTGGAGCCGATGGTGGTCGTCGCGATCGCTGGCACGACCGTGAATGTCTGGACACCGCCGACGAAGTAGACGCGGAGGGTGTAGGTGGTGGAGGGGGTCACGCCGCCGAAGTGGGCAATCAGAGGCCGCTGCCCACCAAGGCCACGTGCGGCACCGAGGTCTCGACGCTGGAGGAACTGGGTGTTGTCGGCGTTCCAGAGCTCGACCCGCACGCCCGCGCCGGCGAGGTTGGTGCCGCCCTGCCCACGGCCTTGCACACGGACCATGAGGCGGCGCTGGGCCGCCACGGGGTCCTGCTCGTTGAGCGCATTGATGAAGAGGCGCGACGCGTGCGAGGTGGCTTGTGTGCCCAGCAGCAGGTCAAGGTCGCCATCGGTGTCGACATCGGCAAAGAGACAGTCGCCGCCACGGGTATCGGTGGCGACGCCCTCTGTGGCGAGCGTGAAGGTGTAGCTGGGTGCGCCCGAGTTCACGTACATCGCGGCGGACCCGCTGACGGCAGAGATGAAGAGGTCCTGATCGCCGTCGTGGTCAAAGTCGCCAAAGTCCGCGGAGATGGTGCCACCGGTCGTGGGCAGTCCCGCCGCGGCGGTGACATCGGCGAAGGTGCCGCCGCTCCCGGGATTGCGGTAGAGGAGGACGCCCCCCGAGTGGCGCGCGATGAGCAGGTCCAGATCGCCGTCGTTGTCGTAGTCGGCCATGACCGATCCGGCCTTGAAGGACTCGGAGAAGGGCACGCCCGGAATACGAGGCGCATGGGCGTAGGTGCGGTCGGTCTGCGAGAGCAGGAGTCGCCCCGTGCCATAGTGGTAGTAGAAGTCCGCGATGCCGTCGTCGTTGAGATCGCCGCTGGAGACAAGCTGGCCTGCCCCGGCATTGCTGACGTCGTTGGGAAGGATGCCGCTGGTGCTGGTGAGGGTGAAGAGGGGATTCAGCGGCGGCACGGGCGGCGTGCCCGAGACGACGGGGGTGTTGAGACCGGCGAAGTTGCCGTTGGTCGCGAGCGACACCACGTCAACCAGTCCGTCCGCGTTGAGATCGGTGGCGACGGTGGCATCGAGCCCCGAGGGTGAGGTAAAGGTGAGTGCCCCAGCGTTGGACATGCCCAAGGCCCCACCCAGCAGCAGCGTCTCGGTGTCGTTGGCGGTGGGCGTGAAGAAGTCCAGGCGTCCATCGCCGTTGAAGTCGGCGAGCGCGCCCTGGCGGATGGAGAGGACCGGGAGCGCGGCCCTGGAGAAGATGCCCGGCGTGGCGGTGCCGATGGAGAGGATGGAGCCGGTGACGCCGCCGCTGGTGAGGGTGCTGCCCCCCTGGACGACGTCGGTCATTCCATCGCCGGTGACATCACCGACGAAGACGCCGCTGGGCTCGGCGGAGAAGGTGGTGGCGGAATGCCCGCGGAACCGCCCCTGCTCGGTGAAGTTGGGAAGGAACGCCTGCGCACCCGCCGCCGTCACCACCCGCACATTGTCGATGCCCCACGACTCGTCGGAGATCCCCTGGAGATTCTGAGCAAAGAAGCCGAGGTTGGTCGTCGTGAACTCGGCGGTGAACGGGATGGCGACGGAGCGGTAGATGCTCTCGGTGAAGCTGCCGCTGAAGCCGAGGTTGGTTCCCCAGCGCTCGGGCCAGTCCTGAATCGAAGTTGGGAATGCGGGGTCGGTCAGGAAGTTGGAGAACGTCTCGCGGAAGACGATCTCGCCATCAACCGAGACACCGAAAAAGTCCGGACCATGCGTAGGGTGCGCACCATCCCAGGAATCGATGCAGTAGAAGTCGAAGATGAGGTAGTAGTCTCCGGGGGTGGTGTTGACTCGCAGAACGACACTGTCGTTGACGAAACGGCCCAGGAAACGCGTGAAGTTGGCGGTGGCCGTCGAATCAACGGTGGTCAGGCTCCACTCGGGCAAGGCACCGCTGGCCTCGAAGTCACGGAAGTACGGGACGTCGCCCGCGGCGGCACTGGTGGACTCGTAGGCACCCAGGTCATATCCGCCGCCGATGGGACGCGTGGTGCCGTTGCGATCGCGGTTGGTGATGGACGCGGCGTTAGCGCCCGCGTTGATGGCCGGGCTGGTGGTGCGGATGCGCCAGTCAGTGGCGCTGGTGAAGACGGGATCGACGAAGAGGTCGCCGGCGCCCTGGGTGGTTCCGGTGTAGTTCTGGGCGAGGCCGAAGTAGAGGTTGTTGGAGTGAGTAAGCGTGCCGGCGGCGTACACCAGGCCGCTGGGCCCGCTGGTGAAGATGTTGTTGCGGACGGTCGCCGTGCCGTTGGTGAGGCGGACGCCGGTGTTGCCGAGGGCGGTGAAGGTGTTGTGCCAGATCTGTGCTGAGGCGGCGGAGGCACCACCGCCGCTGTTGGGCTGGGCGATGTCGACGCCGATGCCGCTGCTGGTGCGGATGAGGTTGTTGGCGATGGTGGCGCTGCCCCGGACGATCGAGATGATCGTGGAGCCGGTCATGGAGCGGATCGTGTTGTTGATGACGTTGAGCGTGGTGCTGTTGCCGTCGAGGATGATGGCAGTGCCGGACAGGTTCAGGATGTTGGAGCTCTGGATGGTGGCGGAGCCGCCAACAACCACGAGGCCGTCGCCCGAGCCGATCTGGATAGTGCAGGAGGCGAGAGTGAGGGAGCCAGCGGTGACGCGGACGTTGTCGTCGGTGGCGGAGCGGATGATGCACGAAGTCATCACGCCGTTTGTGCCGCTCCAGACGACGGGACGAGCGCCGTTGGCGAAGTTGACGCGCTCGATCTGGATGAAGTTGTGGGTGATGGTGAGGGCGGTGGCGGCGCTGTTGGCGATGGTGGGCGTGCCCTTGTCGCCGGTGCGGACGCCGGTGTGGTCGCCCACCAGCCGGATGGGCCCGGTGGTGGTCCCGCTGCGCTGGGAGGCGAGGGCCTCGGTGTACGTTCCCGCGCCGATGTAGATCACGTCACCAGCCTGCGCCACCTGAAGCGCGCGCGTGACGGTCCGGAACGCGGTGGCGGCCGAACGCCCGTCGTTGGTGTCCGCGCCGACGGTGGTCCGGACGAAGTAGTCAACGGCCAGTCCCGGAGTCGCGAACGCGAGCAGCACGAACACCACAGAGAGAAAACGGGCACAGGAGCGGGCTCGTGTGTGGCCGCGAGTGCTGCTCGCCAGGGTGGTTAGCTTCGGTGTACCCATCATTGCCCGGACTCCAGAGTGAGTGTCAGGTCCGTTGATGTCGCCAGAGTTCTCACAAGTGCTTCTTTGGAAAGCATCGCTGCACTGCGTCGCCAGGATCTCCGAGTGCGAGTGTGAGTGGAGCCTCGCATCGTCTCTGGCATGTGCAATCAGGCGGTACATTTCACTCATCCCCCGGAACTTCGCGCCACCTGACGACGACGACTGCTGGTCCGGCCTGACCCTCGAGTGCGGTGAAGAGTCCTGGGATGGTGGTGGAGCCGATGGTGGTCGTCGCGATCGCTGGCACGACCGTGAATGTCTGGACACCGCCGACGAAGTAGACGCGGAGGGTGTAGGTGGTGGAGGGGGTCACGCCGCCGAAGTGGGCAATCAGAGGCCGCTGCCCACCAAGGCCACGTGCGGCACCGAGGTCTCGACGCTGGAGGAACTGGGTGTTGTCGGCGTTCCAGAGCTCGACCCGCACGCCCGCGCCGGCGAGGTTGGTGCCGCCCTGCCCACGGCCTTGCACACGGACCATGAGGCGGCGCTGGGCCGCCACGGGGTCCTGCTCGTTGAGCGCATTGATGAAGAGGCGCGACGCGTGCGAGGTGGCTTGTGTGCCCAGCAGCAGGTCAAGGTCGCCATCGGTGTCGACATCGGCAAAGAGACAGTCGCCGCCACGGGTATCGGTGGCGACGCCCTCTGTGGCGAGCGTGAAGGTGTAGCTGGGTGCGCCCGAGTTCACGTACATCGCGGCGGACCCGCTGACGGCAGAGATGAAGAGGTCCTGATCGCCGTCGTGGTCAAAGTCGCCAAAGTCCGCGGAGATGGTGCCACCGGTCGTGGGCAGTCCCGCCGCGGCGGTGACATCGGCGAAGGTGCCGCCGCTCCCGGGATTGCGGTAGAGGAGGACGCCCCCCGAGTGGCGCGCGATGAGCAGGTCCAGATCGCCGTCGTTGTCGTAGTCGGCCATGACCGATCCGGCCTTGAAGGACTCGGAGAAGGGCACGCCCGGAATACGAGGCGCATGGGCGTAGGTGCGGTCGGTCTGCGAGAGCAGGAGTCGCCCCGTGCCATAGTGGTAGTAGAAGTCCGCGATGCCGTCGTCGTTGAGATCGCCGCTGGAGACAAGCTGGCCTGCCCCGGCATTGCTGACGTCGTTGGGAAGGATGCCGCTGGTGCTGGTGAGGGTGAAGAGGGGATTCAGCGGCGGCACGGGCGGCGTGCCCGAGACGACGGGGGTGTTGAGACCGGCGAAGTTGCCGTTGGTCGCGAGCGACACCACGTCAACCAGTCCGTCCGCGTTGAGATCGGTGGCGACGGTGGCATCGAGCCCCGAGGGTGAGGTAAAGGTGAGTGCCCCAGCGTTGGACATGCCCAAGGCCCCACCCAGCAGCAGCGTCTCGGTGTCGTTGGCGGTGGGCGTGAAGAAGTCCAGGCGTCCATCGCCGTTGAAGTCGGCGAGCGCGCCCTGGCGGATGGAGAGGACCGGGAGCGCGGCCCTGGAGAAGATGCCCGGCGTGGCGGTGCCGATGGAGAGGATGGAGCCGGTGACGCCGCCGCTGGTGAGGGTGCTGCCCCCCTGGACGACGTCGGTCATTCCATCGCCGGTGACATCACCGACGAAGACGCCGCTGGGCTCGGCGGAGAAGGTGGTGGCGGAATGCCCGCGGAACCGCCCCTGCTCGGTGAAGTTGGGAAGGAACGCCTGCGCACCCGCCGCCGTCACCACCCGCACATTGTCGATGCCCCACGACTCGTCGGAGCCGCCTTGCAGGTTCTGGCCGAAAAAGCCCAGGTTCGTGATGGTCGAGTCCGCCGTGAACGCGACGGCGACAGAGCGATAGAGGCTGTCGTTGCCCGCAGATCCACCGAGGTTGACACCCCAGCGTTCGGGCCAGTCCGGCATCGAGAAGGAATAGGTGGCGGGTGAGTTTGTCACCGTATGGCGAAAGAGGATGTCACCATTGACCGTGACTCCGAAGTAGTCCGGGCCCCACTGGGTGCTCTCGCCATCGAGCGAGTCGAAGGCATAGAGGTCGAAGATTGCGTAGTAGTCCGTGCCGGGCATGGTCGAGAGTCGCAGCGTCACGGACTGGTTCGCGAAACGCCCGAGATATCGCGAAAGGTTGGCCGTCGCCGTGCTGTCGACCGTGGTCTGGTTCCAGGCAGAGCCGGCAGAGCCGGACTCGAAGTCGCTGAGGTGCGGGACCGGGACGGGCGTGACGCTGCTGAACTCGAACGCGCCGAGATCGAAGGCCGCGCCGATGGGCCTCGATGTTCCGATGCGGTCACGCGCCGTGATCGACGAGCCCGAGATTCCCGCGTTGATGGCCGGGCTGCCCGTGCGCAGCTGCCAGTCCGACGCCGCATCGACGAACATCGGATCCGAAAGCACATCCCCCGCGCCCGCGGCGACTCCTTCGTAGTTCTGGGCGAGCCCGAAGTAGAGGTTGTTGGAGTGGGTGAGCGTACCCCCGACGTAGCGAAGCCCACTCCCGCCGCTCGCGGTGATGTTGTTCCGCACCGTGGCTGTGCCGTTGGTGAGGCGGACGCCCGCGGCCGAAATGCCATGGAACGTGTTGTTCCACACCTGAGCCAGAGCGGAAGATGCACCGTTGCCCTGATTCGGTTGCGCGATGTCCACGCCCACGCCCGTGCAGGCTCGGACCACGTTGTTCGCGATGGTCGCGCTGCCGCGCACCACCGAGATCGCCACCGGTGCTGAGATGGAGCGGATCGTGTTGTTGAGCGCACTCAGGGTGGCGCCGTTGGTATCCAGCACGATCGCGCTTCCCGAGAGATCATGGATCGTCGAGCTCTGGACCGTCACCGCGCCGCCGCCGACAAAGACGCCATCCCCGCCGCCCGTCCGGATCGTGCACGACGTGATGGTCAGCGACCCCGCCGTCACGCGGACGTTGTCGTCACTCGCCGATCGGATGGTGCAGGAGAGGAGCGTGCCACCCGTGCCGCTCCAGACCACGGTCCTGGTCCCGTTGGCGAGCGTCAGCCGCTCGACGCTGATGTTGTTGTGCGTGACAGTGAGCGCGGTTGTGCTGCTGGTGATCGTGGTGACACCGGGATCGCCCGTGCGAGCTCCGTCGGCGTCGCCCACCAGCCGGATCAGGCCCGCGGCCGTGCCGCTGCGCACGGACACCAGCGATTCCGCATAGGTACCCGCGCCGACGTAGATCACGTCGCCAGCCTGTGCTGCCTGCAGCGCCCGGGAGATGGTCCGGAACGCGGTCGACGGAGCGCGTCCGTCGTTGGTGTCCGCACCCGCGCTCGCGCGCACGAAGTAGTCGATCGCAAGGGCGGGCGACAAGGTGAGCAGGAGCGTCGCCAGCGTCACCATCACGCGGACTTCAACCAGGGCACCGCCTCGGTCTACTGCCTTGCTTGCTCGAAGGTTCATCAGGGGACTCCCGTCCCGCGCAGGCACGCTCCGGTCGCGATCTGCACTGGGCAGCAGCGATATCGGTCCACTGATCCACTGGGCTCAGCAGGGCAAGCAATCCGCGTCAGCGGTGCTCACGCACGTCACCTCCACACCGCCTCGCGCACGTGGGGAGCCTCGTCGCGGCGGTTATGGGGCCGGCCTCACTTGGACTTGCGGTCCAGCCTCGCACGCAGCGTCGGAGCAGGGTGGTAGATCACCTCCTTGCCACGCTTGGAAGTGGTCATGAGCTTGCGCCGGACAAGATCCTC
>CAZBXF010000140.1:0-8875 GCA_964495635.1 uncultured Phycisphaeraceae bacterium
GGATCGGTCGGGCTCGTCGGGGGACGGGTCCCGTGGTCAATCCCCCAAGCCGCGCTTTGATCCCACCTCTCTCGAAACTCCGCCGCCGGGCGCGTGGGGCACGGCGGGTGACTCCGCGTCTGGTGCGCCGGCGGTCCCGACCAATCCGGGCCGCGGCAATGTCGCTGATGACCACATGGCCACGCGCGACATCGCGCCCGGCTCCGATGCCACCGTCGTCGGCGCGGGCTCGCTCGGCGGCGATTCCATCGTCGGGATGAGCACGCGGCTCCCTTCCGTCGAGGGGTACGACATCGTCCGGTGCATCGGCCACGGCGGCATGGGCGTCGTCTATGAGGGTGTGCAGCAGGCCACGGGCCGGCGCGTCGCCATCAAGTTCCTGCTCGAGCTCACCCACGGCTCGGAGAACGCACGCCACCGCTTCGAGCGCGAGGTCGAGGTCGTCGCGCGGTTGCAGCATCCCGGCATTGTCCGCATCATCGACTCGGGCGTGCGCAAGGGCCGGTACTTCTACGTCATGGACTTTGTCGCGGGCAAGCCCATGGACGAGTGCCTCGTTGCTGGCACCGCCGACATTCCGACCGTGCTCCGTGCTGTGATCGACGTCTGCGAAGCGGTCGACTACGCCCACCAGCGCGGCGTGCTCCACCGAGATCTCAAGCCCTCCAACATCCTCATGGATCCGCAGGGCCGCTGCTACCTGCTGGACTTCGGCGTGGCCAAAGAAGTCGGCGGCGCGCAGACGCAGCGCACGCTCACCATCGCAGGCGAAGGCCAGATCATCGGCACCGTCGCGTACATGTCCCCCGAGCAGGCCAACGGCAAGGCCGATGAGGCCAGCGTGCGAACCGACGTCTACTCAATGGGCGTCATCGCGTACGAGATGCTGAGCGGCAAGCTCCCCATCGACTGCGACGGCGCGCTGAAGGACGTGCTCACCGCGATCAGCGAGCAGGATCCGCCGCCGCCTTCTTCGCACCGCGCCGCCATCTCACGCGACATCGACGCTGTCCTGCTCAAGGCGCTCGAGAAGTCACCCGACCGTCGCTACGCGACAGTGGGGGAGCTTGCCCAGGATCTTCGGCGCTGCCTGACGGGCGAGCCTGTGACGGCACGACACCTCAGCAGTGCGGGACGCGCCTGGCGGTGGGTCGTGCGCCACTCGGCGATTTCCGCGACCGTTGCCATCGCCGCGGCGGTCATCGTCATCACTTCCTCGGTTCTCGTCTACCGGATTGTGCAGGAGCGCAACCAGACGCTCAAGAACCTTGAACTCGCCAACAACAACTTCATGCTGCTTCGCGACGTCATCGAGGCCGCCGATCCCGATCGCTCGGGCGAAATCACCGTTGCGCAGATGCTCGACTCCGCGACCAGCCGCCTTGACAAGGTTCCGCCGGAGTCGGCCCCGACCGAGGCCGCCGTGCGGGAGATCATCGGCTCCGTCTATCGAAAACTCGCACGCTACGAGAAGGCCGAGGCCACCCTCAGACGCGCGCTGGCGATCCGCGAACAGCAGCAGCCGATCGAGAAGGCGCCTCTCGCCGACTGCCTCCACAACCTCGCGGCCACGCTCTATTGGCAGGGCAATTTCACAGAGGCCAAGGGCTACTACGAACGCTCGCTCGCGCTGCGCCGTGAGATCTACCCCGCTGACCACCGCGACATCGCCACGAGCCTCACACACCTCGCGGCGTGCGAGCTCGAGATCGGCGACCCGGACATGGCCCACCGCCTCTACACCGACGCGCTGAACATTCGCACACGTCTGCTCGGGAGCGAGCACGAGGAAGTCGCGCAGGCGATGAACAATCTCGCCAAGAGCTACATGGAAGACGAGGAGTTCGATCGGGCCGAAGGCCTCTTTCGCGACTCGCTCGCGATGATCATGCGTCTGCGCGGCGAGCAGTACGTCGGCACCGCCGCCGTGAGCCAGAACCTCGCCCGCTGCCTGTATGAGAAGGGCGATGCCTCCGCCGCGCTGGTTGCGTACGAACGCGCGCTCGCGATCCGCCAGGCCCGCTTCCCCAACGGTCACCCGTCGATCGCCGCGACGCTCGCGGGCATGGCCCGGACGAATCTCTCGCTGGGGAACGTCGACGCCGCGGTCGAGCAGGCGCGGCAGGCCGTCGATATGGTCGTCCGGCTGAAGCAGGAGCAGCTCCCCGAGGCCGCGGAGGCCCGGAGCGTGCTGGGCTCAGCACTGCTGAGCGCGGGGCGTCCCGCCGAGGCCGCTGATGTTCTTCGCCAGGCGTACCAGACATTGCTGGGCGTGCGTCCGCCGCCACGACTGCAGCTCGCGCTGGTCGACGTGGAGCTCGCGGCCGCAGAACGCATCGCCGGAACCGGCGCCGACGCGGATAAGCGACTCGCCACTACCTTCACCAGCCTGCGCGCAGCACGGCCAGACGGATCGATCATGCTGAAGCGTCAGCGTGATCGGCTCCTGGCCATGGGCATTCCGGCAGCTTTGCTGGAGGCGCCGCCGGCTCCGGGTTCCTGATCGCTGCGCGGTCAGCGCCGCCGGCGCGATAGCACCGCCGACGCGAGCGCGGCCAGCGCGAGCGTTCCAGGCGCGGGGACCTCGGCGAACTCCACGCCCACGATGTCGATGACGTACTCACCGCCGCTGAACGATCCATCGTTGGCCCAGCCTTCATGGGGATTTGTGCCGCCGACGCCGTCGGGACCGGTGATCTCGGTCGGGGTGTCGAAACGGAAGATGTTGCCGGTGCGGCTCTGGCAGCGATTACCTGAGAACGTGACGACCAGGGCGTACAGGCCCGGGTTGGTGACCTGAGCGCCAGAGCCGTCGGTGGCGACACCCGTCAGGATGGCTCCAGAGGACTCTCCGACGTCATCGGCACCAAGAAGGCCGAAGGCCTCGTTGCCCTGCGTGATGTTCAAGAGGTACATCACCGAGTTGAAGTTGGCGTTGGCGGTCGTGAAGGAGAAGGTCGCGGGCTCGGCGATGCTGATGATGTACATGTCCTCGAAGTCGGCCCCGGGACCAAGGAGCGCGCCGCTGAGCGTCCCCTGGATGGTGCGGATCGAACCCTCACCCCGCGTCAGCTGGGCCGAGCTCAGCACCGACCCCGCATCCACCTGCTCCACCCAGTCGGGGCCGGCCAGTGCAGAGCCACAGAACGAAAGACCCGCCGCGGCGGCGACGACCAGATGCTGGACACGCTTCATGCTGATTCTCCCTTGGGTGGCGATCCGAGATCGGATGTCTGCTCCAGCCATGAGTTTACGCAGACACCGCGAGCCCGCGGCATCCATTTCCACGAGGAATCAGCAGCAGATAGCCAGATCAGGCCGGACTTCGGCCCGATCGGCCCAAGTCCTCGCACGGCCTGAGCGCGGCATGAGCCCCAAGGTCCCAGAACCAGGGCCGACGTCGCAGTCTCGCAACCCAGACTCAGATCCGGCGCCGACGCCCCGTCGCGATCGCGCCCATGCCCAGCATCGCGAGCGCACCCGAGAGCGGACCAACGCCGGGGACTAGCGCTGCGCCCTGGAATGAGAGGAGGTAGTCGCCCAGTTCCTCCGGAGGCTCACCCGACCAGCCATCGTGCGGCCCCCCGTTGCTGGCGCCGATGGTGTCACCAATCGAGCTCGTTGCGCCCTGCATGGCCCCTGGGCCATCGCCGAAGTCGAAGATCCCAACCCCGTCGCTCGTAGGGACGTTGCCGAGGTAAGTCACGGCCAGTGCGTACACGCCCGGCTCGGTCACCTCGATCTCTGAACCATCCGTCGAGCTGGAGCTGAGAAACCCGGTCTGTGAGCCGAGCATGCCGACCGCCTGACCATCGACAATCCGGAAGAGGTAAAGCGCCACGGAAAAGGGAGAGGAATTCACGGTGACCGAGAAGCTGCCCGGCGTCGAGACCGCGATGCGGTACATGTCCACGTAGTCAGGGGCGTCGTCTAGCAGTGCGCCACCGGTGGTCAGTCGCCCCTCAAGGAAGCTCAGTGTGCCCGAGCCGGTCGTCGTCTGTGCGCTGGTCAGGAACGACCCCGCGTCGTTGCCGCCAGTATCCCCAAGGTCCAATCCCCGTTCCGCGCGCAACTCCCCCTCCACCCAATCCGGCCCCGCCTGCGCAAGTCCGGCGCAGCCAACGAGCGCAGCAACAGCCACCCAACGAGATGCGATCTTCATGACTTCTCCTCTGACTCCGGGAACTGCGGACGCGAACGGCGTGGTCCGAGTCCGTTCCACAAGCAGATTAGCGACGAAATGGGCGGCTCCATCCGGCCAAGACACCGACTTTACGGAAATTGAATGGTGGGAAGGTTGTCGGACCTTCCTGAATAGGTGTTTTTACCGGCTAGGCCTGGGCCACCATCCACATGTTGTCGCTCGTCGGCAGACGGTCCAGGGCTCCGAATCGGACGATGCGATATCCGGCGTGCCGGAGGGTCCGCTTCAGGCTCGACGGTGAGAAGTAGGTCACATGATCCGGGAAGCGGTAGCCACACCACTGCGGGCCGCGCACGAGCCGATTCCAGCTCTGGTGGTTGGGCACCTTGATCACGACCGGTGCGCCGGGCTTCAGCGCCGCCCGCAGGAGCCGGAGCGCCTGGATCGGTCTGGTTTCGTGTTCGAGGTAGGCCATCAGCAGGGCGGCGTCGAGCGATCGCGGCTTGAGGGAAGCGAGCTGCGCGGTCGCGGCGCCGAGCATCACGCGCCCTCCGCGTGAGGCGAACTTTGCCTCCGCAATCGCCGCTGCGGCGGGGTCGATCTCGATCCCCAGCGGCGTGAAGCTCTTCGGAAGACCATCAAGCCTGGCGCCGTCGCCGCAGCCCACGTCCACGACCGTCCCGCCATGGGGGAGCATGCTCCTGAGGAGGTTCGTCGCCTTCTGTGGCCGGAGAAGCTGGACGATGGGTCTCAGAGTCCTCGAGATCGCCGACAACACGGGCCGTCGCCTGCGTCGACTCTCGCGCTCGAGCTCGTAGGAAGCAGACCAGCGGCTCTCGCCCGAGAGCTCGGCGTGGGTCGGCGGCGCGTCGAGGAACACGACCTCGCAGAGCGGGCACTCCAGCAGCGTCCAGCGGTCGTGACGCATCACCGTGCTCACGGTCTGCGAGGCTCGCTCACAGACCGGGCACACGGGATACTGCTGTGATGCGTGGGACTCGGCCTGTGCGTCGCACGTGGCTGCTCTCGTAGGAGATGACGGACTGGTGAGAACCGAGGGGGACTGAGACATTCTGATTCCAGAAAACGAACCCCTCCGCTGGTCTGCTGCTCGGACCGCTTCGAGCACTCTGGCGAGATGGTAGATGTGATTTATTGCTTCGTGAACAAAGATCGGAGATTACAATATGGACAAACGGATGATCTACGTGTGATTTGGTCCGATCCTTCAGTGCTTCGGCGTCCGGGCTTTCCATGAAAAACCCCGCCGGAGGGCGGGGTTTCACTTGCGTCAGCAAGGCGTGGGATCGCGAGCGTGCGATCTACTTGTCCTGAGGTGCGATCCCCATGCCTGAGCGGTTGGGGCTCTTCGGGCGGGCCGGCGGAACATATGGGTTGGTCTGCAACTCGGCGAGCAGGACCTCGATGGCCTTGTCGAGCTGCGGATCGCCGCCATTGACCATCTTCGCGGGGTCGTCGATGACCTCGATGTCGGGGTCAACGCCGTGGCCCTCGATGCCCCAGGTGCCGTCCTTCTCGTAGAAGCCGAAGGTCGGGACGGCGATTGCTCCGCCGTCGATGAGTCCGGGATTGCCTGAGATTCCGACCAGGCCGCCCCACGTGCGGGTGCCGATGAGCTTGCCGAGGCCGGCCTGACGGAAGTAGTGGGGGAAGGCGTCGCCGCCCGAACCCGCGAGGCCGTTGATCAGCATGGCCTTGGGGCCGTTGTGCCCGTCTGGCGGCCAGGTCCAGTCCCGACCGTGGCGTCGGGCCCAGTAGTTGACGGTCGGGCGGTTGAGGAGCTCGATGAAGCGGGTGGGGATCTGCCCGCCGCCGTTCCAGCGTTCGTCGACGATCAGGGCCGCGTGTCCGCGCTGTCCGAAGAACTGACGGAAGAGGTTGTCCTGACCATCGACGCCGGTGTTGGGCACGTAGATGTAGCCGATCTTGCCGCCGGACTTCTCGTGAACGTACGCCCGCTTGGCCTCGATCCAGGCGCGGTAGCGCAGGTTCGTCTCGCTGCCTGTCGGAGTGATGAGGACCTCGCGTGCTGTCGCGTCGATCACGGGGGCGTCAGAAAGGGTGATGTGGGTGGGCCGATTCGCCAGCCCGACGAAGGGAGCCCAGGGATCCTTGGCCGTGTCGATCGGAGTTCCGTTCACGGCGAGCAGGTACTGACCTGGCTTGGCCTGGACGCCGAGCTGGGAGAGCGGGCCGCGGGCGTCGGCGTCCCAGGGGGCACCTTCGATGATGCGGGTGATGCGATATGCGCTGACCTGCTTGCCCTCGTGCTCGACGGTGGCAAGCTCAAAGTCCGCGCCCAGAAGGCCGACGGGCACCATCGGCGTTGAGTCCTCGACATCACCGGGTCCCGTGACGTACGCGTGCCCGACGTTGAGTTCGGAGATCATCTCACCGATGATGAACGCCACATCTTCCCGGCTGCTGGCGTCCTCGACCTGGGCCTTGTAGCGTGCCGCCACGGCGTCCCAGTCCACGCCGTGCATTGTTGGCTCGTAGAAGAAGTCCCTGAAGAGGCGGTGGACGTCTCGCATGATCTGACGCCACTCGACGCGCGGCTCGATCAAGGTCGACATGCCCGACGTCGACACCGACTGCGACTTCCCGCCGCCGGCCGAGGCGTCCACGATCGTGAGGTTGCTGCCTCCCCGGAAGACCAGCAGCTTCTTCCGATCGGCCGAGAGATCGAAGTTACCACCCGCCGTGACGTCCTTCTCCTTGCGCTCTTCGTCCTCGAGGTCGAAGATCTTGATGCCCGTTTCGCCGGAGCCTCGGGCGGGACGCCGGACGTAGATGAGCTTGTTGTCGTGGGAGACCGCCATCGTGCCGAACTCGCCGCTCGGCACGGGGAGGAGGATCGCCCGTGACTCGAATCCCTCGAAGGTGATCTCGATGGGCTTCTCTTCCTTCTTGTCGTCCTTCTTCGCGTCATCGGCCGACTTCTCGTCGTCCTTGGCGCCGTCGCCGCCGGCAGCACCCTTGCTCGTTCGCTTGCCGCTCCAGTCGGCCGCGGCGTCGCCGGCGACCCACGTCCCGCGCCCCTCTTCGTTGGCCACGGTCCCTGTCAGCGTCACGTTCGCGTTGTTGAAGGTGAAGGTGAGCGTGATCGAGCCGCTGGCCTTGTCGAAAGACCCCGAGGAGATGTTGGTGCCGCCCACGATCGAGGTGATCGAGCCGGTCACGCTCCCGTCGGCTGCCAGCCTGAGCGTGAGCGTGAAGACAACGTCGAGCTGCCGCCCCTCGGGGCCGGGCATCTTCGTCGAGCACTGCCAGATGCCCGAGACGCCGTCGTCCGCCGCCGCCGCGTCAACCTGCTGCTTTGGGTCGTCCTTCTTGGCGTCCTCTTTGGCGCCCTCGTCCTTCTTGGCGTCGTCCTTTTTCTCCTCCTTCTTGGCGGCTTCCTCCTTCAGGGTCTCCTCGTCGCTCTTCGTGGCCCAGGGGTTCTTGACGTCGGAGCGCAGCGGTACCGCGAAGAGCTGTTCGGTCGCAGCATAGATGAACGTCGTGTCCAGGTCCGAATAGAGCGGTGACTCGATGTCGCGGTTTGACCGGAAGAAGAGCCAGTCTCCTTTCGCGTCGAAGGTCGCGTTCCGGCTTGCGAAGGCCGGTGCCGTCAGACGTGTGAGAACCCCGTCCTTCACGTTGTAGACGTGGATGCAACGGTTCCCGGTCGCTTCGTCACCCAGATCCATCGCGATCCAGTTGGAATCCTTCGACCATGAGAGTCCCGTGCCGTCGCCCCAAGGATCAGCGGCGACCTCCTTGGTCTCTCCAGTTTCCACAACGGTAAGGAACACCCTTCCCGCGTTGTCCGTGAAGGCGATCGACTTCGAATCGGGCGACCACACGGGGTTCGAGCGGAAGCCCGCTCCGAGATTCGTCAGTTTCCGCGGGCCCGGCTTGGGAGCATCGGCGGCTGGCTCCTTGGTCGTGCCGCTGGCGCCGTCCGCGCCTGCCTCCTTGGCGACTGCGTCCTTCTTGGCGTCCTTCTTCTCATCCTTCTTTTCCGGCGGACGCGCATCCGAAGGTCGGATGTAGAGGTCGTACTCGCCCGCCTCGTCGGAGAAGTAGGCGATGTGGCGGCCATCGGGAGACCAAGCCGCGTCGCGCTCAAAGACCCCGTCGGTCTGGGTGAGGTTCCGCACCGGACCTTCCTTGGCCGGCGCGGTCCAGATGTCGCCGCGCCCATTGATCACGACACGCTTGCCCGTCGGCGAGATCGAGGCACCGCTGACGTTCTCCGCGGCGTTGACGGTGCGGGGCCGAACCAGCGCGCGATCGCCCGGCACCGTGACCTTGACGACGCGCTCCTGTCCTGTCGCGAGATCGAGAAGTCGAAGATCGCTCCCGAGCTGGAAGACGATCTCACCCGCGCCCGCCGTCCCGGGACCGATCGAGGGCCAGCGCACGTCGAAGTCCGTGTGCTTGGTCACCTGCGTGCGCTGCCCGGTGGCGAGATTGAACGACCAGATGTTGAGGCGATGCTCGGGGCCGTTGTCGCTGAGGTAGTAGACAACGTCGGACTTGCCTCCGGGGATCCACATCGGGATCGTGTCGGTCCCCTCCCAGTCGGTGATCTTGCGGCTCGTGTTGTCCTTGAGATTGAAGAGCCAGATGTCGGTCGCCATGCCGCCGCGATAGCGCTTCCACGTGCGCGTGTCGATCGAGTGCGGCGTATACGCCAGCCACGTGGCATCGGGCGAGACCGAG
>CAZBXF010000141.1:0-4735 GCA_964495635.1 uncultured Phycisphaeraceae bacterium
GAAGTGGGGTGAGGTGAGGTGAGGTGAGGCCCCGGGTTATTGGACTCGCCAGGTCGTGGCGGCGGGAGCTGGTCGACGACTGCGGTTCCCGGATCGGCCCATGGGTGGACCGAGGCACCTCGAAATCTCTGGCGACTGCAAGAAAAGCGAGCCGGCGACTACGGCATTCTCGCACTATGGGCATCGGTCGCCGTGTCCAAAGCGATCGATCTCGCTCGCACCTCAAGCACCCGGAGTCTCTGGATGAACCCTCGTCGCTCAGCCTTTTCCCTTCTCGCCGCCCATCTGACTTGCAGGGCTGCATTGCTGGCGTTTGCCGCCGCCGCCCCGAGCTACGTGCTCGCGCCGCTGGCACAAGCGCAGATCACCAGCGAGTTCACCTATCAGGCCCAGCTCAACACGGATGGCGGCCCCTACACGGGCTCTGCCGATCTGCAGTTCCGCCTCTTCACCAACGCTGGCGGCACGACCCAGATCGGCCCGACGCTCGGCTCGTCGAACGTCGATTGTGTCGACGGCCGCTTCACGGTGCAGCTCAATTTTCTGAACGAGATCCCCGCCGGCGGCCACATCGAGGTGAGCGTCCGCACGCCGCACGATCCGACAGGCCTCGCACCCTTCACGACGCTCTCGCCCCGTCAGGCCGTAACCGCGGCGCCGCTTGCCTACCGCGCGGAAGAGGCCAACTTCGCCGGGGCTTCCAACATCGCCGCCAACGCACTGAGCTTCGGAGGGCAGCTTCCGGAGTTCTACCGCGACGTCTCCAACTTCAACACCGGCACGCTCCCCTCGGGCCGCCTGAGCGGGTCGTACACGCAGCCGGTCGGATTCACCAACCCCGGCAACGCGTTCAGCGGCTCGGGCGTGGGGCTCACGGGCCTGCAGGCCGGCAACATCGCCAGCGGCACGCTCGCGACGGCTCGCGGCGGCACCGGCTCCTCGATCACCTCCGCGAACACGGGTGACGTGCTCAAGTGGAACGGCGCGGCGTTCACGGCACAGGCGGAGCGCACGTACGCCGCCGGCGCTGGCCTCTCGCTGACCAACTCGACCTTCAGCATTCCAAGCAACGCGGTGACGAGCAGCATGCTCGCCAGCGACGCGGCATCGCTCGCCAAGGTCTCGGGAGGGGCAATGCAGGCCAGCGGGCAGAACGTCTCGTTCGCCGGCACGATCTCGATCCCGACGACGACGCGGACGCTCATCATCCCGGCGGCGGCGTTTGCGAGTGGCATCGAGACCGCGGTGGTTGAGGCTGATCGCGTGGGCGTCCCGTTTGGCGGAACGGTCGAGATCTACGCACCGATCTCACTGCCCATGGGAGCACGCATCAACCGAGTAGTGGTGTACGGCAAGGAAGCAGGCACGCTGTCCGGCATGGACGTTACGGTCACGAACGTGGACCTCGTGACGGGCGGGCGCACGTTCCCGGTGTCGGCTAACCTGCGGGGCCAAGGGTTCTCGCAGAGCCTTGAGTTTGACGCAAGCGGGCTTGATCTGGCAGTCGGCCCAACCAACTACTACGTCGTCGGCGCGGAGTGGTTCAGCTTCACGAACTCGCAGCAGTGGGGTACTTTCATCCGGGGCGTGCGCGTCGACTACACGATCAACACGCCCCTGCCATGATGCTGCGGCGGCGGTGGCGTGTCCGCCGGGCGGTGGCGGGAGGCCGTCTCGTCCGTGATCTGCACCTTCAAGCGCCCATCGACACCCGATGCAGCAACCCGCGGCCCCGGTCCGGCCTTTGCAAGGCGCGACCGGGGCTGCGGCGTTTGGTGCGCGGCGGGCATACGAAGACCGCGGGCTCGCGCCCGTGGGCTCGCAAGGATGGGTCGAACGCGGGCTCTGGAGACCAAAACAAAGAACCCCGAGCTTGCGCTCGGGGCTCTGAAGGACGTTTCGATTCAGTTCGGCCTTCTCGATTTAGTAGCGGTAGTGGTTGGGCTTGTACGGTCCGTCCTTGGGCATGCCAAGGTAGCTGGCCTGATCATCCGTCAGGACCGTCAGCTTCGCGCCGAGCTTGTCAAGGTGCAGGCGGGCGACCATCTCGTCGAGCTTCTTGGGCAGGACGTAGACCTTGCCCGTCTCGTACTTGGTGCCCGAGAGCGTGGGCTGGTTGTTGGCGCTGGCCCAGAGGTCGATCTGCGCGACGACCTGGTTGGTGAAGCTGGCGCTCATGACGAAGCTCGGGTGGCCCGTGGCGCAGCCGAGGTTCATGAGGCGCCCCTCGGCCAGAACGAGGATCGAGTGCTCGCGGTTGCGGCCGCTGGCGCTCGTGCTGAAGACGAACTCGTCGTACTGGGGCTTGATGTTGACGCGCTTCACACCGCTGTGCTTGTAGAGCGAGGCCATGTCGATCTCGTTGTCGAAGTGGCCGATGTTCGCGACGATCGCCTTGTCCTTCATCTTCTTCATGTGCTCGACGGTGATGACGTTCTTGTTGCCCGTCGCGGTGATGAAGATGTCGGCGGTAGCGAGGTAGTTCTCGAGCGTGTTGACCTCATACCCCTCCATCGCGGCCTGGAGCGCGCAGATGGGGTCGATCTCGGTCACGACCACGCGCGTCCCCTGGCCCTTGAGCGCCTGGCAGCAGCCCTTGCCCACGTCGCCATAGCCAAGCACCACGGCAACCTTGCCGCTGAGCATGACGTCGGTGGCGCGGTTGAGGCCGTCCACGAGCGAGTGGCGGCAGCCGTACAGGTTGTCGAACTTGCTCTTCGTGGCGCTGTCGTTCACGTTGATCGCGGGGATCATGAGCTCGCCCTTGGCCTGCATCTCGTACAGGCGGTGCACGCCCGTGGTCGTCTCCTCGGAGACGCCCTTGATGCTCGCCATCGCCTTGCTGAGGCGACCCGGGTTCTTCTTCATCTCGGAGGAGATGAGGTTCAGGATCACGCCCCACTCCTCAGAGTCGGTCTTCTCGTTGAACGCGGGGACCTTGCCCGCCTTCTCGAACGCCGCGCCCTTGTGCAGGAGGAGCGTGAGGTCGCCGCCGTCGTCCAGAACCATGTTGGGCATCTGGCCGTTGGCGAAGTTCAGGAGCTGGTTCGTGCACCACCAGTACTCCTCGAGCGTCTCGCCCTTCCACGCGAAGACCGGCGTGCCCTTGGGGTCAACGACGGTGCCGTGCTTGCCGACAACGACCGCCGCCGCGGCGGAGTCCTGCGTCGAGAAGATGTTGCACGAAGCCCAGCGCACATCAGCGCCAAGCTCAACCAGCGTCTCGATCAGCACCGCGGTCTGGACCGTCATGTGCAGCGAGCCGGCGATGCGGGCGCCCTTGAGAGGCTTGCTCGCGCCGTACTTCTCCCGGAGCGCCATCAGGCCGGGCATCTCGTGCTCGGCGAGGCGGATCTCATGGCGGCCAAGCTCGGCCTGCGTGAGGTCCTTGACCTTGAAATCAAGGCCGCCCTTGGTGGACTCGGGGACGAGGGTCATGGGTTTGTTCATGGTTGCGGACATTTCGTGTTCTCCAGGAAAGGCACTAGGCACTGGGCACTAGGAAATACTCAGACACACCTGATCACTGCGACTCGACGACGTTCCGATACGGATCTCTTGTTGCTTCATTCGTCGCTGGATCGCTTCTTCGATTCCTCACACCCCCCACTTCTTCGCTGACATTCGATCGACTTCCCCTTCCTCGCCGCCTTGCTACTGGCTCCGCCTCCCCGTCGCGATGAACAGGGCCGGCCCCCGCGCCTCGGGCTCGCCAGCAAGCTCGTGGTACCTGATATCGACGAGACCGGCGCGCTGCATCATCTCGGTCATCGCTTCGCGCGAGAAGCCCAGATGCTTGTGTCCCATGGTGCGTCGATATTCGTCGCGCTCGTGGGCCACCATGTCGACGATCAGCACCGTTCCGCCGCCACGCGACGTCCGCAGCACGCGCGACATCTCAGCGACCGCAGCCTCGGGACTGTCAAGGTGGTGCAGCACCAGCACACACACCGCGGCGTCCACGCTCGCGTCCGCCAGCGTCGTCGCGTCCGCAGGTGCCTGCACGAACGTCACATTGCTCTGATCCGCCAGCCGCTCACGGGCCGCATCAAGCATCGGGCCAGACAGGTCGACCGCGACAACACGCTCAACGAACGGCGCCAGCGACTCCGCGGCGTTCCCCGTGCCGCAGCCAAGGTCCGCAACGACCCAGTCGCGCCGGATCAGCCCCAGCATCGCCAGCGTCGTGAACCGCGCGCCAAACAGCTCCGTCCGAACCGCGTCCCACTCGCCACCCACGCGCCCGAAGAACGAGAGCGAGTCCGTCCGACGATCCGCAAGCACGGCCTTCAGCCGCTTCTGATCCTCAACCCACTCCCCCTCACGCGTCAGCGGCTCGCGAAGCGCCTGCCACATCGCGCGAGCCTCGGGCGTCAGATCATCCTGCGTGAGCGAGTACAAGCTCGCCGTCCCCTCGCTCCGACGCACCAGCCATCCCGTCTCGCTCAGCAGCTTGAGGTGCCGGCTCACGGTGCTCTGCGGCATCTGCACCACGCGAGCGATCTCACCGACCGATAACTCCTGGGCCTCCGCCAGCCGCAGAACGCGAAGCCGCGTCTGGTCGCCGAGTGCGGCGATCCGATCGATCAGCGGAATGGTCTGGGAACGCTTCATCCGTTTATCCGGATATATGGTAGAAGCATTCCGACAGGACGTCAAGGGGCAGGCGGGAAGAGGCAGCCGGCATTCGTCAAAGACAAAAAGGCCCGCCTGTCCGCAGGTCTTTGGCTTCCCT
>CAZBXF010000141.1:4745-8840 GCA_964495635.1 uncultured Phycisphaeraceae bacterium
GAACGCTTCATCCGTTTATCCGGATATATGGTAGAAGCGTTCCGACGGGACGTCAAGGGGCAGGCGGGAAGAGGCTTCCGGCATTCGCGGTAAGGATTCGTCAAAGACAAAAAGGCCCGCCTGTCCGCGGGTCTTTGGCTTCCCTAACCACGAATGCCGAATGCCAGATACCTACTTCCCAGTCTCCGCCGCTCTTGCCTGGTCCAGGAACTCCACGCCCCGCCTCAAATGCGGGATCACGATGCTGCCGCCGACGATGAGGGCCACGTCGAGGGCTTCCCAGATCTGCTCGTCGGGGATGCCCGCCTTGACGCACTGGTCGATGTGGTAGGCGATGCAGTCATCGCAGCGCAGCACCGCCGACGCCGTGAGCCCCAGCAGCTCCTTCGTCTGAGCCGAGAGTGCACCGGGCTCGTAGGTCTGGCCGTCGAGGCGGAAGAAGCGCTTGGTGACGAGCGTGCCACCCTGAGCGATGGAACCATCAGGACGCGAAGCACCCGCCGCAGCACGCGCGGCGTCCTCGCCCATGATCCGAGCGTTCATGCGAGTGCGGTAAGCCTGAAATTGTTCGTATCGAGTCACGGGGGGATTCCAAATGCCCAAAAGGCCAAAGGGCTCAATGGCTAAACAGGAAGTGATCGAGCGATCAAGTGGTCAAGTGCCAGAATCAAGAGAAACGCTCCCCTCTCGGGGAGCGTTTCGGGATGTCAAGAAACCAGCAACCAAGTCAGCAGCACTCTACGAAGCTGAGTGTCTTTCCCCTGCCTCGCTGCATCGCTCGATCGCTGCCTCGCTGGCTGCCTTACTTCGCCGCCTCATACTCAGCGAGCGCGGACTTGAGCGACTCCTTCATCTCCTCGGGCGCGAGCTCGATGGCCTTCTTCTGGAGCTCGATCGCCTTGGCCTTGTTGCCCTTGAGGAAGTGGGCGCGGGCGAGGGTGTCGATGATGGAGCCGTCCTTATCACCTTCGATCGCGCTGGCCTGCGTCGCCGCGGCGAGCGCGAGGTCCAGATCCTTGGGCTCGATGCCGCCAGCGGGATCGACAATCGACCACGCGATGCTGTTGAGGGTCTGGCTGTCCTTGGCGGCGATGGCCTTGTCGACGATCTGGCGGCCGATCTTGGCGGCGGCCTCGCTGTCGCCGGCCTTGAGGAGGGCGAAGTACCTGGGCTGGAGAGTCATGCTGGCCAAGGAGGGCATCGCCGCGGCGACCGCATCGAACTTGGCGATCGCGGCCTTGGGGTCCTTCTCAATCAGGCCATAGCCAGCCATCATGTCCTTCATGAGAGAGTCAAGGCGCGCGGGGTCGGTGGCGTTGTTCCACGAGCCATCCACGACGCCCGCAAGCACCGGGTCGAGCAGCATCGGGTGGCCGATGAAGGCGATCTTCCCGGCCTTGTCGACGACGAACGAACACGGGATACCGCGCTGGCCCGAGGCCTTCATGAACGCGTCGTTCGTCGCGGTCCCCTTGTCCCAGGCGACGGTGTAGCCCATCGTGTCGCCCTTCTCCTTGACCATGGCCTTGACAGGATCGAGCGTGTCGCCGAAGCCTTCGCTGGCCACGCCGATGATCGTGACGCCCTTGTCCTTGAACTCCTTCTGGAGTGCAGAGAGGTGCGGCATCCCGGCGATGCACGGCCCGCACCACGTTGCCCAGAACTCAACCACGTAGACCTTGCCCGACTCAAAGCCCTTCACCGGCTCGCCCTTGAGCCACTCGGCGATCGACAGGGCCGGAGCGGCGTCGCCGACCTTCAGCTTGGAGCTGGCGGCCGCAGCTTTGGGGGCGGCGGAGGGTGCCGTGTCCTGAGCGAGAGCGCTCCCGGCGGCCAGGCAGAGAAGCGAGGCCGAAAGAACAACCGACAGCGAACGGGCGATGGGCATCTGCGATCTCCGTATCGAGACTGTGGCGGCGGGCCGCACGCGTCGCGTCGACAGGACGCAAGCAGGGGCTCCGCTTCGCCACGAGGCACTATAGGTGCTTGTACGGGCAAAGCCGCTTCGCGTTTCCCGATCTGGAAGGAGCTCAGAGACGCTCGCGAAGGTCAAGGTCCACGCGCGGCACCCACCGACGGACGCGGGCCGCGTCGAAGGAGGCGGGCAGGGGCGCTTCACGGTTCGCCAGGGCGTACTCGACGATGGCCTGCGCCACCCGCGACGGCGCACTCGCACCGCCGCACCAGAAGTCGTGATCAAGCCACGAGAGCGTCAGGGCGTGGGCGGTAGTCTCGCCGCCCGGGTGCTCGATGAGCACCTCCCAGCTCCAGCCGCCTGGTCGCTCGCGCTCAGCGCTCAGAACCACACGCGGGCGGACACTCCGCTTCGGCTCGTGCAGGCTTGCGGAACCCGACGCGGAAGATGGAGGCGGTTCGGAGTTCATGGGTCCTGCGCGGTCGCTCGCTCGGCTGGACGCGGGTTCGCGACGGCACACCCCGCGTCCCGGGCGATGCGTCTCTACGCTTGGATCCGTAGCCGGTGGTTCCCGGCGACACCTTCCACCATCGACCAAGGTCGGCCGAGTCCTGAGGATAAGTCAGAAACCGCCTCCGAGCGTCCCGCCCTGCCGAACTGAGACGAGCACCCGCGGCCGCGATCCGACGATGGCACCAGCGCCCTCGCACCGCCGCCGAATGAGAGGCCACTTCGACGATGACGTTCCTTCTCGAAACAATGCGGCTTGGCCTCTCCAACCTGCGGCTGCACCTGCTCCGGTCGGTGCTCACGGCCCTGGGCATCATCTTGGGCGTCGGTGCCGTGATCATCATGTCTTCCCTGGGCGAGGGTTCCAAGCGCGAGGCGCTGGCTCAGATCGAGCGGCTCGGGGCGCGGAACATCATCGTCCGGTCGCAGCGTCCTCCAGAGAGCCAGACTCAGCAGGGCGGCGGACAGCGGTCGTTCGTCAGCCGCTTCGGCATCACGCGCGCCACCCTGGGTGTCATCGAAGAGAACTTCGTCGACGCTGAGACGATCGTGCCGCTCAAGGAAGTCGGCGGCCAGATCCTGCGGAACGAGCGACGGAAGACGAGCCAGGCCTTCGGGACCACGCCCGATCTCCTCGAGGTCGCCAAGCTGCGCGTGGACCGCGGACGCTACCTCAACGACGGCGACATGAACGAGCGGGCGATGGTGTGCGTGATCGGCACCGAGGTCGCCAAGGACTTCTTCCCGCTCGAGGACCCGCTGGGCCAGACGCTCCGCATCGACGCCAAGCCCTTCACCGTCATCGGCGTCCTCGCACCCGTGGGCCTTGCCGGCGGCGCCGGAGCCACGCTGATCGGGCGCGACTTCAACCTCGACATCCACATTCCGATGACCGCGGCTCGCGAGGCATTCGGCGATACCGTCGTTCGCGGCACCTCGGGCAACTTCCAGGCAAACGCCACGGAAGTGTCGGAAGTCATCGTCACATCACGCGACCGCGAGACGGTGATGAGCGACGCGTCACGCCTGCGCCGAATCATGGAAGTGCGCCACCCGGGCCTCACCGATGTCTCCATCATCGTCCCCTTCGAGCTCCTCGAGCAGGCTCGCAAGACCGCGCTGACGTACAACCTGGTCTTCGGCTTCATCGCGGGCATCGCGCTGCTCGTGGGCGGCATCGGCATCATGAACATCATGCTCGCCAGCGTGACAGAACGAACGCGAGAGATCGGCATCCGGCGCGCCATCGGCGCCACCCGCAAGCACATCCTCTGGCAGTTCCTGGTCGAAACCAGCGTCCTCTCGGCCCTCGGCGGCGTCGTCGGCGTCGCCATCGGCGTGGGCGTGTCGCTGATGCTGCCGCGCCTCATCAACATCCTCCGTGACGCCGCATTCATGGGCGGGGCCCTGGGCAGCGCGAACCTGCCGACACAGGTCACGCTGACCTCGATCGTGATCTCCTTCGGCGTCGCGGTGGCGACGGGACTGATCTTCGGCATCTATCCCGCACGACAGGCCGCCCGGAAGGACCCGATCGAAGCGCTCAGGCACGACTGAGGAAAAGGCAAGCAGGCAGGAAGGCACGCAGGCATGCAGGGTCAGGCGAAGGCGCGGCTTCGCCGACTCGAAGAGGCTGACGGTTCCCTCTTCCTTCTCCCCTGCTTGCCTGC
>CAZBXF010000142.1:0-8818 GCA_964495635.1 uncultured Phycisphaeraceae bacterium
CAGTCCCGCACGCGCCACGCAGACAGGATGGTGTTCCGCAGCGCGCTCGAGGTGCTGCGGGAGATCGAGCACCTCGGCCCCGCGGCGGTCGCCTCCTGGCGATACCAGGCCTTCCTCGAGCAGTATGTTTGACGGATCGGGGGCCGCACCGAAGCCCACCTTCACCGACCTCCAACTGCCTTGTCACTCTCTATCCATCTCGTTCGCGCGATCGGGTCTTTGCGGCACGAAGTCGGGCCATGACGTCCGCGTCGGCTGGTGAAGGTGCTTTCGCGTGTGGCGGCTTCACGGGCTCTGGCTTGGCTTGTTGCTCCACGATTCTGGCGGTCGGCGCAGGAGGCACAGTTCTGGTCGGCATCGGCACCACCGTGCCCGGGCGCTCGGCGGCGCGCTCTCGCGACGCCGCTCGCGCTCTCATGCTCGAGGCCGCCAGCGTCGCCACCGACGTGGACGCGACCTCCGGAGCGCGGCCAAAGAGCCCGCCGAGCTGGCCCCTCAGCCTTGCCATGTCGAGCGCAACGCGGCGCACGCCGACGTCCGCCAGGAACAACGCGACCGCCAACGCCGCGACCAGCAGCCACAGCGGCCTTGAGATCTCCGGCATCGTCAGGTGCTCCCGCACCCAGAGATCGGCCCCGCCAGCATCGAGCCGGTAGACGCGCCCCTTCGTCTGCCTCGCAAGATCCCAGAGCATCGCCGTGCTTGGGGTCGGCTGGCGGAACTCCTCTCCATCGCGGCGCGTGATGGCCGCCCGCACGCTCCCCGCAGCGCCCGGCGCGTCATATCGGATCGAGAGCAGGTGCGAGCCCGCCGCCGCAGCGTCCACCTCGGCCTCGTACCGCCCCGGCGCTACCTGTCGGAACGTGACATCCCGCGCGGCCGCCGGTCCGCCCGCCATTCCCGGCGTCGCGGGCGGCAGCAGACGCGCGCGGATCGTCGCGAAGTTCATCCGCTCACCGGAATCGTCCGTCAGTTCCAGCGTGACCCGCGCGCGTTCCTCGCGCGCGTCGACCGTCACCCGCGCGTTCGGATCGCCCCCGGGCCTCATGACCCACCGCAGTTGCTGCTCCCAGAACGAGTCAAAGAGCGGCCAGGAGCTCCACGCGGCGTTCCACCTCAGCGTCGCATCGCTGGTGTACGCCGTCACTCGTCCAAGTCCGTGCTGCCACTGGGCGAGGATCGGATCACCCTCCGGCCCCCGCAGGGCCACCGAGCTGAGGCCGCCACGGTCCGCAGTGACAACGTATCCGGTGATGCCCGGCAGTGGCCCATTGATTCCCCGCATCGCCTCCCCGCCGAGCGCGAGCTTGGGCACGAAGGCCGGCCCCTCCCAGATCAGCGTCCTGCGGACCGTCTGAGCTTCCTTGATGATGATCTGGGGAAGCACCGCACGAGAGTTGACGCTCTTGACGTTGTAGAAGCGTCCTCCCGCCGTCCGTGCGAGGCCCACCAGCAGCGGATCGTTCGACTGATCGCCGATGGCAACCGTCGACATCGTGATCCCCCTTCGCCGAAGGTCCGCCGCCCGCGCCAGGCCCTCCTCCGGGCTGCCGACCGTCTGTCCGTCGGTCAGGACGAGGATGTGCTTGACCCCGCCGGGTGCTGCGGCGAGCTCCGCCGCGGCCGCATCGATCGCCGGAAAGAGGTTCGTTCCGCCGCCCGGGCCGATCGTCCTGATGCTCCGAGCGATCACGTCCGGATCGCCGACGGTCGTGAGCGGCACCACGGTCTGCGTGGCGTCATCGAAGGCGATCACCGCAACCCGGTCGAGGCGTGACAGCGCACGCACGCCGAGGATCGCGGCCTCATTTGCGATCTGCTGCTGATCAAGGCCCGTGCCCGATACGGGCGAACCCATCGAGCCCGACCGATCGATGATCAGCGCCAGCGATCCAACCGGCATCTGCCGCTTCTGCGGCGGATCAAGCGTCACGGGCAGCGCCTCCGCCAGCTGAGAGCCAATCCAACCACCCGCGCCGTAGCTCTCGGGCCCACCCACAACCAGCAGTCCGCCGCCGGCGTCATGCACGAACTGCGTCAGCATGTCCTGCTGGAGTGCCGAGAAGTTCGACGCCGGCTGGTTGAACAGGACCACCGCGTCATACGCCGACCAGTCCGCGAGCGTCAGCGGAGCCATCGCCGCTGGACGCACATCGACCGTGATCGTCTCTTCGCCGATCGCACCGATCGACTCGACGAGTGGCCCCGCCGCCACAGCATCTTCGGCGAGCACGAGCACCCGCCCGCGGCTGCTCGCGAACGCCACCGCCTCCGCCTTGAGCAGTTGCCCGATCGATGAAGACGGATCGTCCGGCTCGAACGTCGCTTCAACGCGATGCACGCCGCCCGGCGGCAGGCGCAGCGGCACCGACAGCACCTGCAACCCCTCCTTGAGCTCAACGCGCACCGAGAGCGATTCCCGTTCCGGATCAAGGTCCACCATCGTGCCGTTGAGCGTCAGGCTCAGTCGCCCGGTAACGCCGCGGCCCGCATGCAGGATGATCCGGGCGTTGATCGTGTCCCCCTCGCGTGCCCACGCGGGCACCGAGACGCCCTCCACGCGCACCATCGCCGAGCGGTCATACTCCACGACTGCTACATCGATCGGGATCCCTGCCGCCAGCAGAGCCGGGGCCGCCGTCGCGAGGCTTCCCGCAGTCTCGTTCCCGTCGGTCACCAGCAGGATGCGCCCTGCGGCGTCGGATGGGATCAGCGCCCGCGCCATGTCTACGCCCTTGCGCAGGTTGCTGGCGTCGACGCGGCCGATGCTGCCAATCTCCAGTCGCGGAGCCGCCGCGCTCGGGAGCGACTGCACGAGCGCATCACGCGCGATCGTCACAAGCCCGAAGCGGTCCTTCGAAGGACGCCGCTCCAGCGACATCGCCAGAAACTCCTCCGCGTCTCGGCGCTGCCCGACCGGGACCGAGTCGCTCACATCGACGACCGCAACCACCGCGACCGAGTCCGCTTGCCACCGGACGCGCGGTTCAGCCAGCGCCACGCACAGCAGCGCGATCACCAGGCACCGAACCGTCAGATGCACGAGACCACGAACGCCGCCCCATCCTGCGAGACTTCGGCGCGAGATCCACCAGGCTGCAAGGCAGAGTGGTGGAATCAGCAACAGCCACGCTGGATCATCGAACGAGGGCAGGATCGGCACTGCGCTCGCCTCAACCCAGGGCGCCCCCGTTCCCGCCGCCAGCTTTGAGAGCATCTCAGGCATTACGAGTGTCCACGGGCTTGCGCCCTCGCCGCCGCTCTTCGGAACGTCCCATCATTGGCCCGCTCCTCCTTCTACACCCGGACCGCCGTTGGGGTTCCGCGGAAAGCCGCGTGCCTCGCGCCTCCCTGAAGCCCATGCATCACCCGGTGTGTTGCTTCGCGGACTTGGGGCGCGTTTTGGGCCGCGTGTGACGCCTGTGCCGGGCGTGGACGACGCCAGGGTTCTCGATCTCTGGCCGCGCCCCCCGACGCGGGGCATATTTCCACGGACAAGGGCCCGCCCGTCATTCCATCAGCGATGGACGAAGGCCCGACAAAGAGGAGTGAGAGAAATGAAGACCAGCACCCGTACGCAGTCCCTCCGCGCCCTCACCGTCGGCGCACATGCCAAAGCTGCTACCGTCGCGACCACAGCCCTACTTGTCTTGACCGGGCTCTCAGGCACTGCCACGGCGGGCCTGCTTGTCAGCGGCTCCCCGGGCGCGGGTTGGCAGGCCTTCCCTGGTGGTGTGAACAGCTATTCCAACGCCACACGCCCCTATTGGGATCAGCCCAGCAGGGACGGCGGCACTCGGAACATCGGCAACTATCTCAACGGCACGTACTCGGGCTCGCAGCCCTCGGCGTCTGCCGGCAGCCCGCTCATCACGCCGCCCTGGTGGGGCCACACCTCGACGACGGACTACGCCGCGACGATGGACACGAGCCTGGGCTTCACGGTGACCGGCCCCGGCCAGGTCGGCTCGTCGCTCCTGATGGAAGTCGCCGGCCGCGCCAATCAGAACGAGATCGGCTGGTTCAACCGCAACGACGCCGTCGGCGCTGAGACGCTCCACGTGATCTTCGCCGGCCCGACCAGCCCCGTCACCTCCATGATCTTCACGCCCAGCGCCTCCTTCGGCCTGTATCTCAAGAGTGGCAACAACGTCTTCTTCTCCGAGTCGCACCGCAACCGCGGCGGCACCGCACTCGATCGCGCCACGCAGCACTTCGCCGTCTTCGCCTCCAGCCTCGTCAGCGGCAGCGAGACCTACCACATCGGCGCCGAGGACCTACTCCGCTCCGAGACCGGCATCGAGAACGTCGGCGACTACAACGACGTCGTCTTCAGCCTCACCGCCATCCCGACTCCGGGCACCTCAGCCCTCGCTCTCATCGGCCTCGCCCTCACCGCAAGCCGCCGCCGGTAAGCGGAGCGGGCTGCGATCAGCAGCACAAACTCCACGACCAATCAACCGCCACGACCATGCGAGGCTTTGCCCGCATGGTCGTGGCCTTCTCGCATGCCACCCGCGGCTTACCAAGAAAAAGAGACATCTGACAACTCGTACCGGACCCGTGCGCAAACCTCGCGACCAACACCCTCGCGGCTTGCTTCCAAAACGCCATGCATTAGCCTCTTCCGTGCCATGCCACATGGCATCGCCCCTCTGGGCAGTGTCTTCTCCGCCCTCCCCTGAAGCCTGTGTCGCTCTCCCGCGCCGTCACTTCCTCTTCACGCCCAACCCGTTCCCTACTCTCAAGCCATGTCGGCGCCCAACGAACCATCCTCTCTCGCCGACGGACCCGCGGTCCCAGCGCTTGGTGACATCTCCAGCACGACCGCTGACCCTGCAAGTCCCACTGACTCTACGAGTTCGACCGACCCGCAAGTCCTCGCCGCGCTCCGCACCTACTGGGGCTACGAGGCCCTCCGGCCCATGCAGGCCGCCTCCATCAACGCCACCCTCGCGCGGCGTGACTCCCTCACCGTCCTTCCAACCGGCGGCGGAAAGTCCCTGTGCTTTCAGCTCCCTCCGCTTGTCACCGGCCGCTGGACGCTGGTCATCTCGCCGCTGATTGCACTGATGCAGGATCAGGTCGCGGGCCTTGAGGTTGCGGGCGTGCCTGCCGCGGCACTCCACTCGATGGCGAGCAAGGACGCGTCCGACGACGCCCGCGCCGCCGTCGAGCGCGGCGAGATCAAGATCCTCTTCTCCGCTCCAGAACGCGCCGTTTCAGACTACTTCCGGTCCTGGCTGCGCCGCCTCGCTTCCAACGGCAACGGCCCCGGCGCCATCGCCATCGACGAGGCCCACTGCATCAGCCAGTGGGGCCACGACTTCCGCCCCGAGTACCGGCGCCTGCGCGAACTGCGCGAGGTTCTTCCGGCCACGCCCATCGGCGCGTACACCGCGACCGCGACGCCCCGCGTGCAGCACGACATCGTCGAGCAGCTGCGCCTGCGCGATCCCATCGTTCTCGTCGGGTCCTTCGACCGCCCGAACCTGACGTACCGCGTCCTGCCGCGTGGTAAAGAGCTGGCACGACAGATTGCACCTGTGATTGACCGGCACAAGGGCCAGGCTGCGATCGTCTACTGCATCAGCCGCAAGGACACCGAGAGCCTCGCCGAGTCGCTGACCGCGATGAAGATCAACGCCCGCGCCTACCACGCGGGCATGACGCCCGTCGCACGCACGAAAGTCTCTGAGGCCTTCCGTCGCGAGCGATTGGACGTCGTCGTCGCGACAGTCGCCTTCGGCATGGGCATCGATCGCAGCGACGTGCGCTGCGTGATCCACGCCGCGATGCCCAAGAGCGTCGAGGCCTTCCAGCAGGAAACCGGCCGCGCCGGGCGCGACGGCCTCCCCGCCGACTGCGTCATGTTCACCTCCGCGGCGGACATGATCCGCTGGAAGCGACTGATTGAGATGCCGCAGGAAGGCTCGAACACGCCCGAGGGCCAAGCATCTGTCCGCGCGCAGCTCGAACTGCTCGAGCACATGCGCCGCATCTCTGCGTCAACGCGCTGCCGCCACCGCGCCCTTGTGGAGTATTTCGGACAGAAGCTCGAAGGAACCAACTGCGGCGCGTGTGATGTGTGCCTGGGCGAGATCGCCCCGATCAAGGACGGCCACGAGATCGCCCGCAAGATCCTCTCCTGCGTCTATCGCTGCGAGCAGCGCTTTGGGGCGAATCACATCGCCGAGGTTGTGACGGGCGAGCGCTCGGCGAAGGTGATGGCCATTGGCCATGATTCGCTCTCGACCTTTGGCCTGCTGCGAGATCGCACCGCGAGGCAGGTCGTCGGCTTCATCGGCCAGCTCATCGACTCCGGCTACATCGAGCGTGACGAGGGCGAGAGGCCAGTACTCCGCCTGGCGCCCGCCGCCCGCGCTGTGTTGCGCAACGAAGAGACCGCAACGCTCGTTGAGTCCGGCGCTGACGCGGCGGAGAACGCATTCATCGCCGGTGGCGGTGGGGGGAGTGGAGGGGGAGGGAGCGGCCGCTCAGGCCAGTCACTCGCCAAGCCGCGTCCACGCCGCGACGTCCCCGATCTCAGCGATACCGAGCACCAGCTCTTCGACGCCCTCCGCCGCTGGCGCAAGGCCTTGGCAGAAGAGCGCAGCGTGCCGCCGTTTGTCATCTTCGGTGATGCCACGCTGCACGAAGTGTGCCGCCAGCGCCCGGGTGGCATGGAAACGCTCGCAAGCGTCCGAGGCATCGGCGTCAAGAAGCTCGCAGACCTGGGTCCAAGCTTGCTCGCCGCGCTTGATGATGAGTGCCCGAAGCTCGGACTCTCCCGCGACGTGGGAGGTTGAGGCAAATGGCCAAATGGTCAAAGGGCTAAATGGCTAAAGGAAGGCAAAAACACCAAAGCACAAGTCCTTCAGTTGGCCATTTGGCCCTTCAGCCCTTTGGCAATTTCGCGGCGGCCTCGCCGCGCTCCTCATCGATCACCGCCGTCAGGATGAGCCCGATCAGCAGCATCCCCGCCAGCACGATCATCGCCTGCCACGTGCCCCACGCGTCCTTGACGTAGCCGAAGGGAATGACGAGCACCGCCGCGAGCTTGAAGACCAGGCCCCAGAGGCCGAAGAACTCGCCGCTGCGATCCGGAGGAGTCAGAAAGCCAACGAAGGCGCGGTTCGCCGATCCGAGCGCACCAAGACCGAGCCCGAGCAAGTTGCCCGCGAGCCACACCGGCCACGTTGGCTCGGGCACGTTCGGCGGCGCGTGGGCGTGCTGGAAGGAGATCCACGCGATGTAGAGCGCGGTCAGCACCCACGCGATGAGCAGCACGATCGTCATCTTCTTGTGCCCGAGCCGGTCCTGCAGGAACGTGGGGATCATCGTGCCGAGAATCCCCGTCACGGTGATCACCGCGACGTAGATCACGAGCTCGACCTGCGTGAAGCCGAACTCCACCGCGAGGATGCTCGCGAACGCCACGATTACGCTGATGCCGCCGCCATAGAAGAACGACGCGAGCAGCAGCATGCCAAGGTCCCGGAATCGCCGGACCTCGCGGGTCGTGCGCGCCAGGCGCTTGAATCCCACCGTCAGCAGATTGCCCCCGGGCTCCGCGGCGACGCTCCCCTCGCGCAGGAAGAGCAGCGTCGGAATCGAGAAGGCAAAGAACCACAGCCCCGCGGCGACAAAGAAGGGCCTCCACTCGTTCGGATCACGCAGGTCCAGCAGCAGCATCGCGAGCGCGGTCAGCACCAGCATCACCAGCGCCGCCGTGTACGCCACGCCCCACGAGAATCCCGACACGCGCCCGAAGTCCTCTCGCCGCGCGAGCTGCGGCAGGAACGCTGCGAGGAAGTTCTCGCCGATGTTGAACGCGAAGTTGGCCGGCACATAGATCAGCACCGCGATCCAGAACTGCCCCGGCTGGATCAGCCCGAGCGCACACGTCAACGCCGCGCAGGCAAATCCCGACAGCATCAGTCCCAGTTTCTTGCACGCCCGCGCATCCACGATCGCTCCGGCCACCGGACTCGCGAGCACCACCAGCATCATCGACGCCGCGTAGACCAGCGACCAGAGCCAGTCATCAATCGCCGGATCCTGCACCACCACCTGCTGAAAGAAGATCGAGAAGAGCAGCGTGTTGATCAGCAGCGTGAACGACTGGTTCGCAACGTCAAAGGAAATCCACGACCAGAGCTGGCCCTGACCAGGAAGTCCGCGAAGGGGATAGATGCGAGAAAGCACGCCGGACGGTACGGTACCAGAGCAGGGCCTCACCGGCCCGCAATGCCGGGTGCCACCAGTCCGCCCGCCCCGGGCGCGACTGGTGGAGGCCAAGCGCCTGAGCCAGCCGGCGCCCGACTCGACTAGCATCCTCAGAATGTGTCGCGGCGGACGATCAGGCCGATCCAGCGAGGGAGTCCATGGTGCAGAACGCCAGCAGACGCCGCGCCGTCAAGGCCCTGATTCGCAGGTCCGTGATCCCGGGAGTGCCGATCGGGTGTCTTCTGCTTGCGGCCATCTACGGCGCCAGCCTCACCCGCGCTCGATTCGATGTGATGGAGTCGTACGAGATTTTCGTCCACGAGAACCGCATTTGGAGCCAACATCGAACCGGAGCGTACTGGTCTTTCGGCTTCCACGATCCGAACCCCGTCTGGGACCTCTCGAAGTTTCCCGCACCAAGCTGGTTCACGCGGCTGACCTGGCAGCTTGAACACAAGCGGGTGTGGAACAGCACAGATCCGGACAAGATCATCAGCGGGAGCGCGTTTGGCATCCTCGGCCCATCTCTTGTTCAGTACCAGATCATCAACGAGAATGTCTTGGATGCGTCCGTGCTTGCGCCAATCGC
>CAZBXF010000143.1:0-8719 GCA_964495635.1 uncultured Phycisphaeraceae bacterium
CAGAGCGTGGGGAGGCAGGCGGAGAAGAACGTGCGTCGTGGCGGGGAAGAGGGGGCTGCGACTTCGGCCGCGCACATCTGGAGGAGCAGATGGAGGGACTCATCGGGGAGGAGATGCGCGGACTGGAGGAGGTCGATGAGGGCGATTTCCATGAAGTAATCGAGGTGTGGCTCGGTTGAGCGTGCGTCCCGCAGCCTTTGGCCAGCGATCAGCAGGAGGACTGCGGCGTGAATCTCGGGTTTGGTGAGCGTTGCGAGCTGGCGGTGCGCTTCGAGGATGGCGGGTTCGAGGTCGGCCCAGGGGAGCGCGAGCATCTCGGTGAAGCCGGACTGGCTCGCGACCCAGTCTGCCCATTGCTGACGCTGAGCACTGTCGAGTTCGTAGGAGGTGCGGACCATGCGGAGGAGTGCCGCGCGGGTGGCGGGGTCCATGATCAGGCGATCAACACCGGGTTCCGGCGGCTTGGGCGCGAAGGTGTCGTCGGCGGAAGAGGGCATGGTGGTGGCTCACTCGTGGCGTGTTGACGAGCGTACACGTTGATCAGAACCATGCTCGCCAGAGCTCGGGCATGGTCTTGGCACTGGGAGACGGAGGGGAAGGTGAATCTTCGCGCAATGTTGATGAAGGTTGGCGGGGTGCGAGTTGTGAGGGGACGTACGGTGGGGGCTTGTTGACGCGGAGTCAACTTGCAAGGAGCGTGCGGCCGTGAAGCAGTCGAGTGATGTTGCTGGTCGGGGTGGGGCGGGGCGGTACGACGTCGTGGTGGTGGGGGCTGGGATCGTGGGGTTGTCACAGGCGTATCAGGCGGCGCGGCGTGGGCTGCGGACGCTGGTGCTGGACCGTGGGCCTCGGGCGGAGGGGGCATCGATCCGGAACTTTGGGATGGTGTGGCCGATCGGTCAGACGGCTGGGGTGTGGCATGGGGTGGCGATGCGGAGCCGCGCGATCTGGCTGGAGGTGTGCCGCGAGGCGGGGATCTGGCATGAGGCGTGCGGGAGTGTGCACCTTGTGACGCGGGAGGATGAGGCGGAGGTGCTGCGGGAGTTTGCGAGGAAAGCTCCGGGGCTGGGGTATGAGGTGGAGCTGTGGGATGCTGGGGAGTGTGTGCGGCGGAGCGGGGTGGCGAAGCGCGGGGCGGTGATCGCGGGGCTGTATAGCCCGAGCGAGGTGTGTGTTGATTCGCCGCGGGCGATTGCGGGGGTTGCGAGGTGGCTGGCGGAGAAGATGGGGGTTGAGTTCCGGTGGAACGCGCCGGTGACGCGGGTGGAGATGCCGGCGGTGCATGTGAGTGCGGTGGGTGGATCGGGCGGGGGTGTGGTGGAGGCGGGAAGGGTGTTTGTGTGCAGCGGCGCGGACATGGAGCAGCTCTTTCCGGAGGCGTACGCGAGCGCGGGGATTCGCAAGTGCAAGCTGCAGATGCTGGCGGCGGCGGCGAGCGGGACGCGGATGGGGCCGATGGTGGCGGGTGGGCTCACGCTTCGGCACTATGAGAACTTCGCGGTGTGCGAGAGCCTGGCGGCGGTGAAGGCGCGGGTGGCGCGCGAGCAGCCCGCGCTGGACCGGTATGGGATCCATGTGATGGCGTCGCAGCACCAGAGCGGCGAGTTCATCCTGGGTGACAGCCACGAGTATGGGGCGGAGATCACGCCGTTTGATAAGGCGGAGATCGATGAGATGATCGTGGAGGAACTGCGGAAGTTCATCGAGCTGCCGGACTGGCGGATCACGCGCCGGTGGCACGGGATCTATGCGAAGCTGAGCGGCGTGCCTGCGTTTGTCGCGAGGCCGGCGGAGGGCGTGACGCTCGTGACGGCGACGGGTGGATCGGGGATGACGATGGCGTTCGGGCTGGCGGAGCGGATGTGGGAAGGGAAGATGTGAACGCGTCGCGTGCGTGGGGGCGTGCTGTGATGTGCTGTCGTGCGTTGTGATCTGTTGCGGCTGTGGAGATGATGCTGTGAAGACCCTGGAAGTCATGGCGACGCGTTCGAAGCTGGTTCGGTCTGCGCGGCGTGGGCCGTCGCCGGTAGCGTCATCGATCCGAGCTGTGGTGCTCGATTGGGCGGGGACGATCGTGGACTTCGGGTCGTGCGCACCGGTGGCGGCGTTCTCTGAGGCGTTCGCGGTGCATGGCGTGCCGGTGACGCTCGAGCAGGCGCGGGGGCCGATGGGGAAGGCCAAACGCGAGCACATCGCGGCGATCGCGGCGATGCCTGAGGTTGCGGCGGCGTGGAGGGCGCGGCATGGGCGCGGCTTCGAGGAACGCGACATCGACGCGATCTATGCGACGTTCCTGCCGATTCAGGAGGGGAGCGTGGAGCGGTTCAGCGAGCCGATCGCGGGCGCGGTGGAGGCGATCGCGAACCTGCGGGGGCGCGGGATCGGGATCGGATCCAGCACGGGGTACACGCGAGCGATCATGGAGCGCGTGATGAAGGTCGCGGCGGCGAAGGGGCTGCGCGTGGATGAGATGCAGTGCGCGACGGACGATCCGATGGGGCGTCCGTACCCGTGGATGATCTTTGAGAACATGAGGCGGCTGAAGGTGCATCCGCCCGGCGCGGTCGTGACGGTCGATGACACGACGGTGGGCATCGAGGCGGGCGTGAACGCGGGGACGTGGACGGTGGGCGTCGCGGCGACGGGAAACCTCGTGGGGCTCGATGAGGCGGGATACGGGGAGATGGAGCCCCGGGAGCGCGAGGCGCGGATTGAGCGCGCACGAGCGCGGCTCATCGAGGCGGGGGCGCACCTGGTGATTGATGGTGCGTGGGACCTGCCCCGGGCGGTGGAGTTGATTCAGGCGGAGATTGCGCGCGGGTGAATCGTGGCTGCGGTGGCCTGCTCACGCTGGCGAGGGCATGGCGCCGGGGGGGATGTCGGGCGTTGGGCTGGACTTCACGCCGCCGGCGTCGCGGAGCTTCTGGGCCTGGGCGACGAGCATCTCGGTGACGGTGGGGCGGGCGAGAGCCTGGCCAGCCATGATCTTCTCGACGTCATCGCCGGAGAGAGTCTCGTACTTGAGGAGCGCTTCGGCGACGGCGACGACCTTCTCCCAGTTCTCTTCTAGGAGGCGCTTGGCGTCGGTGAAGGCGATGTCCACGAGGCGACGGACTTCTTCGTCGATGAGACGGGCGGTCTCCTCGGAGTAGTCCTTGTCGGCCATGAAGGACTCCTTGGTGTCGCTGGCGGCGTAGCGGACGAAGCCGAGCTTCTCGCTCATGCCCCACTCGAGGATCATCGCTCGCGCGATGTTGGTGACCTGGAGGATGTCCTGCTGGGCACCGCTGGAGACGTCGCCCATGGCCTTCTCTTCGGCGATGCGGCCGCCGCAGACGATGCGCATGGTGGCCTGGAGCCACTTGAGGGAGTAGCCCATGCGGTCCTTGGAGGGGAGTGAGAAGGTGGCGCCGCCTGTTGGGCCGCGGGGGATGATGGTGACCTTGTGGAGCGGGTCGGCGTCCTTGAGCATGGCCTGGAGAACGGCGTGGCCGGCCTCGTGGTAGGCGACGAGCTTGTTCTCTTCCTTCTCGCGGACGCGGCTCTTGCGAGAGCGACCGAACTTGATCTTGTCGCGTGCTTCTTCGAGGTCGACCTGCTCGACGAAGTCCTTGTCGGCGAGGGTGGCGGAGATGGCAGCCTCGTTGATGATGGCCGCAAGGTCGGCGCCGCTGAACATGGGCGTCATCTTGGCGACGCGCTCCATGTCGACGGCGGGGCCCATCTTGACCTTCTTGGCGTGGACCTTGAGGATCTCAAGGCGACCCTTGACGTCGGGGAGCGGCACGACGACCTGACGATCGAAGCGGCCCGGGCGGACGAGGGCGGGATCGAGAACATCGGCGCGGTTGGTGGCGGCGATGACGATGACACCGTCGGCGGGCGTGAAGCCGTCCATCTCAACGAGGATGGCGTTGAGCGTCTGCTCGCGCTCGTCGTGGCCACCCTGGTTGAAGCCGCTGCCGCGGCGGCGACCGACGGCGTCGATCTCATCGAGGAAGATGATGCACGGGGAGGAGTCCTTGGCCTGCTTGAAGAGGTCGCGGACGCGGCTGGCGCCGACGCCGACGAACATCTCGACGAAGTCTGAGCCCGAGATGGAGAAGAAGGGGACGTCGGCCTCACCGGCGATGGCCTTGGCGAGGAGGGTCTTGCCGCAGCCGGGCTCGCCGACGAGGAGAACGCCGCGGGGGATGCGGCCGCCGAGCTTGGCGAACTTCTTGGGGTTCTTGAGGAACTCGACGAGCTCGCTGACTTCGTCCTTGGCTTCTTCGATGCCGGCGACGTCAGCGAAGGTGACGTTGGTGAGCTCCTTGGTGAGGGTGCGGTGGCGTGACTTGCCGAAGGAGCCGAGCATGCCGCCGCCGCCGGCAGCGTTGCGCAGGCCTCGCGACACGAAGAACCAGAGGACGAGCAGGAGGAGGACGAGTGGGCCGAAGACGACGAGCAGGCTCATCCAGATGGAAGCGGGCTTGGAGACGGCCTTGCCGCCGGTGATCTCGATGATCTCCTTGGTCATCTGCTCGCGGGTTGCGAGGTTGAGGGGGATGCGGATGGCGACGTCGGTGCGGCTGACGTCGTCGGCCTTCTGGCGTGCGGTGATGGCGTTCTCTTCGATGACGACGGAGTCGGTGTAGATGAGTCCTGCGGCCCAGGTCTGGCGGAATTGCTCAAGGGTGATGGTGCTGCCGCGGGTGGGCGTGCTGAGGGAGAAGAGGAGGAATAGCCCAAGGCCAAAGACGAGAAGGAGAATGAGGGCGCGGGGAGGGGCGGAAGGTGCCTGGTTGCTTGGGGAAGGTCCCTTGCCGGGGCCGCCGCCCTCGGGCTTGGGCTTTGACTTGCGCTCGGGTCGGTCACCGGAAGCCATCCAGCGGCCGAGGAGGTTGCCGAGCCTGCTCGATGGAGTCGCGGCCAGAGCGATCTGGCGCCGGGGGCTCGGGTCGGAGGTGGTGTACGGATCGGGCGGGGTCGGGTTCTTCACGTCGTGGTCCTGCGGGCGAGTGTGGATGCCCGAAAAGGCGGGTAAGGCGGTGTGAGGTGGGGCGCGGGGCCGCCGGACCTCTCGGATTCTTGGCGGGCAGTTCGATGCCGGCTGAATCGGGCCGGCACTCCTTCTTACGTCGGATGAATGCGGATCGTTCCGAATTGAATCCGACAGGATCTTGTTCGGAGGACGGGGGCGGTGGGATGCAGTGATCGGATTGGGGCCCCGGGACGGGTGTAGAAGGCTCGGGGGCCGTGGGTTGGGAATGCCGAGGGGAAGGGTCGTTACGGGCCACTCGGGCCTTCGCGGGTTTGCCAGTCTGCTGACTCGTGGGTCACCAGGCGGCCCGAAGTTCGTTCACAATGTCCTGTGCGAGGCGCTGGGTGGCGCTGTCGAGGCCGGTCGAGAGGGGTTCGCCGGTGGGGCGTGCGGGGACGAAGGTGTCGGCTGCGGCGAAGCCCCGGCGTGAGGTGAGGGTGTTGCCTGTGCGGACGTCCTTCCAGTCAAAGTCGACGGTGATGGAGACGGCGAGCTCCTGGACCATTCCGGTGGTGGGCTCAAGAGAGAGCCTGCGCAGGGAGACGGCGGTGACGACGCCGCGGAGCGTGGAGTCGGCGCGACCCTTCGAAACGACTCGCATCCCGGAGGAACGCTGGATTTCCTTGATGACGGCCTCGGTGAGGCCGGTCTCGACGCCGGGCGTGGTGGAGTAGTTGTCGAAGATGTCGATTGAGACGGTCTCGATGCCGGCGGGGAAGGTGCTCTCGGAGGAGTAGCCGGAGCGTGGATCGGCGGCGCAGCCAGCGAGCAAGGCCAGCACGGGCGCGAGAAGGAGGGAGGCTGCCAGGGCGAGCCGGCGCGAGTCGGGGCGCGGGGCGTTCTTGCTCATCTGTGTGTTCATCGAGGAGCGCTCCCCGATGGTGCTGCGGATGGTGCCGCGGCGTCGGGCATGGTGACAGGGGCTGGACCAGGGTCGGGAGCTGTGTCGGAGGTGGCGTCTGGAGCCGTGGCGGGTGCGGGGTTGGTCGGCTTGGGGAGCCAGCCGCGCGAGTCGAGGTAGGCGTACGCCTTCGCGGCGGCACCCGTGCGGGGATGGTTCTGAACGAGTCTGCGGAGTGTGAGGCGGGCGCTGGCGGCGTCGCCACGGTCGAGGTACCACTGGGCTGTGGTCAGGAGCTGCGAGGCTTTTCCTTCGTCGAGGCGAGTGGCGAGGCCGTCGTCGAGGCCCGCGAGCTGGGCTTGGAGGGGGAACTCGTCCTGGTACTGGCGAAGGAGGACGGTTGCGTCGAGCAAGCCGCGGGTGTTGTAGCGGGGGCCCTTGAACTGGCCAATGGCCGAGTAGACGCGCCGCGAGAGGGCGAGCTCGCGGTGCTCGCTGCGCGGGAAGTTGGCGAGGAAGACGTCGTAGGCCTCCGAGGCCATCCGGAGGTCGCGCTCGTCGTAGTAGAAGTTGGCAAGATCGAGGAGGGCCTGCTCGGCGAGGGCGGAGCCGGGGAGGCGTTCGTTGATGCGGATGATGATCTCTTCGGCGGTCGGGACGCCGCTGTCGATCCGGAGGAGGAGCCAGCTCTGCTTGCGGCGGCCGCCGAGGTAGAGGCGGGCGACCTCGAGCTCCTGTTCGAGCGCGGGGACGAACTGCTCGGAGCCCGGGAAGTCCTTGATGATCTCCTCGTAGTCGTAGAGGGCGTCGAACTCGTCGTCCTGGGCGAGCTTGGCGTTGCCACGGAGGAGGAGGGCCTCGGGATAGAAGGGGTTCTGCTTCGAGGCTCGCGGGATCCACTCGTCGGCGCGGCGCTGGGCTTCTTCGGCGCGGCCCTCGGCGAGGAGGCGTCGGATCTCGTCCATCTCGGCGCGATCGGCGGAATCGGGCGAGGATGAGGAGGGGGCGGAGGCCTGCCACTGACCGGAGGCGTCCTGACGGACCTGCGTCTGGGCGGAGGCCTGCGAGAGGAGTGTGCAGGCGAGCAGCCCGCCGGCGAGGTGGGACCAGCGTGCGGGGAGGGTCTGCTGGCGGAGTCTGGTTCTTCCCTTCATTGCCCGGAGTCTACCCCGGGCGCAGGCGGTGCGTTGGCTGCTGCGCGGCGTACGGTCGGTCATGGCGTCGGTCGCTCGCGAAGAAGTCGTGATCACGGGGATTGGCGCGGTGGCGCCGACGGGGGTCGGTGTTGGCGCGTTCGGGGAGGCCCTGCGGGCGGGGCGAAGCGGCGTGCGGGCGCTGGAGTGGTCCCATCCACGCTGTGTCGCTTCGGTGGCGGCGGAGTGTGTGGACTTTGATCCAAGGTTGGTGATGTCGGAGGCGGATCTGGCGAGGGTGCCGCGGCTGGTTCCGATGGGGCTTGCCGCGGCGCGCGAGGCGTGCGCGATGGCGGGGCTGCCCGAGTTTGGTGGGGTGGAACGGGTGGAGCTGGTGGAGGAGGCCAGGCGGGTTGGGCTGGTGCTGGGAACGGGCGGGGGTGGGATTGACTTCACGCTCGATCAGACAGCGCGGCTGCAGGCGGGTGAGAAGGTGTCGCTCTGGACGATCACGAACGCGACGCACGGGAACCTGGCAGGGGAGCTTTCGATCCGGCTTGGACTCAGGGGGCCGTCGCTGTGCGTGTCGACGGGGTGCGCGAGTTCTTCGGATGCGTTGGGGCTGGCGCGGGATCTGCTGAGGTCCGGGAGGCCGGGCGCGCCGACGAGCATGGTGGTGGTGGGGGCGGACGCGCATGTTCGGTGGGAGACGATCAGCGCGATGGAGCTGCTGGGCGTGCTGAGCACGCGGCGGTGGGCGAACGCGGCGGAAGCGGCGACGGCGTCGCGGCCCTTTGATGGCTCGCGCGATGGGTTTGTGCTCGGTGAGGGAGCGTGGGCGGTGGTGCTGGAGCGCGCGGACGTGGCGAGGGCACGCGGGGGGCGGGTGATCGCGACGCTGGCTGGGTATGGGGCGACGTGCGATGCGTTTCACCGTGTGCGGCCCGCGCCTGACATGGAGGAGTCGGCGCGGGCGATGAGGCTGGCGATGGAGGATGCGGGGGTGGGGCCGGAGGAGATTGATCTGATTCACTATCACGGGACGGCGACGGCCCTGAATGATGCGCTCGAGACCAAGGCCGTGAAGCTCGCGCTGGGTGAGGCGCGGGCGCGTAGAGTGCCGGGGCACAGTGTCAAGAGCATGATCGGGCATCCGCAGGGTGCTTGCGGGCTCGCAGCGGTGGTGTCGACGCTGGCGTGCCTGCGCGGGCCGGAGCCTGTGATCTTTCCGACGATCAACTTGGAGAGGCCGGACGCGGCGTGTGATCTCGATTACACGGCGAGGGTGGCGCGGTCGGCGGCGGGCGTCCAGCGGGTGCTGGTGAACTGCCTCGCGTTTGGGGCGAAGAACAGTGCGCTGGTGCTGGGGGTGTCCGGGGAAGGGACGTAGGGACAGGGGGACGAGGGGGAGAAAAGGTGTCGTGTTTTCTGCGCTGATGTGATATCATCTTGCCATGGGAACGCTTCAAACTTCGACGGCGGGGGTGGTAGGAGTTCCGAGGGTGGGCCTGGGCGAGCGGGTGCTTCAGGGCGGCCTGCCGCTGATGGCGATTGGCGCAGCGGGATCGTGGACGCTGCTGCTGGTCGTCACTCTGGTTGTGATTCCGAAGTTCTTTGAGGTCTTCCGTGACTTCGGTGTCGCGTTGCCGGGATTGACGGCGATGCTCTTGAGCTTTGGCCGCTGGCTGGCGGGCGAGACTCCGGGGCAGGTGGTGCCAGGTG
>CAZBXF010000144.1:0-8650 GCA_964495635.1 uncultured Phycisphaeraceae bacterium
GTGAAGCAGCCCAATCCCCCGGGCAGCCGCAATGACATCATCGGGTACAACATCTCGTACCTCTACATCGCCGGCCTCAAGACGGATGAGAGCACGATCGTCACTCCGCCGCCGATCTGGGGGGATGAGACCAACGGCCCCGACGTTTCCACCGCCGCGTGGTACGGCGCTGGCGGCACCGCCCAGGGCAACGCGACCGCCGCAGGCACATCGCCTGGCCTCTACGGCCCCGCCGACAACCATGGCAAGGAGGGTGGTAACTTCGTCTACGCGGACGGTCACGCGGCCTTCCAGGTGGGCAACGTCCATGACCTCTTCTTCGCTCCCAGCAACACCGCGGCACAGAGCGTGAACGCCATCGATCGCACCCGCTCTGCCCGCACCCAGGTGATCGACTGATTTCCTGGGCGGGCCCCGCGCGTGACCCTCCGCGCGGGGCCGCACGACCGCGACGCCTCCGGCGCGTTGTGGCACCTCTTGGTTCGACCTTTTCGGTCAGATTGGGTACGCTCCGGGCCTCTCGTGCCTTGGTGGCGCAGGATGACGGAGCCTCTGGGTGGACAACGTTCAAGAACCAGGGTCGACAGCCTCTCCCGACAAGGCCACGGGCTCCGCGCCCGAGCCCCGCCAGACCGACACGCGCCCATCCTGGTTCCGCAGGATCATCCGCGCCCAGGAGTCTGGCCTTGTCCTTGTCATCCTTGCGATGGCCATCGTGCTCACCCTCGCCGGAGGCAGCAAGCCACAGCCTGAGCTGATCGAGGTGCCCGCCACGGCCACCGTCGTGGAGAGCGGAACCCAGATCACCCTCACCATCGACGGCGAGACGCGTCAGTTCAACACTGCCGAGGGGTGGTACCTTCGCGAACTCGGCCGTCGCCAGGTCATCCGCAGCCAGACGCCGGGCGAGGTCGTCCTGCTCGAGAGCTGCGACCAGCTCGCTGAAGAGAAGGACGCTGCGGGAAAGGTCGTCGCCTGGCTCAAGACGTCGCCTGATGGCACGGCGCGCCGCTTCGTTGCTTCCGAGGGCTGGTCCACGGGCTTCATTCCCGAACGAAAGGTCGTGCAGCGCGACTACGTCGAGTTCATTTCCATCCCGCAGGGGACGCCGGTCGAAGTCCAGACGCGCAGTCAGAACGGCGTCGAGCGGCCCGCGGCCTTTGTCGTCGGCGGCACAACCTACTCCGTCAGCGATGGCTGGGACCTTGACCGTTCAACGCAGACGCTTCGTCGCCAGGCCCGAGTGAACAAGTTCCTCGATCTTTCGAACCTCGTCCTGCTTGCGAAGGACGCCAGCTTCATCGCCGTCATGGCCGTCGGCATGACCGCCATCATCATCCTCGGCGGCATCGACCTCTCGGTCGGCTCGATCTACGCCTTCGCGGCACTCCTCGGCGCGCTCACGCTCCGGTACCTGCAGGCGAATGCGCTGGGTGTCGCCGCTGACAACAGCGTCGCCACGATCTGCGGCGTCGCCTGGTATGTGGCTGTCCCCGTGGCGCTCCTGGTGTGTTGCAGCGTTGGGGCGGCGTGCGGGGCCATCAGCGGCACGATGATCGTCGGACTGCGCGTCCACCCGTTCATCATCACGCTGGGCATGATGGCCGTGCTTCGCGGCATCGTCTTCATCACTACCAAGGGGCAGGCCGTCCTGGGCGTTCCCAATTCGTTTGTCGACGGCTTCTTCAAGGCCGAGATTCTGGGTGTCAATCCCGTTCCGGTCTTCATCATGCTCATGGTCGCGGTCGCGGGCTTCATCGTCCTGACGCGCACCGTGCTCGGCCGGCGGATCTACGCCATCGGTGGCAATGAGATTGCCGCCAAGTATGCCGGTATCCCGGTCGGCAAGGTCAAGATCATCGTCTTCACGCTCAGTGGCCTGCTTGTGGGACTTTCGGCCTGCATGTCGCTGGGCTACTTCGGCTCTGCCAGCCCTGAGGCTGGCAAGGGATACGAGCTGGATGTCATCGCCGCTGCCGTGATCGGCGGAGCGTCTCTCTCAGGTGGGCGCGGCACGGCGCTGGGCGCCGTGCTGGGTGCGATCCTCATCCAGATGATCCGCAACGCGATGCTCATCCTTGACATTGATACCAATTACACTGAGATCGTGATGGGTGCTGCGATCGTTGCCGCCGTCGTCCTCGATCAGGCCAAGGCACGCCTCACAGCACGCAAGTCCTGACTGCTCTGACAGTCCCCTACACGCTCGCCTACGAACCAAGTATCCGCTTCCCAGAACCTGCACACGACACCGGGCCGCCGCGGCCCACAACTCGGGAGACCTGGACATGAAGATGCGCGGAACCAGCAAGGCAAAGCACCTCGGAGTCGCCGGACTCCTCGCAGCCCTGGGCCTCCTGGCCCTGAGCAGCGTTGGGTGTGAGAAGAAGTCAACGCCCGCCCCAACCACGCCCGCCGCCACCACGCCGGCCGCCCCTGGCGGGTCCGCGACGCCCGCCGCGGCCGGAGCCGCGGGTGCTGCTGGCGCTGCCGGTGCCGCTGCGCCAGCCGCGGGGGGGCGCAACCTTGTCATCGGGGTGATCGCCAAGAGCCAGGGCAACCCGGTCTTCCAGGCTGCCCGCACGGGTGCCATCGACGCGGCCCGCGACCTGAGCGCCAAGCACGGCATCAACGTCACCGTCAACTGGCAGACGCCCGTCTCCGAGGACGCGCAGAAGCAGGCCCAGTACATCGAGCAGCTCGTGAGCCAGGGCGTCGATGGCATCTCCATCTCCGCCACCGACGGTCAGGTCCTGCAGCGTCCCATCGATGCGGCCGTCGACAAGGGAGTGCTCGTCGTCACGTTTGACTCTGACTCTCCTGCCAGCAAGCGCATGGCCTACGTCGGCATCGACGACGTCGCCGGCGGCCGCGCCGTGATGCAGCAGCTCGCCAAGGCCATGGGCGACAAGGGCGGTCCCATCGCCATCCTTGGCGGCAGCCAGACCGCGCCGAATCTCCAGGCCCGCATCAAGGGCGTCAAGGAAGAACTCGAAAAGCTCAAGGACAAGGGCTTCACGCTCAAGGAGGTCTACTACCACAAGGAGACCGCCAACGACGCCGCGGCTGAAATCCAGCGCGTTCAGAACGCCAACCCTGACATCAAGGGCTGGGCGATGGTGGGTGGCTGGCCCCTCTTCACGCAGAACGCCCTGACCGGAATCTCCGACAAGGGCGTCAAGGTCGTCGGTTTCGATACCCTCCCCGAGCAGCTCGGCTACGTCACGCGTGGCGAGGTCCAGGCCCTCATCGGCCAGGACTGCTACGGCTGGGGATATCAGTCCGTCTCCATGCTCGTCGACAAGCTCCACCTCAAGAAGGACCCACCGAAGGTGATCAACACCTTCGACCTCTCCGTCGTGACGCAGGAGAACGTCGCGGAGTACGAGGGCCTGTGGCAGAAGTGGCTCGGCACCAAGTAAGCACAAGTCGCACGCTCCGGGCCACCGCCCGGAGCGTGTTTTTCTCCGTTCGCCCAAGCACGACCTTCACCCATGAGCGACTTTCTCACCGCCACCAGCATCAGCAAGCGCTTCGGCATCACGCAAGCGCTCGACAACGTCACCGTCGCCTTCCGGCGCGGCGAGGTCCACGCGCTGATGGGTGAGAACGGCGCGGGCAAGAGCACGCTCGGCAAGGTCATCGCTGGCCTCCATCGCCAGGACAGCGGCACCGTCACCATCGACGGCAAAGTCCTGCAGCCCGGCTCCCTCGATGCCGCCTTTGACGCGGGCATCCGCCTTGTGCACCAGGAACTCGCGCAGTGTCCCAACCTCTCCGTCGCCGAGAATCTGAGCCTGCACCGCATGCCCGTCTCACGCTCGGGCCTGGTCGACTTCGCGAAGATGGAACGCCGCGCCGAGCGCCTCGTCCATCGTCTGGACCCCAAGGTCAACGTGCGCCAGCCGCTCGGCGATCTCTCGCCCGGCAAGCGTCAGATCTGCCAGATCGCCGCCGCCCTCGATGATGGCACCGAGGATGGCGATGCATCCAACGCCGGCCACGGTGGCGCCCGTGTCATCGTCCTCGACGAGCCGACAAGTTCTCTCTCGATCGCCGAGGCCGACCGCCTCCTCGAGATCGCGCGCACGCTCGCCGCCGAGGGGATCACGATCATCTATGTCAGCCACCGGATGGGTGAGATCTTCGCCGTGTGCGATCGCGTCACGGTTCTCCGGGACGGCAAGTACGTGGCGACCAGCGAGATCAAGGGCCTGGATGAGCCCACGCTCGTGCAGCAGATGATTGGCCGCCGCCTTGAGACGCCCCGCGGCCGCGCCTTCTCCGCGGCGGGCGGCACCTCTCACTCCGGGGGCCCCTCCCTCGAGGTGCGTGAACTGTCCTCACCCGTTGGCCTGCACGGCATCTCCCTTGATGTTCGCCCCGGCGAAGTGGTCGGCATCGGTGGCCTCGTCGGATGCGGGCGAAGCGAAGTCCTGAACGCCATCTTCGGCCTGGATCCCGCCGCCAAAGGCGTCATTCGCTGCATGGGCCGCCCCCTCGCAGGTCGCGACGGCGGCAAGGCCTTCGGCCTCTCGCCGGGCCACCACAAGGGCCCGCGTGCCGCGATTGCCTCTGGCCTGGGCTACCTCCCCGAGGACCGTCGCAACCAGGGCCTCTTCTTCGAGCTCGGCATCGACGAGAACATCGTCATGCCCTTCATGGCGCGGCTCGCCACCTGGCTCGGCCTCCGCTCCATGCGGGCCGAGCGCGAGCAGGTCGCCGGCAAGATCGCCGAGTTCCAGGTCAAGTGCGCGAGCCCCGCGCTTTCGCCCGGCACGCTCTCCGGCGGCAACCAGCAGAAGCTCCTCATCGCCCGCTGGATGGGCGGCACGACGCGCGTCCTCATGCTTGATGAGCCTACCCGCGGCATCGACGTCGGCACCAAGGCCGAGGTCTATCGCCTCGTCCGCAAGGCAGCCGACAGCGGCGTCGCGGTGCTGCTCGTTTCCAGTGAGATGCCCGAGCTCCTCGCACTCTCCGACCGCATCCTCGTCATGTGCGAAGGCCGCATCAGCGGCGAACTTCGAGGCGACGACATGACGCAGGAGAAGATTCTCCGCCTCGCCACCGCCTCCGAACGATCCGGCGCTCCGGCCTCGACAGAGCCGCAGCCCGCCGCGGCCGGCGCGTAGACTCGCTCCATGCCCACTCCGGCACATGGCTCTGATCCTGCCCCGCGCACGCTCGTCTGCGTCCCGCTCACGCCGCTGGACGCTGCCGAAGACAACCGCACGATTGAAGAGATGCAGCAGGCAAAGTCCGGCGGTGCCGACGTCATCGAGCTCCGCATTGACAGCATCTTTGATGGCAGCACCGGCAGCGACACCGAAGATGGCGCGCTCATCAGGCGAATCCGCTCGCTCCTCGAGGCCTGCCCGCTCCCCGTGATCCTCACCTGCCGCATCGCGAGTGAGGGCGGCGACTACGACGGCGACGAGTCCGACCGCATCAGCCTCTTCGAGAAGCTGACCGCCGCGAGCAAGTCCCCGCCGGCGTACCTCGACGTGGAGTGGGCGAGCTTCTCGCGCTCGGCAAACATCGCCCAGAAGGTGCGCCTCTGCGTCCGCCACCCCGGCCAGCTGCGCGATGTCGCCAGCGGCCTCATTCTCTCGACGCACGACTTCTCCGGCCGTCCGCAGGACCTCCTGCGCCGCGTGCTCGCGATGTCGGAGCAAGCCTGTGCGAGCGTGGTGAAGGTCGCCTTCCGCGCTCGCTCGCTGCGCGACGCGATGGAAGCCCTCGATCTTCCCGCGCAGTCTGGCCGCCCGACCATCGCGCTGGCGATGGGCGAGTTTGGCCTGGCCTCGCGCATCCTCGCCGGGAAGTTCGGCGCGTTCCTCACCTTCGCAGCGCTCCGCAGCGAGCGCGCCACCGCCCCCGGTCAGCCCACGCTCAGCGAACTGATCGATCTCTACCGATTCCGCAGCATCGGCCCTTCCACCAGCGTCTACGGTGTCGTCGGTTGGCCCGTCGGCCACTCCCTCTCGCCGCTTGTCCACAACGCGGGCTTCGACGCGGTCAAGCACGACGGCGTCTACCTCCCGCTCCCCATCGGCGTTGACGAGTCCGATCCCGAAGCCTCGTACCTCTCCTTCAAGGCCACGATGCTCGAGCTCATCGAGCATCCGCGCCTCACACTCCGAGGCGTCAGCGTCACGATGCCGCACAAGGAGCACCTGCTCCGCCTCGCACGCGAGTGCGGCTGGAGCATCGACCCCGTCGCCAGCGCCATCGGCAGCGCGAACACGCTGGCCATCGAATCGCCCGGAGCCGGTTCGAGTATCGCGATCATGAATACCGACGCGCCCGCCATTTCCCTTTGGCTCGCGCAGGGCGTCGGCGTAGCGCTCTCAGACAAGCGCATCGGCATCCTCGGCGCGGGCGGCGTCGCACGAGCCGCCGCATACGCCGCCGCACGCGGCGGCGCCACTGTCGTCGTCTACGCCCGCGATGTTGCGAAGGCGCAGAAGCTCTGCGACGACATCAGCACGGGCCTCGCGCGCGAGGAGAAGTCCGCCAGGCTTGTCGCCGCGGCGTGGGACCTCATCCCCAAGAGCTGCTGCGACGCCATCATCAACGGCACGCCGCTGGGCATGTCTGGCGGCACCGGCGCTGGCCAGTCACCCATGGATCGCGCCGCGATCGAAGGCTGCGGCCGCGACACCGTCTACTTCGACACGGTCTACAGCCCCGTCGAAACGCCGCTGCTCGCGCTGGCACGCAGCGCAGGCCGCCGCACGGTCGATGGCGTCGGCATGTTCGTGGAGCAGGCCGCGCTGCAGTTTGTGACGTGGACCGACACCGGCGCGCCGCGCGGACTCTTTGATCGCCTCGTGCGCGAGAAGCTCGCCGAGCGCGAGTCAGCAGGCCGCAACGCGTCCTGATCATGTCCGGATCACTTGTCCTGATCACTTGTACTGATCACTTGTCCTGATCACGTCCTGATCACACACCCTGATCAGTCACGCCGCTCATCCGCAGCAGTGTGCGGAAGCTCTCGGAAAAGACGAAGTTGTGCTCGGGAAACTGCGTCCCCGCCATGTTCTGATCGATGTGGCTGAACATCAGGTCGATCGCGCCGATCTGCCGCGGCGGCGCGGCGCTACCCGGATCCAGCAGCTCAACCACGCCGCGCGTCGAAGCGCCCATCGCGTCGAAGTGCTCCATCGTCGCGGTGTACCGCAGCGTGAAGCCGGGCACGGCATCCTCCGTGAGCTCGGCCTTGCTCACCTTCGCGAGGATCACCTTCTCACGGAAGCCCTCCGCATGCCCGACGAGAATCCCCGCGGTCTGCGCCATCCCCTCGATGATGAAGCACGCGGGCATCACCGGCATCGCCGGGAGCTCGCCCGTCGCCGCAAAGTGATCGTGCAGGTGCTCCTCCGCCAGCGAGATGTTCTTGATCGCCACCAGCCGCTGCCGCGGCACCAGCTCCACGATGCGATCAATCCACATCCAGCGCATGAGAGAGTCCGGGGGAGGGGGAGCGAGGTGGCGGCAAGGCAGAAGACGGGAAGGAAGGCCGCGATGCCGATTTCTGGCTACTTCGCCGCGAGCTTGGCCTCGACGAATCGAACCAGCACCTCGACGGTGAAGATCTCAGCGACCTTGCGGACCTGGGGGTCCTTCTCGAGGCTTGCGAAGTTCGCGTGCGGCATGCGGGCCTTCATCGCCGCGAGGCCCTTGGGCGTCACCATGCCGTCCTTGACGTACTCGGGGTCCTGGCTCACACCCTCGGGGAAGAGCTCGCCCTGGCCGATCTTGATGCCGAAGGCCTGCTCGAGCTTGAAGACGATATCGAGGAAGTCGATGGACTCGGCCCCCAGATCCTTGGTGAGGATCGCGTCCATCGTGACCTCGTCGTCATCAACGGCGAGCGCATCAACCAGAACCGCCTGAATCTTCGAGAAGATCTCGTCGCGTGTCATCGCTTGCAGGCCCTCGAGGGGGGAAAGCTCCCGGCACGGATCCGCCGCGACTCGGGAGGGAAGGGGGGATGATAGGACGACTGCAGACCGACACGCGGCGGGCAGCACAACCCCGCCGCTACGTGCCCGGAGGCCGTGGGCACCCCATCCCGACGGTCCACAACTGGCATGCTTCCAGCGGGCACAGCAGTGGGGCGGGCAGGCGTGAGGACCGTCGCCACGGCCGGGGGCCGCAAGGCGGGACGGCGGGGCCCAGCGGGTGATCGGGCAGGTGCTCGGGCGGTGGCGGGGCAGCGGACTGAGGACAAAGAGCACACCCCTACGGACCCCGCATCTGTGGCCCAGCCGGCGGCGCGGCCACCTTCGCAGCCCGCATCCTCGAACTGGCAAAGTGAGCCACTCCAAAGTGCATCCCAAAGTGACACCGGCCTCCCGGCCGGTGTCTTCATGCCCTTTCGATCCACTGCTCCAGATACGCCGCGGCGACCCCATCGATCTCTGTCCGCAGTGCCGCCTCGTCGCAGCTGAGCTTGGCCCGGTCGCAGACGGCCTTGACCAGCACCACCGATTGGCGGAGCGACTCGGCGAGGAACTTGGCGATCTCGACATCGGACCTGCCCTCCCAGCGCCGGATCGGAACGCCAATGTCGATCTGCACGTAGCGGTAGCGATGAAACCACTTCGAGTAACGGAGGTCCACCCCGTCGAGGTCAAAGCTC
>CAZBXF010000145.1:0-8603 GCA_964495635.1 uncultured Phycisphaeraceae bacterium
CTAGGTTCTGTCTGACGGATCGTCTGGTGCGAGGAGGCGGAGGTATCGCCTGATGATGGCGAGGTTGACGAAGGCGAGGAAGCTGGTGGCGAGCTTGTCGTAGCGTGTGCCGACCCGGCGGTTCTCTTTGAGCCATCCGACGCACTGCTCGACGCGTGCTCGCTTCTTGCAGGCGCGTCGATCAGCCTGCGCGGCCGATCACCTGCCGGCCACGCGAGGAAGCCCAGCGAACCGCCCACACAGCGAGAATCCGCACGATCCCAAGCATCGCAAACACAACAAGCGTGTTCACCGCAAAGCCGATGGGCACCACACGGGCTGGAATCGCTCGCTGCGGTCCCAACCAGCTCAGGCCGATGCAGTCGTTCTTTGACTCCCCGGTGATGACTCCGTTCTTCGTCTCGGTTGCCCACACCAGAGAAGCGCGAAAGGAAGTCATCGGCCAACCAAACTGGTACAGCTCCTGTCGCCAGCTCGCGAGCTGGTGATCGGGTCGGTTGTCGCCGTCGGTGTCCGCAAGACGGCGGGCCCCGACGTACAGGATCGTCCGATCAGCAATCCTGTACTTGCTTGCCCACTCAGGAGGCGGCCACTGGTCCGTTCCATTCTGAATGGGCCATCGCGCGGGGGTTGGCACATCTTCACTGGCGTAGGAGATCGAGGCGTACCACGGCAAGCGAAGTGCCGACCAAAGGCCCAGTCCAGCGCACAGGAAGGCTGCCACGAGGAGCAAGACGACACACTCGACACCGGTCCGTCGATCAACCGCGTACATCGAAAGCCCCCCTCACTTCGCCCCCGCCGCACCCCGTCGCACATCCACCACCCGGATCACCACAAACACGACCAAGATCACCCCAGCAATCAGCAGCGAGCCAAGAAACTCATCACTCCCCCACCCAAACCCGCCCGCGGCGTACTTCCGCCGCAGATCCATCCACCCTCCCACCAGCATCAGGACCGCAGTCCCCACCACCAGCGACCGGCGCCACGTGATCGTCTTCGCCATCGCGAGCCACACGAAGCACGCCGCCAGCGCCGCATACACCGCGGTCAAGATCGCAAACTGGATCACGCCGAGCCTCCCCTGATCCCAGAAGCCCCTCGCCCACGCGCCCCGGACACCCGCAGCAACTGCCGCCTCCACCGAAGACGGAGCGTACCGCCCGCCCGTGACCGCCGCCAAACCTCCAACCTCCTCACACGGGGTCGCTGCGTTGGATCAGCACACTCGCGTGTCCGCTTTGCGCGCGGCTCCCGCTGATGTTCACCGTCGCTTCAATCACACCTATCCACGTGCCGCTACCCTCCGTCTCCATGGCCAAAGTCTCACATCTCTTTCGCGGGCCCGTCGCCCGTGGGGCCGACGCCTACTCCACGCCGGGCGAGCGCCTCCGTGGGCGCCCGCGCCGGCTCCTTCTCTATCTGGCCCTCGTTCTCGGGGCCTGGGTCTTCACGCTGCTCGACCGACCCATCTGGCTCGCCGTGACGACCGAAGGACTTCGCTACAAGGACTGGTGGCAGGCGCTCCGCGTCGGCGGTTTCCTGCCCGCCTGGTTCGTCATCGCCCACTGCTTCCACATGCACGACCGCGCCCGCGGCGTCGCCAGGCCGCTCCACCGCGCCACCCTCATCTTCCTCGCCGCCGCCCTCGGCGGCCTCGCCGCAGAGATCGTCCGGGAGGTGTCCCGCCGCCAACGACCGGGCGCCGAGGGCATCTACACCTTCGACTGGTTCGACATGGGTCGCGAGGGGCTCGGGATCGGCCTCGCCTCGTCGCACGCGGGCGTCGCCTTCGGCGGGTTCATCATGCTGAGCTGGCTCCTCCCCCACCTCCGCTGGCAGTTCCTTCTGCTCGCCTGCGGCTGCGCCTGGACCCGGATCCAGTCCGGCGCTCACTGGACGACGGACGTCTACGTCGCCGTCCTGCTTTCCTACGGTGTGTGCTGGCTTCTCTGGAAACACCTCGGCCCGGGCTCGGCATTTGCCCTCCCCGATCCGCACGCGTCACGCTGACGCACCCCGCCCGCACCTCAATGAAGATCCTCGACCGCTCCATCGCCCTCCAGTTCGCCGCCAACGCCGCGGTCCTGTTCATCATCCTCACCGGCGTCGTGACCGCCGTGGACTACGCGCTGAACTTCGACGAGTACTTCCGGATCGCCGACCGGACGTACGAAAACTCCCCCTGGCTCCTGAGGGCCGCGGGCTCCATCATCGTCCTCATGGACCTCTGGTGGCCCCGCATCTTCCTCCTCTACGACTTCCTCCTTGGCTTCGTGCTCGTCGGCGGAATGGGCTTCACGCTCACGCAGATGGTCCGGCACCGCGAGCTCGTCGCAATCCTGGCCTCGGGCCAGTCGCTCCTCCGCGTCGCGCGCCCGATCATGCTCGTCGCACTCCTCCTCGTCGTGCTCCAGGGCCTCAGCCGCGAGCTCCTGATCCCCAGCCTCGCACCGCTCCTCACACGCGACAAGGGCGCCGCCGGCACCCGCAATCTCGGCGCCGCAAACCGCGTCCTCCACGTCGATGGCCAGGGACGCGTCTTCTACGCACGCTCGTTCGACCTCGACCGCCAGACCATCTCGGGCCTCTGGGTCTGGGAGCGCGATCAGCAGGGCCTCCTCACGCGCCGCATCACCGCCGATGAAGCCCACTGGGACGGCTCACGCTGGATCCTGACCGGCGGCCAGATCGAAGACCGCCGACCCGGCGCCGGCAACGCCCGCCCGCAGCCACTCCCCTCCCTCTCCAGCGACCTCGACCCCACCGTCATCCGCATGCGACGCTTCGAGGGGTACGCCGCAAACCTCTCCTTCCGCCAGCTCACCGAGCTCATCGACCGCACCCGTGCCAGCCCGCTGGCACGCCAGGAACGCCTCGACGAGCTCACACGCTACAAGCTCGGACGCCTCTGCGTCATGGCCTGCAACCTGCTCACGCTGCTGGTCTGCTTCCCCTTCTTCCTGCGCCGCGAACCAACCAACATGCTCGTCCAGTCCCTCAAGTGCGCACCCGCCGCCGTCGGCTCGCTCATGGGCGCCTTCCTCGGCTCCTCAGCCGCAATCCCGGGCCTCCCGCCCGAAGCCTCCGTCTTCATTCCCGTCATGATCCTCATCCCGCTCGCAATCGCGGGCCTGACCTCGATCAAGACGTGATCAGCATTCTTGCGACGACCAACGTCATCGGAACGCAGAGGTCTCAGAGGAATGCGGAGGAAGCCAGAGATGACGCAAGGAAGCCTTGAAGACACCGAGAGCGCGGCGTCTTTCGCACAACTTCTCCCTCTGTCTTCCTTGCCTTGAGAACCTCCGCGTCCTCTGCGTTCAAGTAACGCCACCCCGACGCAGCCGCATCGAGCCGCGAAGACTCACGGGCACGTGCCCGTCACCACGTACTGCGCCAGCGCCTGAGCATCGCTCAGATCCGCGTTCTCATCGCCGTTGAGATCACCATCGAGCCAGTTGGCCTGGGGCTGGATCAAGCCCACGAAGACCTGTGCCATCTGCTGCGCATCCAGCAGGTCCACGTTCTCATCCTGATTGAAGTCGTACTCGCACGCCGAGCCGACGCTCACCTGCACCTCGGCCGAGATCGCGGCCCCGCACTCCCCGGTGACCGACGCCGCGAATGTCCCCGCGAACGTCGGCCGCACGCCCGAGAGCACAAGCTCCGGCGTACCGGCTCCCTGCACCACCGTGCCGTCGGCCTGCACGCCATCCTCCAGCGGCGCCCCGTTCCTGATCCACCGCACGACCGGCAGCGATCCCGCCACCTCCACGCGCAGCGTGGCGCCCGCGAACTCACGCACGTACGTGTCCACCGGCTGGCTCGTGATCGTCGGCGCATCGCACAGCAGCGTGAACTGCCGCATCATCTCGTGGTCCTCGTGCTCCAGGATGTGGCAGTGGTACGGATACGTGCCCGCCGGCCCAGGGAACCGCACGATCACCCGCGTGATCTGGTTCGGCGTCGCCTGCACAGTGTCCTTCCAACCACGCTCCCCGCCGCTCGCCGGAATCCGCGGGCCCTGCGGCACGATCTCATTCCCCTGAACGATGAAGTCCTGGCGATCCAGCACCTGGAACTCCACCAGGTGCATGTGCATCGGATGGGTCACGCCCGACCGGTTCACCCAGGCCCAGATCTCCGTCGCCCCCACCCGCGGGAACTCCGTGATGTCGTTCCACATCAGCCCGTTGATCAGCCACTTGTCGTGCCCGCACACCGGGTCAAAGAACTTCCGCAGCTCCAGCGTCCGCGTCACGCTCACGTCCGCCTCGTCCAGTCGCTCCACAACGCCCAGCGCCGCCGGCAGCGGATCCGTGTCCCCCGCCTCCGAGCCCACGATGAACTTCATGACGTTGGGAACATCCGGCCCCACGCCCCCGACCGGGAACGGCGACGGCGCCGAGTTGGTCAGGATGATCTCCGTGCCCGGCGCGTACGAGGCAAAGTCGATCACGACGTCCGCACGCTCGCCCGGCGTGAACGTCAGGCTCGTCATCTCCACCGGAGCCTCCAGCAGCCCCTGCTCGCTCGCGATCTGGTGGAACGTCGCGCCATTCGACAGTGCCAGCGTGTACGCGCGGCTGTTGCTCCCGTTCAGCAGCCTGAAGCGGTACTTGCCACGCTTCACCTGCTTGAACGGCCACACCTTGCCATTCACCAGCACAAAGTCGCCGAACGTGTGCTCCTCCCAGATGCCCGGGTACTTGAGCGAACCATCGGCGTTGAACGAGCGATCCTGGATCGCCAGCGGAACATCAAACTCGCCCCGGGGCAGGTTCAGCGACTCCTCCTGATCGTCACGGATCAGGTAGAACCCGGCCAGCCCCATGTAGACGTTCAGACGCGTGAGGCCCAGCGCATGATCGTGGTACCAGATCGTCGCGGCCTGCTGGTCGTTGGGATAGAAGTACGTCGGTGAGCTCTGCCCCGGCGGGAACGCAAGATCCGGGTCACCGTCGCTGTCGTCCGCGACACGCCCGCCGTGCAGATGCGTCACCGTCACCGGCACCTGCCCCGTCTGGTCCGGCCCGTGCAGGCACGTCGACACCGGCAGCACGTGCGTCGCGCGGAGCTGCCCGGTCTCGAGCGCCCGCAGGTTGTTGATCCAGTTCACCGTCACCGGGAAGCCACGCCGCGCCTCGATCGTCCGCGCCGGGTACGTGCCGTTGTATCCCCACACGCGCGTGATCGGCAGATCGCGGTGCAGCTTCTGCGTGAACTCCGTGATCGTGATGTCATAGTGCGCCGCCCCGCCCGGCTCGCCCGTCGTCGGCTGCATGATCCCCGGCACCGGAAGCTCATCCACGAATGGCGTCAGCACCAGCGGGCAGTTCTGCCCGGAGCAGCCCGTCCCCGCACCCTGGAAGGTCCCCCCCGCCGCGGCACACGCCGCCTGCGTCAGCGTGTTGCACGATCCATCCGGCAGGCAGCACGCGCCCGTCGGCAGCGGGCACAGCCCCGGCGCACACGGCACACCAACCCCCTGGAAAGTCCCCCCCGCGCTCGCGCACACGCCCGAAGGCAGCGTGACGCACGACCCATCCGGAAGGCAGCAGGCGCCCGTCGGCGCCGTCAGCGAGTACGTCACCACCAGCGTCGGACGCTGCGCGACCGTGCCCGTCTCCCGCGCCACAAACCGTTTCGCCGTTCCCGCCGCCGTCTCGTTGCCGATCAGGATCCAGCCGAAGTTGCTCGCAGGACTCGCGATCATCGACTGCACATCCAGGATCAGCCCCGTCCCCGTGAACGTGTACGGGCTCAGGATCGAGTCGATCTCCGCCGTGCTCGACGGCTCGGCCACGAAGTCCCCACCCAGCGTCGACCACGCCGGGCTCGACGTCGGGTCCGACTCGTTGTACAGCCGGTACCGCCACGTCGCATCATTCTGCTTCGCGAACGCGCCGCCGCCCTCCTGCCCCGACGCGTTCGACGATCCCTCGCCCCACGCCGAGTTCAACCGGTGCACCCGGTACGTCTCAAGCCCAGCCACCGTCGAGCGGCTCAGCTGCACGGTCAGCGCCACATCCGTGATGAACGCCCCCGCTGGAATGCTCGAAAGATCAAACCTCAGCAGCGACCGACGCGTGAAGTTGTTCCCCGTGTTCCCCGAAAAGAGCCACGACCCCGACCCGTTCGACAGCCGGTCATTCTCGGCGTAGATCGTCGTGTCCGCGACGGCCCGCAGCGTGATGGAGTCGGCCCGCGCCGCGCCCGCAGCGCCCACCGCAGCCATCGCCACTCCGAGCATGAGCCCCTTCATCCCACACCGACGCGCAACACTCGCCAACAGACAACGCATGTGAGGCTCCAACGGACTCGTCTCGGGTTGAATCGGCTCAGGCAGATCAGAACAACACGCCCAGCGCACCATCGACACGCTGATCAGGACACCGCCGCGCCAGCGCGTCGCAGCGCCTGGCATCGGAAGCCGGGTCTATTCGCTCCGTGAAGGGTATCGGCCTCAAGCCCGCGGCAGAAAACCACGGCGCCTCCCCGATGCCCAAAAACCACCCTCGGCCCCCGCCTGCGTCGGGTACCCGGCTCCAAACGTCCGAAAATGCCCCACGTTCCCACCCCGTCACCGGCCAGCTATCGCGGGCAAACCCCAGTTACCACGAACGAGGCCAGCGTCTGGGCATCGACCAGATCGGCATTCTCATCCAGGTTCAGGTCCCCATCCAGCCACCCCGCCCCCCGGCTGAGCACGCCCACGAACACCTGGGCCATCTGCTGGGCATCCAGCAGGTCCACGTTCTCGTCCTGATTGAAGTCGTACTCGCACCCCACGATGACGCGCACCGGCCCGACCTCCACCATGCCGCACGCGTTTCGAACCTCGGCTCGATACGAACCAGTGTCTGCACCAAGCGCGTTCGAGATCGTCAGCGTCTGCCCAAGCTCAATCACACTTCCCCACGGCGTCGGCCCGCCCGCAAGCACCTCGCCATCGCGCGACCAGACCACCACCGCCCCCGGCTCCGTGGTCGCCGCCATCGTCACCGTCTCTCCCTGGCGCACCTGGCGGTCCGTGAGCTCCAGCACCACCGGCGCGCGCCCCGCCCGCGCCACCATGTCCGGATAGTCCGTCTCGATGAAGTCCACCCCCAGATCGATCATCGTGTTCATCACGCTCGGCGACACCACCGTGTACCCGCACGTGAAGAACCCCTCCGCACGCGCCTGCGCCACCCACGCGGCATCGACCTCGCCACCCGTGTAGCTCCCGAAGCCCAGGTCCAGCCCCACCACCTTCAGCCCGCGCAGCTCCGCGAACTGCGCCGCCGTCCGCGGAATCTCGCCCACCACGATCCGCGGATTCGCGAACGTCGCGTTGAACTCCGCCACCAGTCCACGGTTGTACGCCCAGAGCCAGATGTCGCGCTCCGTCATCCCCGCCTGCTGCAGCGCCGTGCGGATCGCCGGTCCCATCCCATTCACCTTCACATCCAGGTACGGGATCACGCCCGTCCCGCGCATCCGCTCGAAGGCCTGCCGCAGCGTCGGCACGCGCTCACCCGCGAACACCGGATCGAACCACGACCCCGCGTCCGCACCCTGCATCTGCGCCGCCGTGAAGCTCGTCGCATTCCCCACCAGATTCGTCGTCCGGTCCATCGTCCCATCGTGCATCAGGACCGCCACACCATCCGACGAGAGCCGGATGTCCATCTCAATCGCCCGCGCTCCCATCGCGATCGCGGCGTCGATCGCCGCCAGCGTGTTCTCAGGCGCCGCGGCAGACGCCCCACGATGCGCCACCGGCCCCGCACACCGCGTGTAGTTCCGGGGCGGGTTCGCCGCAGCCCCCGGCGTCCGAACCCCCGCCGCGTGCGCCCCGCCCAGCGCCGCAATCTCCGCCGCCGTCATCCGCCGATCCGTGAACGACATGCTGCTCACCCAGATCGGCGCCGTCTGACCGTTGTCATCCGCGAACATGATCAGGTCCGCCCCGGCCTGCGAGTACAGCGCCCAGCGCGATCCGATCGACGCACCCGTCCCGCCCTGCCCACCCACGAACACACCATCGATGTACGTCGAGGCCATCCCCTCGTTGTCCGCCGCCCCCACCACGATCGCGATGCGATGCCACACGCCCGCCTGCAGCTGCCCGTTGTAGACCCCGCTCGTCCCGATCCGACCCTGACCATCGATGAAGTAGTCCCCATCGTTCGCGTTCGACGTGTTCGTCTGGAAGAGCGACCGCACCGACGCGAACGACGCCGCCGGAATCAGCACATCCATCACGATCGTGTAGTTGCTCGTCCACCCATTGACCGTGTGCACGCCGTTCGGCGCCGACGCATGGTCCATGTTGATCCCCTGCGCCGCCGACAACGCCCCCACCAGCATCACCCCCGAGTCCCCACCCACCATCGGCGGCAGCCCCGCCGTCGAGATCCTCCCAAACGACACCGCGCCCGCCGTGTTCCCCCGATACGAAAGCACCCCCGACCCCACCGAAGCCGACAGCGGCGTCGCGTCAGGATCAAAGTCCCACACCGTCTGCCCGCCGCACGCAACCGACCCCAGCAGCACAACACCCATCAACCCGCCACACACAGCACGCACACGCATGGGAAGCCTCCAGCACA
>CAZBXF010000146.1:0-8454 GCA_964495635.1 uncultured Phycisphaeraceae bacterium
CACCGGCACGACCGCGCCGGTCGCACCGGTGCACATCTCGAACACCGCGTTCTTCCCGCTGCTCGTCGAGAGCAGCAGCACCGCGGGCACGTGGTTCAACCTCCGCAACTCGTCGGTGGGCGGCACGCACTGGCACATGATCTCAACGGGCTCGGGCAACGCCGGCGGCGCGGGTCGCCTGCTCATCGGCACCGGCCCCAGCCACACCTCTTCGAGCGGCGAGGTCCTCTCGCTCTCGCCCACCGGTCAGGTCGGCGTCGGCACGATCGTCCCCGCAGCGACGTTCCACGTCCTCAACGGGTCGGACGCCTCACTCGCCGGCGGCGGTCACATCATCTCCGGCGATACCACGGGCCTCAACATCGTCATGGACAACAACGAGATCATCGCCCGCAACAACGGAAATGCGGCGCCGCTCTTCCTGAACCAGGGAAGCGGGAACGTGATCGTGCCGGTCCTGGAGATCACCGGCGGCAGCGACGTCGCGGAGCCCTACGACGTCGCGGCGTCGGAGGGTGTTCTGCCGGTGCCGGGGATGGTCGTCGCGATCGACCCCGAGAACGTCGGCAAGATGCGGGTGGTCAGCGGCGCCTACGACCGCACCGTCGCGGGCATCATCAGCGGCGCCAACGGCATCAGGCCGGGCCTCACGCTCACCCAGACCGGCACGATCGCCGACGGCGACATGCCGGTCGCGAGCATCGGGCGCGTCTGGTGCTGGTGCGACGCGGATGAGGGCGGGCCGATCAGCGCGGGCGACATGCTCACGACCTCGGACACGCCGGGCCACGCGATGAAGGTGAACGACCACGCCCGCTCGCAGGGCGCAACGCTCGGCAAGGCGATGTCGCCGCTCAAGTCCGGCAAGGGCCTGGTGCTCGTGCTCGTCAGCCTGCAGTAGACAACCGCTCAACGCCGCCCGCCGAGGAATCCGCGGGCGTCGCTTCGTGAACTCTGAAAGGAAAGGCCGCCCCATGAAGAAGCTCACCGCCGTCGCCGTCCTGCTCGCCATCGCCGGTTCGGCCCTCGCCTCGGGCGAGGCCGTCGTGAAGCCGGGCCAGAACCTGACCAACGAGCAGGCCGCGAGCCTGATTGGCGAGGACGCGTTGAACGTGACCCAGCTGCAGGCGCACGACATCCTGAACTGGGACAACCCGCGCGTCGCGGCAAGGGCGGACGTGACGCAGATCGTCGACGCGCCGCTGACATTCGACAAGCGCAACTTCCGCAAGATGGACCTGCGGGACGCTGTGCCGGGCCGCGTGAGCGTCGCGTTCAGGCCCGGTACCACGCGAGAGCAGCAGGCCGCGGTGCACGCGAAGCTTGGAATGACGGAGAAGTGGCGGGCCCGCGTCGTGGCGAACCTCTGCATGGTCGAGCGCGACGGCGCGGACCTGGCGGCGGTGGTGAACGCATACCTCGATGAGCCGAGCGTCATGTTCGCGCACCCGATTTCCAGGGCATACGCCATTGTCGTGCCCAACGACAGCCAGTACTCCGATCAGTGGTCCATGGCCGCGAGCAACGGCGGATGCGCGGCGGAGCTGGCCTGGGAGGAGTTCGCCGGCTCCACGGCGGTCACGATCGCGGTGGTGGACTCCGGCGTGACCATCACGCACCCGGACCTCGAACTGAACGTCTGGACGAACCAGGACGAGGTCCTCAATGGCATCGACGACGATGGGAACGGGTACATCGACGACCTGCAGGGCTGGGACTTCGACGAGAACAACCGGAACCCATCTGGTTGTGACAACCACGGCACGCACGTCGCCGGGATCCTCGGCGCGCGTGGGAACAACAATCTCGGCGTCGCCGGAGTCAACTGGACGACGAGCATCATGGCGCTGCGGTGCGACACAGGGTGCGACGGCGTGTTCGCGGGCGGGCAGATCGCTGGATTTGATTACGCGATCGACAACGGTGCGCGAGTTTCGAACCACAGCTACGGCGGTCCGGGGTTCAACACCGATTGGGACGTTATCGCCGCAGGCGGGCAGGCGCTTGGACACATCGCGGTCTGCGCTGCCGGGAACGACGGCAGCGACAATGACGTCAACCCGTTCCACCCCGCCAACTCCCCGGCATCCAACGTGATCACCGTGGGCTGGCTGAACGAGGGCGGCGGGATCAGCAATGACAGCAACTACGGAGCGACACAGGTCGATCTCTTCGCGCCCGGCGGCTCCATCTACAGCACCGTGAACTCAACCAACTACGAGCTCAAGAGCGGCACATCGATGGCTGCGCCGCACGTGGCTGGCGCGGTCGCACTCGTGCTCTCGAAGCGTCCCAACCTGACGTGGCAGCAGGCCAAGGATCTCATCCTGAGCAGCACCACCACGAGCGCCGCGCTGCAGGGCAGGTGCGTGTCCGGTGGCCGGCTCAACGTGCACCGCGCCCTGGGCGTGTGGGCCAGGGCCAACCCCGGCGGCACCTTCACCGGTGGCCGCGCGAACCCGATGTTCGGCTTCTTCAACGCCTGGACCTACACGCCCGACGGCGGCGTGCTGAACATGCTCGGCGGGACCTACAGCCGCGGCGCCGCGACGGTGCTGAACCGCGCGATGATCCTGCGTGTCGACCCGAACACGGGACGGGCGATCATCGGTGAGTAAACGGGCCTCGCGCCATCCCGGGAGTTGCCCGGCCGGTGTCTGCGTCCACCTCTCAACCGCCCCGCAGAAGCCGGTCGATCACCCATGAACGCGAGCCCGGCCGAGTGCCTGTCCCCGGTGGCGACCTCGCCCTGCCGCCTCGACCTCACTCATCCTTCTTGATGATCCCCATCTGCTGGTAGCGCTCGCGGTACTTCTCGTAGAGCTTGGTCTGCTTGTTCGAAAGGTCGATCTCGCGCCCGTCGATGAACGCGCTCTGGATCTGTGTCGTCACCTCGAGCGGGTCGCCGGTCGTGATGAGCAGCGTGGCAGACTTCCCGGTCTCCAGAGAGCCGTACCGGTCGTCGATCCCGAAGATCTGCGCCGGGGCAAGGGTGATGGCCCTCAGCGCGGCCTCCGGCGGCAGCCCATGCGCCGCGGCGATCGCCGCCGAATAAGGCAGGTTGCGCTCGTGGGCCGTGTCGTCCATGTGAGCAATCGCGAAGGTGATCCCCGCCTCGTGCAGCCGCAGCGGACGCGTGAAGGCCTCGTCATAGTCGGCGTCGTCACGCCGCGGCATCACGTGCGTGCCCGTCAGCACGACGGGGATGCCGTTCTCCTTCAGCAGTGCCGCGCAGAGGTGAGCATCACGCCCGCCGACGATGACGGCACGCAACGCACGTTCCTTGGCGAAGGCCACCGCCGCCGAGATCTGATCGACATCGTTGGCCAGAATGAAGAGCCGGGCCCTGGTATCGGTGGCGCCCTCCAGCGGCGCGCCGGCGAACAGGGGCCTCATGGCCTCCCATCGGAGGTCTTCGGGCTGGGTCGGGTCCGCGCCGCGAGCATCGGCATAGGCCGCGGCGGTCGCGAAAACCTCCCGGATGCGTTCGAGATTGCGGCCGATGTCGCGGCGCTGATCGTCCTCGCTCGTGTCCATCCACCACGCCGTGATCGTGCGCATCTGCGGCCACCTCAGCACGATCCCGGTGGTCGGCTGCGCCGCCATGTCCGCCATCGTCCAGCCGTCGAGACGAATGACCGATGCCTGGCCAGGGATGAGCCCGCCCTCGGGGGCGATCGCCGCCAGGAGGATGCCGTTCGAACGCGTGACCGGGATCAGCGTCGAGTCGGGATTCACCGCGATCGATGGTCGCGCCTCGGGCGCGATGGACGCGCCTCCGTGATGTCCTGCGTCGCCGGCACGGATTGGAACTCCGTCAGTCCCAGCTGAGTCCACGGGGCCATCAGGCCCGGATAGACGTGCCTGCCGGCGGCGTCGATCACACGGACTCCGTCACGCGCATCCTTGAGCTCCCCCTCCTGCATCATCGTGATCTTGCCCTGGTCGAAGATGATGAACCCCCGGAAAGCGGGCCCGGAAACCGGGTGGATCGTCGCCCCCGTGATCACGATCGGCCCTGCCTGGGGTGGCGCCTTATGGGTGAGATCCTGAGCGCTGGCGGCGGAGGTGAGGCAGAGAAGCGTCAGCAGTGCGCCGGTGATGCGAGTCGTCATGGTCATTGGGTCCAGTGGTGCGAAGCAGCGTCAAGTGGTGATGGCAGTGAACGGAGCGTGATCAGAGCATTATCCGAGCGTGATGAGAGCGAGCAGTCGTGTCGGCCCCAGGCGCCGGCACACTCCGATCACCAGTGCGTAAATCCGCAGCCGCAGACGCCGGGGAGGTAGCGCGGATCACGACCGCTGCGGAGCATCTCGAGATAGATCTGCTTCATCTCCTCGCGGGCGGCGTCGGTGGCAGCATCGCCTGTCGCGTCGGCATCACCCTCGTACTCACCCGGCGGGCGGCCGCGTCGACCGCCGGTGCGGGGTGCTCCATCAGAGCCCGCCTCGGCCGGACGGCGCTTGCCATCCGCAAGCACCTTCTGGATCAGGCGCTGACGCTCCTTCTTGACGTGAGCCCGCAGTTCACTGTCGCGCTCGAGCGAGAAGAGGATTCGGCCGTCCACCAGCGTCATCTCACACTTCGAGTACGTCGACAGCGGATCGCCCGACCAGAGCACCAGGTCTGCTTCCTTGCCCACCTCGACCGAGCCGACACGCGAGTCGATCCCGAGCTGGATAGCCGGGTTGAGCGTGACGTACTTGAACGCATCCGCCGGCGTGACGCGGCCGCCCGAGTACTTCACGGCCTTCGCCGCCTCGGCGTTCATGCGCCGCGCCAGCTCGTTGCTGTCGCTGTTGTACGAGACAACAACGCCCACCTCCTCCATCAGCGGGAAGCCGCCGGGGATCGCGTCCTGCACCTCGACCTTGAACGCCCACCAGTCCGTGAAGCCGGAGGCCCCGACGGCATGGGCCTTGATCGCGTCCGCGACCTTGTACCCCTCCAGGATGTGCTGGTAGGTGCCGATCTTGAACTTGAAGTCGCCCGCCACCTGCGACAGCATGAGGATCTCGTCCTGGCGATAGCTGTGCGCGTGAACCCAGCGATCGCCGGCAAGGATCTCCGCGACCGCATCAAGCTCAAAGTCCCGGCGCACAGGGTCGCGCGACGTCGCGGTCGCCTTCCGCTGGGCCGCGTACTCCCTCGCCGCGGTGAATCGGTCCCGGATGAGCTGCTCCACACCCATGCGCGTCCCGGGATAGCGGCGTTCGCCGTCACCACGACCGCCGCGCCAGTTCACACCCGTGGGATTCTCGCCGAGCGCGAACTTGATGCCCGGCTTGGCGCCCTCCATGTGCATGTCGTCAGGATGGACGCAGCCCCACCGGAGCTTGTTGGTCTGGCTCTGCCCGCCGATGGCGTTGGCCGAGCCATGGAGGTTGTTCACGGCGGTGACGCCGCCGGCAAGCTGGCGATACCAGTTCACGTCGTTGGGATCCGTGACATCCTGGATGCGGACCTCGGCCGTGATGGCCTGCCCGCCCTCATTCACGCCCTTGGAGATCCCCGTGTGGCTGTGGCAGTCGATGATGCCCGGCGTGAGGTGCTTGCCCTTCGCGTCGATCGTGATCGTCCCGGCCGGAGTGCTCGGCACGTCCTTGCCCACATACGCGATCCGACCACCCTGCACAAGCACGCACGCGTTCTCGAGCGTCCCCTGAGCGCCCAGCGTCCACACCGTCGCGTTCGTGAAGAGGATCGTCTCCTGGGCCGGCTGGGTCAGCATCCCGAACGGTCCAAAGGGCGTCGGAAGCTGCTCCGGGATCTCCTTGATGGCCTCCAGCTCCTCGCGGAGGCGCTTGGCCTCGTCGTCTTCCTTCTCCTCGCGCCTGGCCTTGTACGTGTGCTTGGTGCCGTCGGGAAGCGTGGAGGTGCCTGTCAGAACGTCACCGAAGATCGTGATGCGATCCTCCGCCTTCCCCTCCAGCGGCTGCGCCTCGGTGCCCAGCGGCTTCAGGTCCATCTTGAAGGTGATGGCGTTCCCGGGGCCGGCCGCGTCAAACGCGACATCCTCGCCATCGATCACGGTTGGCTTCACGGCCTTCCCCTCCGCGTCGTCGGCCTTCGTGAACGTGAGCTTCACCGTCGGCTTGGGAGCAGTGGGGGGCGTTGGCCCGCTGCCGCCGCCGAAGGACGTGCCGCCGACGTCGATCGTCAGCCCATCCTTGGCCTTGGGGTCCTTCGCGTTGCCATCCGTCTCAAAGACACGGTACGAACCGTCCAGCGTCGTGCGCGTGGCCTTCCACGCGCTCCCGGACATCGTCGGCGCCTTGCCGCTCCAGTCGATCGTCCCGCTGAGCTTCGCGCCGGCCCGGCTGCCCATCGCCGGAATGTCCAGCGTGACCGTCGTGCCGTCCCACGTGAACGTCGCGGGCCCCCGGGTTCCGTCCGCCAGCACAGCCTCCAGCGCCGGGCGGGCTTCCGGTGCGCCCGCCTCGGGCTTCGCCCCGGCCAGCTCCGGCGGCATGAACAGCAGCACGAACGCCGCCTCCTGTTCCGCCTCGAGCATCACCGGCCAAACCCCCGTGAGCGGCCGCGGCCGGCGCTTCGCCGACCACGCGAACCGCTCCCCATCCGACCGCAGCCCCGTGCCCGAGAGCGCAACCGGACGAGTCTCCGGCCCACCCTCGCGCAGGATCGCGGCGTTCAGCGTGAAGATCCCCGTCGGCCCCGCCTCCCCCGGCGCGGCGCCAGGCTCCACCTTGTCATTCAGCGCATCATGCTCAAACGTGAACGCCAGCGCCCCGCCCGACACCACCACCCGGGAGGCCTTCGTCGTCTTGTCGTTCCGCGTCACCGTGAGGTCCGTCGGCTCCTTGCCGAAGATCAGTGTCCGCGCGGCCGCGGGGCCCCCCTCCAGCGTGACATCCCACGTCCCCTCATAGTCGTCAGGCGCGGTGCTCAGCTCATGCACCAGACCGTCGATCATGACCGAGCGGAGCTTCGTCTTGTCCGCGAAGATGGGCCCATCCGCGATGATCAGGTTCGCGACCTTGCCGACCTCCACCGTTCCCAGCGACGATGAGAGCCCGAGGAACGCCGCGGGCGTCGTCGTCAGCGCCCCCAGCGCCTCCGCCTCCGTGAGCCCGTGCTTGATGGCCTTCCGAACGTTCGCCATGAACTGCGAGCGATCGCGAAGCTTGCTGCTCGTGAGCGCAAACGGCACCCCCGCCGCGACCAGGCGCCGCGGATTCGTCGGGGCCTGCTCCCACATCATGAGGTCGCGCAGCTCGACGCCGTCCTGCTTGGCCACGCTCGACACGTCGGGCGTCCGGGGGAACGTCAGCGGCAGGATCATCCGAACGTTGTTCCGCTTGATCGCCTCCAGCCGTGCCAGCTCGGTGCCGGTCCCGACGAGGATCAGCGGCCGCTGGAACTCCACCGCGATCTTGGTCGCGCGCAGCGACTCGAGCTCGTCGGTCGCGTCGAAGAGGATCGTCGCCGGACGCACAGGCGGCTGGACGCGATCCGCCGGCACCACACCCCGGCCAGCATCACCCAGCTCCGCCGATGCGGGCCCGCCGACCACCGGCGCGAGCCAGTCCAGCGCGTTGACCGCCTCATCCGTCACGCCCCGCACGCGCCGGCCGTACTGCCAATCGGCGTCGCTGAAGGTCTGCCGCAGCAGCGCGATGGCGCCCATCTGCGAGTCCGGGTAGCCGCGCCCGGAAAGATCGAAGCTCGCGACCTGATAGATCTCCCGCGCGTACACCGGCGGACGCGCCACCGAAGCGTCATCGCTCGGCTTCGCCAGCGACACCGCCGCCCCGCGCCCCCGGATGATGCCGCCGCGCGGCGCCAGTCCCGCCGCCCCGAACCCCAGCTTTCGCAGCGAATCGGCCGTGCCCGCGTCAAGCCCCACGCCGTCAAGGGCCCCGCGCTGCGGCGTGACCGCCTCGTTCCAATGCAGTCCGGCGCTCTTCGGATCAGGGCGGGGTGCGTCGATCTCAACGAACGGGTCGATGAACGCCGCATACACGTGCAGGCCCTTCGCGTCGATCACGCGCGGCCCCACCGGCAGCCGCGCCGGCGCCTTGTTCTCGCCGGGCAGAATCGCGGCGATCCGCCCATCCTTCACCACCACCGTCGCATGCTCGATCGCAGCCGCACCCGGCCCCGTGTGCAGTGTGCAGCCCCGGATCGCGACCAGCGTCGGATCCGCCCGGCGCGGCCCGTTCGCAGGCGGGTTGAATGGCCCAGAACTCGAGGGCTGCCCCGAAGCCGGCACCGCCACGAGCGCGGCGAGAAGGAAAGAAAGACCGGCAAGCCCGGCCGCGAGGGACGCAAGGACTTTCTGAAGCATGGCCAGAAGAATACAGGATCCAGAGGGAGGTTGTGAGAAGAGCCGGCAAACCCAACCAAACCCCTTGGTTGCGCAATCACGCCTATGCACTCGGGGGGGCGGGGGGGGGGGGGGGGGGGGGGGGGGGGGGGGGGGGGGGGGGGGGG
>CAZBXF010000147.1:0-8442 GCA_964495635.1 uncultured Phycisphaeraceae bacterium
ATGTCAGTCTTCGGCAACAACCCCCTCACACGCAAGGCCCAGCAGGAGGTGGCCAAGAAGGTCACGAAGGTCGTGAGCGAGCAGATCGCGAAGAACGGCCCCAAGGTGATTGAAGCCGCCGGGAACGCCTACAAGGGCGCGGTCAACGGGCTGACGAGCCCGACGCCGCCGATGCCCTCCAAGGCCGGTGTCGCCAACTTCGCGGGCCAGGTCGGCGGCGCGATCGCGCAGGAGAAGTTCGTCGAGCCCGTCAAGAACGACATCGAGAAGAAGGCGACGCAGCAGATCGCCAAAGCGCAGTCAGCCGTCCAGTCCATGGCAACCAAGCCGCGCTCCGGGAGCACCTCCTCAGTGTCATCTCCGATGGCCTCCAAGGTCGCCCCAACCCAGAATCCCGGCAACGCGCCCACCAAACAGTCGGGTGTCGGCGGCACGCCCAAGGCCCCCGTCAACCGGAACGCGCCGCAGATCAACAACCTGATGAAGCCCACGTCCAAGCCCATCACGCCGATCCAGATGAAGCAGCCGAGTAAGGTCGCGCTCGTGAAGCCGATGGCGAACACCGCCAAGCCCGGCTTCGGAGCTCCGCAGAAGTCCCCCTCCACGAGCAACCTCCTCAAGCAGATGAACAACAAGAACGCGATCAACAGAGCCGACGAGTAACGCCGCGATCCCGACGAAGCCTCGCAATCTTGCAGAGGCCGTCGCCCGTCCCCCAAAGCTCAGGCGAGCGTGCGCCGCAAGTCCAATCCAGCGCGGCGGACCGAATCGGTCGGTGGGTCGCGTCACTCCCGCCTGTCGCCAAATGAAAAAGGGCCGGCACTCGGTGCCGGCCCTCTTTTGTTGTGTGGAGCGCGGATCGCGCCTTCGGCGTTGTGTTACGTCACGATCATCGTGCGGCTCGTGGACCACGCGCTGTGCACGCCCGCAAGGTCGACGCTGCGGACGCGCCACGTGTACGTGCCGGTTCCAAACGAGAGGGAGACGGTCGTCGTGAGCGCCGTGCGGTAGCCCGTCGTCGTGTTGCTGCCACCCGGTCCGATGAGCTCGAACTGATAGCCCCAGACGCCGCTGCCACCGACGTTGTCGTTGGCCTGCGACCACAGCAGTACCGCCGACGAGCCCTGCACGGAGCCGTCGGACGGAGCGATGAGGTTGGGCACGCTCGCCGCGGTCGCGTCGATCGTGAACGTCCCGCCCTGGATCAGGGCCCAGTTGCCGTTGTTGCCGGCGCGATCCTCAGCGTTGATCCACAGGCGGTACGTGCCGTCGGCAAGGTTCGCGGGCAGACGCAGCTGCGTCCCCGTCGTCTCGCCGAACTGGATGATGTTCGCGCTCTGATCGTGCACCTGCCAGAAGAAGCGGTTCGAGAGCCCGCTCCCCACGTCGGTCGGAGCATCCCAGTTGAACCAGGGTGCCCGCGAGCTGGTGATCTGGTCGTTGTTGAACGGACCCCAGTCCAGCGCCGAATCCATGCGGATGTTCGGGCTCGCGGCGGGCTTGGTGGTGTCGACGGTGAAGACCGCCCCGCCCCAGTTCTCCGAAATGTTCCCCGCGGCGTCCTGCGCCCGGACGAACATCGTGTGCGTCCCCTCAGGCATGACCTGCAGCGCCGGATGAATATCGCCGGGCCGCACGATCGCGCTGTCAGAGATGCCGTAGTACGTCGGCCCGCTCTGCAGCGAGAGCGCCCAGTAGTACTCGCGGTACGAAAGGGCATCCTCCGGCAGCCCCGCAGGGCGCGAGAAGAAGAAGAAAACGTCCGTGTCGCTCGTGATGTTGTCGCCGTCCGTCCCAGTGTCGTTGACCAGCGTGGCCTCCGGCGGCGGCGTCGGAGTCGTGGCGATCCGGAAGTTCACGCCGCCCCAGTCACCCCAGTTGCCCGCATTGTCCTGGTAACGCACGAACCAGATGTACCGGCCCTCGGAGAGATTCGCGGTCGGGCCCGTACCGCCCTGGCCGCCGAACTCGGTCAGGACCAGGTCAGCCCCCACGCGCTGCTGCACCTGCCAGACATAGTTCGTGCTCGTTCCCGACGGCGGCGTGCCCTGATCCGCGGGCGTGCTCCACGTGAACGCGGGCCGCAGGTTGTTCGTGACAAAGTCACCCACCACCCCCGAGTCCGTCTGCTGCGTCATCGCGAACGCCGATGCCGCCAGCGGGCCGACCGTGTCGCTCAGCACCAGGCGCGACTCAAGAGACTCAAAGTGATTCACGTTCGTTCGGTTCTTCATGGGTTCTCCATCTCCACCAAGGAGACTCTCGTAACGGCTCCGAAAGAGCACACTGTGAGGCTGTCATCAACCGGCGAGCCGCGCCGGACCTCTCTCACCTAGAAGACATCGACCTCATCGGGCGGCGGGCATGATCTCTCCGTCTGCGGATCCAGCAGATCCACATAGCCCACCCCGACCGCCTCACCCAGAACCGGCGCAAACTGCGTCCGGAGCGAAGCCACCGCCTCGTGACCACGTGCCGTCCCGTGGTCCCGACCGATCAGAGATTCGAACTCTAGGAATGTCCCAAGTCCTTCGACTTCATCCAGATGGATTCGCGTATTGCCGAGCATGTACAGCTCGCGGCGTTTTCGGACCACCGCCCGCACCGGCAGCGGAATCTCGCCAAACCGCTCCCGGGCCTGCTGCGCGCTGTAAATCGTGAACCGGCTCAACCGGGCCGCCGCCTTGTCCGCCCGCTCGTAGTAGATCCACTCCGTCGGCTCGCCGGAGCACTCACGCTTCTTCAGTCGGCCCGAAGGCACCCGGAAGTAGGTGTCCGTTTGGTCCATCTTCACGATGAAGCTCGCGCCAATCGCCCGGCAGATCGTCCGCGCCAGACTGATATCCCGCAGCTCGGCTTTGAACTCGACGTTTTCCATGCTGTCAAACGCGCCCCGTTCGACGATCCCGACTGGGCTGCCTCCGTCCCGCCGGGCGAACGCCCCGGGGCCGGATCTCGTCGACGCTCTCTCTTCGTATCCACTACCCCTTCGGCTCCAGTTCCTTGAGCAATCTTGACTCGTCCCACGTCTCGATGCCCAGTTCGCGGGCTTTGTCGAGCTTGGATCCCGCCCCCGGCCCCGCAATGACCAGACTCGTGTTCTTCGAGACCGATCCGCTCACACGGGCTCCCATCGCCTCCAGCCGCTCCGCCAGCGTCGCACGGTCGAACGACTCCAGCGTCCCCGTCAGAACGATCGTCTTCCCCGCGAAAGGCCCGGCCGCGACCTTCGCTTTGGCCGCCCGGTAGTCCTTGCTCGAAAGGTCAACGCCCTCAGCCCGAAGCTCCGCAAACGTCCGCGCCGCCGCCGGCGAGTGCAGGTACGCGTGCACGATCGGCGCCGTGTCCTCGCCCAGGCCCGTCTCGTACTCGGGCTCAACCGGCGACGTAAGCCCAAACCGCTCCAGCCGCCGCGGCCCGCTCATGCGGTTCACTGCCTGCGGCATCAGCTTCCACACCGGCGCAGCCAGAAGCTCATCCAGGCTCCGGAAGTTCCGGGCCAGCAGCTTCGAGGTCGTGTCCCCCACATGCCGCATCCCCATCCCCGCCAGCACCCGGTTGAGCCCCCTGGACTTGGCAGCCTCGATGCTCGCCAGCAGGTTGTCAACCTTCCTCTCCCCCATTCGATCCAGCGCAAGCAGTGCGTCCCGGTATCGCGACAGTCGGAAGATGTCCGCAAACGTGGACAGCGGAATCGTCCCCGCCGCACGGATCTGATCGATCGTCTTCTCGCCCAGCCCGTCGATGTCCATCTGCTTGCGCCCGGCGAACCAGATCAGCTTCTCACGCACCTGCGCCGGGCACTCCGGATTCACGCACCGTCGCGACGTCTCCAGCGTCGGGTCCGCCTCCGCCTCGGGCGGCTCGATCTCTACCGGGCCAGCGCACTCCGGGCACGCCACCGGCGCCACGATCGCAGCCGCGTTCGCCGGCCGCTCACGCACGACGACTCCGGAGACGTACGGGATGATCTCCCCCGCCTTCTCGACGTACACAAGATCGCCAACGCGAATGTCGGTGGTGGGGCCGGTCGGATTCTCCGGGTCGGTGGGTGCCTGGCGCACCCGCCCGTAGTTGTGCAGCGTCGCGTGCTGGACGACACTCCCAGCCAGCAGCACAGGCTCCATCACGGCCCTGGGCGTCACCTTCCCCGTCTTGCCGACCTGATGCTCCACGCGCAGCAGCCGCGTCGTCTTCCGCTCGGCCGGGTACTTGTACGCGATCACCCATCTCGGACTCTTGCTCGTGACGCCCAGCGCCGCCTGGTGCGCGAACGAGTCAACGCGGATGACCATCCCATCGACCCAGTACGGGCTGGCGGCACGGCGACCGCCGAAACTCCGCACCGCCTCCAGGATCTCCTCCAAGCTTGCGCACCTCACCGCGTCCGGGTTCGTCGGGATGCCGAGTCCGCGCAGACGCGTCAGCAGCGCCCAGTAGCCGGGCGCGAACGCGTCCGGGTCGGCGTCACCCGCGCGCGTCTCGATCACGCCGCGCCCCCAGGCGCAGAACGCCAGCCGACGCGACGAAACGATCCGGGGATCAAGGTTCTTGATCGTCCCAGCCGTCGCATTCCGCGGATTCATGAAGGCGTCTTCGCCCTCGGCCTCCCGTTCCTGATTGATGCGCTCAAACTCCGCCACCGGCATGTAGATCTCGCCACGCACCTCAAGCACCGCCGGAACACCCTCCCCCTCAAGCCGCAGCGGCACACCCCTGATCGTCCGCACCGCGTGCGTGACGTCATCCCCCTTCTGCCCATCACCACGCGTGAGCGCAATCGCCAGCAATCCGCGCTCATACCGGATCGAGATCGCAATCCCATCCACCTTCGGATCGCAGACGAACGCAACCGGCGTCGCCGGGCCCCCCGATCCGCCAAAGAGCGATGCCGGCGTCGCACCCGCGCCCAGCGCGGCCTGCACGCGATCATGCCACGCCTGCACGTCCGCCTCGCTGTACGAGTTGTCGATCGACAGCATCGGCTGCGTGTGCGCCACCGTCCGAAAGCCCGAGATCGGCTCCCCGCCGACGCGCCGCGTCGGGCTCGCCGGATCGTCCAGCTCCGGGTGCGCGGCCTCGAGCTTCGCCAGCTCGGCCAGCTTGCGATCAAACTCCGCGTCCGACATCACCGGCCGCGCGTCGACGTAGTACGCCCGGTTCGCCCGGTCGAGCTCGGCACGGAGTCGCTTGACAGTCTCATGTGCGGCGGCGGCCTGATCGCTCGGCATCGTGAACCTCCGTCGGAGAGGGTAACGGGGAAGCAGGCGCTTGGCACTGGGCACCGGGGAAGAGTGCCTGATTATGCAGCCCGACCGTCAGGGAGGGCTTTCTGGGCCGGCGCTCTGCGGACCGCCCAGCCACCGCCGTCCGTGTTCCTGCGCGGTCCCGCTTCCGACAGACCGTTGGGGACCGCCGGGCCACCCAGGCATGCAGATATCATCGTCCATGCCCGATCCGTCGCAACCTGTGGCCACCATCATCGACGGCGCCAAGCTCGCCGCCATCTATCGCGAGCAGATCCGCGCACGCGTCGCGACCCTCACCGAGCGCGGGGCCAAGGTCCGCCTCGACGCCGTGCTGGTTGAGTCCGGCGACACCGCCGCGCGCGTCTACGCGGACAACCAGGCCCGCACCTGCGCCCAGCTCGGCATCGAATACCGCCTCCATCGCGTCGGTGAGCACGCCGTCTACGACGACATCGCCGGACGCGTCCTCCTCCTCTCGAGCGAAGATGACGTCACCGCGCTCATGCTCCACCTGCCCCTCCCGCCCGGCGTCGATGCCTACCGCGTCCAGCGCCTCATCGCCCCCGAGAAGGACGTCGAGGGCGTCAACCCCGCCAACATCGGCAACATCGTCTACGGCCGCTCCTCGCTCGCCCCCTGCACCGCCCTCGCCGTCGTGAAGATGCTCGAGTCCGTCCTCACCGCCGGCGGCGTCGGCATCGGCAACGCCAGCGCCGCCGAGCCGCTCCTCCGGGGCAAGACCGCCGTCGTCGTCGGCGCCGGCGACGTCGTCGGCAAGCCCATCGCCGTCCTCCTCATGCGCCACGAAGCCACCGTCATCTCCTGCAACAAGTTCACCCCCGGCCTCACCGAACTCACGCGCCGCGCCGATGTCCTCGTGGCCGCCGCCGGCGTGCCCGCGCTCATCCAGCCCGACATGGTCAAGCCCGGCGCCATCGTCATCGACGTCGGCGTCAACCGCGTCACCGGTCCCGACGGCAAGACCCGGACAGTGGGGGACGTCTCCTTCGAGCCAGTCTCAAGGCTCGCCGGCTGGATCAGCCCGGTCCCCGGCGGCGTCGGACCCATGACCGTGGCCATGCTCCTCTTGAACGTCGTCGAGGCCGCCGAACGCCGCATGAGCCGCTAGCCCCCGCCGACCGCATCCAGCCCCCCGGTGGCAATTGGGGCTCCAGATGGGCGTTGACCTTTGCGGCCAGCCCCGCTTCAATCACCCGACCGTCCATTCGGGTCAACCTGGGGCACGAGCGTGCCGGGTGATGGTCCGAAGAGCCGGGATCTTGCAGGGGTTGTGCCGCGGGCCCGCGGGCCCTGGGAGCAGCAATGAGCACGCTTGCGTTTATCCAGAATCTCTCGGGGTGGGAGCTCCTGATCATCCTGGCCATCGCACTGCTCCTCTTCGGGCGGCGACTGCCCGAGGTTGGCAAGAGCCTCGGCAAGGGAATCGTCGAGTTCAAGAAGGGCCTCGCCGGCCTCGAGGATGACGTCAAGAAGGAACCCGACCGTCGCGAGCTCCCCACCGAGCGCGCGTACCGCGCACCGCTGGCCGAGGGCGAGGACCGCCGCGTCAGCCGCGCCGACCGTGTCGAGGACGACGCGGCCCCCCGCACCAACCCGTAATCATCTGCGGAGAGCGCGATCCGCCCTCGCCACGCCCCGCATCGCAGCCCCCGCCCCGCTGAACCAAACCTCAGCTTCCTACGTCCATGACCCCGCGCCCCTCCCGGGTCCGGTGTAGGCTGTCCGCATGGACCTCTCGCCGACGCTCCTCGGTCAGTTACTGATCGCGCCGATGCTGGCCGCCGCGCCCCCAGTGATCGAGGTGCGCAGCGACAACACCCTCGTGACGAGGTCATGCACGATCCGGATCCCCCAGGGCACCATCATCCCGGACCCGGACGGCAACGGCGTCATCCACATCGCCGGTGATGACATCGTCGTCGAGTTCGAGGCAGGCACCCTCCTCCGCGGCGCCGACGTCGGTGAGGCCCCGGGACAGACGCCCTGGGACAGGCTCGAAGGCATCGGCATCAACGTCCTGCGCGGCGCGGGCGTGACGCTCCGCGCGCCGCGCGTCCGCGGCTTCAAGGTCGGCGTCGCAGCCTCCGGCACGCCAGGACTCACCATCGAAGATGGCGACTTCGCCGACAACTTCCGCCAGCGCCTGAACTCAACGCCGCTCGCCGAGGACGCCTCCGACTGGCTCTGGCCCCACGAGAACGACCAGGGCCAGTGGCGATCCCGCTACGGCGCCGCCATCCTGATCGAACGCTCCAGCGACGTGACAATCCGCCGAAACCGCGTCCGAACCGGCCAGAACGGCATCATGCTCGACCGCGTCATCCGCGCCCGCGTCTACGACAACGACGCCTCCTTCCTCTCGGGCTGGGGGCTCTCGATGTGGCGCAGCAGCGACAACATCATCTCGCGCAACGCCCTCGACTTCTGCGTCCGCGGCCACAGCGAGGGCGTCTACAACCGGGGCCAGGACTCCGCCGGCATCCTCGCCTTCGAGTCCTGCCAGCGCAACACCTTCGCCGAGAACTCCGCCACTCACTCCGGCGATGGCTTCTTCGGCTTCGCAGGCAAGGAGGCCCTCGGCGAACGTCCAAGCCCAGAGTCCGACCTTGATCTCTCCACGGCCGGCTGCACCGCAAACATCTTCTACGGCAACGACTTCTCCTACGCACCAGCCCACGGCCTCGAGCTCACCTTCAGCGACGGCGCCCTCGTCTGGGGCAACCGCATCGTCGAGAACGCCATCTGCGGCATCTGGGGCGGCTACTCCAACGACTGGACCATCACCGAGAACCTCTTCGAGCGCAACGGCCAGCTCGGCTACGGGCACGAACGCGGCGCCATCAACATCGAGCACGGCTCGGGACACCGAATCTTCTCGAACTCGTTCATCGACAACCGCGTCGCCCTCCACCTCTGGTGGGACGACGACACGGCCCTCCTCGCGCTCCCCGGCGTCAAGGCCCGCTATCGCGGCGTCACCGACAACGAGTTCTTCTGCAATCTCGTCCGCATGAGCACCGACGCCAGCGCGTTCGCCGTGCAGGTCAGAAGCCCCAGGCCCGAGATGCTCGGGACGCTCGCCCATGGCGGCAACCGCGTGGAAATCGCCGCGGGCTCGGAGTGGTCGCTCCCCGCGGGCTTCACTCCAGAGGCGCGTGACATGACCGCGGCA
>CAZBXF010000148.1:0-8431 GCA_964495635.1 uncultured Phycisphaeraceae bacterium
GGAGACGCTGGAGGAGGAAGCGACGTCGTCGACGGTGCTGCGGTAGACGAAGAAGTTGGTGGAGTCGGGGATGGTGGGCCAGGTCACGCGGACGCCGGAGGTGAGGGTGCCGTCGGTGGCGCTGGGGGCGAGGTTGGTGTTGCGGACGTTGATGGTGATGCGGTAGGACTGGGCGTTGGTGAAGTTGCTGGCGGCGTTGACGCGGAAGGTGTTGACGCCGCTGTTGAGGAGGAGGCCGCTGATGACTTCGGCGGCACCGGCGGCGGTGGCGTTCTGGGTGCGGAGGGCGATGGCGCCGGTGCCGCTGTTGACCTGGAGCTGGAGGTCGGCCTGGGCGAGGGCGTTCATGTTGGCGGCGCCCGTCTGGCAGGAGCCGTCCTGGTTCTGGTCGTAGTCGGCGTAGTTGGTGCCGATGGGGGTGACGGTGATGTCAACGAGGCGCTGGTCGAGGGTTGTGATCTTGTACCAGTCGGTGTCGTTGTCGGTGGTGGCGGTGTTGCTGCCGCCGGGGTTGAGGCTGAGGTTGGCGGCGTTGCTCACGGCCGGGGAGGGGATGCTGCCGTAGGTGGTGGTGGAGCCGACGGTCGGGGTGCCGAGGTCGAAGGCGGTTGCCTGGGTGTCGTTGTTCTCGGAGGGGTCGCCGTAGTTTGCCTGGAGGCCGCGGATGTCGTCCTGCTGTGGGCCGTCGAAGGAGGTTGCGAGGAAGGGGGCCATGAGCGCGCCGCTGGGGCAGACGTGGGCGAAGCCCAGTCCGTGGCCGTGCTCGTGCATGATGGTGTTGCGGAGGAAGCGGTAGCTGTTGCTGGAGGAGCCCCAGTTGTCGTCCTCGTCGAGGACCATGTCGCCGTTGTCGGGGAAGGAGTTGTACGCGAGGACGCCGCCGCCGTTGTCGACCTGCTTCATTCCGATGCGGACCATGCCGCGGCCGGTGCCGTTGGCGCCGCCGCCGGTGCCCCATGCGGCGCCGTCGTCCCACTCGTTGCCGCCGCTGGTGACGCGGACGTACTCGATGCCGGTGAGGGCGGAGATCCTGGCGAAGGAGTCGGTGAACTGCTGGATCCAGAGTGCGCGGTTGCCGGCGAACTTGGTGTCCATGTCGGCGAAGAGGCTGGAGACGTCGTTGGAGAAGTTGCCGTCGTTGATGGCGGTGCCGTCTGGGACGAAGGACCATGTGATGGTGATGGGATCACCGACGGCGCCGACGGCGCCGATGACGGTGCTGCCCCAGCGGTCGCTGCGGTTGTAGCGGGAGCCGTAGCCGGAGGCCTGGATGGTCTGGTTGAGGGCCCGGAGCTGCTCGAGGGTGGGGTTGGAACCTTCGGCGAAGCATGCGGCGATGGGGCCGAGGTCGTAGGGATCGCCGCCGCTGGCGGGACCGCCGTGGATCGACATGACGACGCCGTCGGCGAAGAGGACGCGACCGTCCTTGAAGGAGACGACGGGGTCCTGGCCGCTCGGGATCGTGCGAGCGCGCTCGGTCGGCGCGGCGACGGCCGCGGAGACGCAGAGCAGGCCGAGCCCGGCGCCGATCACCAGCCGGGCGAGGCGGGAGCGGGCGGGGGAACCAGAGGAGGGAGCGAGCGGCGAAACATGGAGGTTCGCGCGGGCGGGAAGGTTGATCGTCTCTGCCATGGGGACACATCTCCGATGCGAACGGACCTGAACACACACATGCCGGACGCGGGACCGGACCCGGTTCGGCACGCCACCCCCCCACTACCCCCTCTTCCCCTCCACCCCCACTACCCCACTACCCCCCCACTACCCCTTCCACCCTCCACCCCTTTCGCTCTGACCCCTCCTGCCTGCACTCACTCGATTCGGCTTCACGACTTTCGGTCGCCCTGCGCGTTCCATGATCCGCTACAAGGTTCGAATTGATCTCGGGACACGGGGAACTAGACGGATGAGACGACTGGATCGCGGCGGAACCGCCACGGGGAGATGCGAGGTTTGGGTGTGCAGTTCGGGAAGGTGCTGGAGCGAGGCATGAAGCGGAGGGCACAAGCGGCGGACGACAAGAGAGCGTGCAGGTGAGTCTGATAGATCGGACCGATCGGGACCCGACTCGCCTTTGGGAGCGGAACAGGGGGTCGGTGGCGACGGGCGATAAGGCCATGGCCCGGGCCGACATTCGACCATGCCGATGCGACACCAGCTATATCAAAGGTTGCGAATCCGTCAAGAAATTTCGCGCAAACTTGTCCGGTTCCTGGGAGGGCCCGGAGAAGTCGGGGGTTGCGGGCTGGGAAGGGCGTGGGGGATCGAGGGATTTGCCTGAGGCTAGAGGGGGCAGGCGCCGGTGGTGACGTAGGCGGCGAGGATCTGGGCGTCGGCGAGGTCGGCGTTCTCGTCGCCGTTGATGTCGCCGCTGAGCCAGCCGGGCCCGACGGGGAGTTGGCCGACGAAGACCTGGGCCATCTGCTGAGCGTCGAGGAGGTCGACGTTCTCGTCCTGGTTGAAGTCGTAGTCGCAGGGGGACTGCGGGAGGGGCTCGACGACGGCGCGGATGACGAGGTCGCCGGAGACGCCGAAGCCGCAGAGGCTGGTCCAGCCGCCGGGGATGGCGAAGATCATGTTGAAGATGGCCTGGCAGCCGTTGGTGTCGGTGACGAGGGAGGCCTTGTTGATGTCGAAGGTGCCACCGTCGCCGCTGGGGGCGTCGGCGAACTTGAGACAGACGGAGAAGGGGCCGGGGTTGGTGATGATGATGTTCTCGGACTCGAAGTTGAACTCGTTGAGGACGCCGTCGGTGAGCTGGGGCGGGTCACTCTCGAAGATGAGGTTGGGTGCCGGGTTGATCCAGCCGCTGTAGATGTTGATGGACTCCTGCACCGCGTTGGTGGAGCTGCCGAAGAAGCTCTTCCAGAAGATCTGGACGCGTGTGACGCGGAGGGGGAACATGTCGGCGGTGAGGCCTGGGGTGCCACCGGGCCAGAAGGTGGTGCAGCCGACCTCGTTGTTGACGAAGCCGAGCTGGACGGCGGCGGTTGAGCCGTTGACGAGGGAGTCGTTCTTGATGGTGACGGGCTGGGCGCCGGCGAGGGCGGCGAGGGCGGGGATCAGGGCGAGTGAGAGGCGGCGGAGGGCGGGGCGTGAGGGGCGCATCTTGATCTCCGAACTGGAGGGATGGGGCATGGGCGGGCCTAGAGACCTGATCAGTATGAGCGGCGATTCACATGCCCGCAAGAGAAGCTTCGCGGGACTTTCGGATTTGGTTCCCGGGCAGGTCCATGAACCGCGGCGGGGGGATGTGCGGGGTCGGGGCTGGGCTGGGCGAGTTTGGGGGGTGGGAGCGGGTTTAGGGGTTGACAACGGCGGAAATGGACCCACACTGTGGGCAGCCGCGGCGGGAGTGGGGCCGCTCCAGCGGCGGGTGCTCTTCAAGAAGGAGATGTGTATGCGGATGCGCACGGCGGCACTGGCCGCGACCGTGGTGGTCTCGGCTCTGTCGGGCATGGCTGGTCTGGCGATGGGCCAGCAGAATCTGGCGACGGTGCCGGTGGTGAGCGGGCTGTCGCGTCCGCTGTTTGTGACGGCTCCGGCGGGCGACACGGCGCGGCTGTTCGTGGTGGAGCAGCGTTCGAGCTCGACGGGCCGGATCCGGATCGTGAACCTTCCGTCGAACACGCTGAACGCGACTGCGTACCTCTCGGTCTCGCCGGTCTCGACGGGCGGGGAGCAGGGGCTGCTGGGGCTGGCGTTCCACCCAAACTTCCTGGAGAACGGCTACTTCTACGTCAACTACACGGAGCCGGCGATCCCGGCGGTGGCGGGGAACGAGGCGGTGCGTTCGGCGGGGTCGACGGTGATCGTGCGTTACCGGGCGAACGCGCCCTTCGCGACGTCGACGACTGCTGATCCGAGCTCGGCGCTGATCCTGATGCGGATCCGCCAGCCCGATGCCAACCACAACGGCGGGTGGATCAGCTTCGGGCCTGATGGGAACCTGCTGATCTCCACGGGTGACGGCGGCAACGGCAACGACACGGCGGGGCAGTTCACGGTGACGCCGCCGGGCTATCAGGCGGGCGGGAACGCGCAGTCGCTGAACACGCTGCTGGGGAAGCTGCTCCGCATCGATGTGGACGGGCCGGACAACATCCCGGGCAACGCGGATGACGATGGCTTCCCGGCGGACCCTGTGAAGAACTACACGATTCCGCCGACGAACCCGTTTGTGGGCGTGGCGGGTGAGGATGAGATCCTGCATCGCGGCCTGCGGAACGCGTGGCGCGGGGACGTGGACGTTGTCGGCGGGCATCTGTGGCTTGCGGACGTGGGTCAGGGCGTGCGCGAGGAGATCAACCGCGTGCCGCTGACGGCGACGGGGCTCAACTTCGGGTGGCGCTGCATGGAGGGGACACGCTGCACGGGCCTGTCGGGGTGCACGTGCAACGCGGCGTCGCTCACGATGCCGATCCTTGAGTACGGGCATGATGTCGCGGTCGGGCCCACGCCGGTGCTGGGCTGCTCGATCACGGGTGGTGAGGTGTATCGCGGCAATGCGATCCCGTGCTTCCGCGGGCACTACATCTTCGCCGACTACTGCTCGGGGGACATCTACTCGTTCCGCATGGTGGGCGACACGATCACCGAGCTGACGGATCGGCGGACGCAGCTGGATCCTCCGGGCACCGCGAGCCTGGGGAACATCGTCTCGTTCGGCACCGATGCGAGCGGGGAGATGTATGTCGTCGATCAGGCGGGCGGCGAGGTCTTCAAGATCGTCGCTGGATCGGCGACGGGCCCGGACTGCAACGGGAACAGCATCATCGACTCGTGCGACATCGCGCAGGGGATCAGCCTGGATGCCAACAGCAACGGCATCCCGGATGAGTGCGAGACCACGCCCTGCGACTACGACTACAACCAGGATGAGAACGTGGATCTGACGGATGCGCAGCAGATGGCGCAGGTGTTCGTCGGATCGCTCACTCCGGGCGCGAACTGGCTCGATGGCGATCTCAATGGCGATGAGAACGCGGACCTGACGGACGCGCAGATCCTCGCGGCGTACATCGTGACGGGGGATTGCCCGCTCTAGTCGCGCGGGAAACTACTCAGGACCTTGTCAGGACCTTGACGCCGCCGGCCCGTGCCGGCGGCGTTCTTCTTTGCTGGGATGCTGGAGGGGCTGGCGAGGAGGCGGGGGCGCGGTCAGCGGAGACTCATGAGCATCGCTCGCCCAAGCGGGGCAGTTTTCTCTTGGCGCGACGGGCTCGCGGGTGTAGGCTGGCGGCTTGGGGGTTTTACGGTCCATGGCCTTGGATGGGGGTGGGGACGTGTCGTGCGGCGGACTGACGCGGCGTCGGCGGCGCGGGCGTGGTTGTTCGGGATGCTTGCCAGTTTGTTGTTCAGGATTCGGTTTGTTCACTCAAGGGATCACTCACGGGATCACCAAAGGGAGTAGTCACATGCGTACCAAGTCTGCTGCTGGCACACTGGCCCTGGCGCTCACGGCCTGCGTCGGTTCGATCGTGGCGGTGCAAACTGCCCAGGCTCAGCTCGTCGTTGGGAACGACGGGGAGGCGGGGGGCGCGGACACGATGTTCGTGATCGACATGACGGGGGCGAATCCTCCCCGGGCGCTGGTCAGCGGCATCGAGGTGTGGGGGCTGGCGGCTGATGATGCCGCGCGGGTGATCTACTTCAACTCCGGGAGCACGCTCTACCGGGCGGACTACACCGCAACCGGACCGGTGACGCCGGTCTCGATCGGCGTCATGCGCGAGGGGACGGCGACGCGGGCGATGACGAGCCTGGCGTGGGACAGCGTGGACAACCAGCTTGTCGGGCGCGCGGCGGGCGGGTTCTACGCGATCAACCCGGTCGATGGCACGTGCACGCTGCTGTTTGCGATCACGGCGCAGGACTTCGGCGGCCTGGACTTTGATCCGGCCACCAACGCGTTCTACGGGACCAACGACTCGACGACGGCGACGGTGCTGCCGACGGGGCGCGGGCTGTACCGGATCGACAAGCCGTGGAGTGCGCCGGTCTTCACGGAGCTCTCGAACTATCCCGGGACGGACACGGACATCGACGGCACGGCGGCGGCGAACGGGCGGGTGTACCTCGTCAACGACGTGGGGACGCAGGCAATTGAGGTCTGGGACCTTGCGTCGGGGGCGTATGTGACGCCGGTTGCGAATCCGCTGAACAGCGCGACGGGCGTGCTGTTCGCTGGAGGGGCGTGGGCGCCGGGGCTGGTGGGCCCGACGGCCGGGGTGGACGTTGCGCTTTCGATGACGGACTCGCCGGACCCGATCGTCTTCCCGCCGGGGGCGAACATCACGTACACGCTGGAGGCGCGGAACTTCGGGACCGACGCGGCGAGCAACGTGGTGGTCACGATGCCGCTGCCTTCGGGTGTGACGTTTGTTTCGGCGAGCGCACCGGCGACCTTCGACGGGAGCACGGTGACGGCGAACCTGGGCTCGGTCGCTGGGGGCGCGACGGCGTCGTTCGGCGTTGTGGTCTCGCCGACCGGGGTGGGCACGATCAGTGCGAGCGCGAGCGCGGCGACGACGTCGTCTGACACCAATCCGGCCAACAACAGCGCGAGCGCGAGCACGGTGGTGCGTCCGCCGCAGTCGGACCTTCGGATCACGATCAGCGACCCTGCGGACTGCGCGCTGGGGATTGGCGGGACGGCGAACTACACGGTGACGGTGGACAACCTTGGGACGGAGACGGCGCAGAACGTCGTGATGACGGTGGACCTGCCGCCGGAGATCACGTTCGTGAGCTCGCTGCCGGCGCTGACGCCCAATGGGAGCAACCAGCTTGTGCTGGAGCTGGGTGACGTTGCGGTGAACGGGGGCGGGACGATCGCGATCACGGCGACGGTGAACGTCGGCGGGACTTCCACGATGTCGGCGAGCGTCACGACGACGACGCAGGACCCGCAGCCTGCGAACAACTCGACGACGAACGCCACGCTCTTCCAGGTGACGCCGCCAGCGACGGCGGCGATCCGGGGCGTGCTGTCGACGATTGCGTCCAGCGACACCTCGCTCGTGCCGGGCCTTGGCGGCGCTCGGTTCAGCTCCAGCGGCGGGCTTGATCGCCCCTGGAAGAGCCCGAGCGGCGAGCGCTGGATCATGACGGCCGACTCGGATCTTGCGACGACCTCCGACGACCTCATCATCGTCGGCAGCGACAGCAACTTCAGCGTTGGCGCTCAGGAGGGCGTGACGATCATCCCGGACTCGAACCTTGCGGCGGAGGGGTCGTTCAGCACGGTTCTGGGGATCAACGACTCGGGCCAGTTCTCCTTCTCGGGGCTTGACGCGGCGGCGACCGCGCAGGACGCGTATGTCGCGAAGTGGGACGGGACGCAGTTCGTTGCGGTGGCGCGCGAAGGGTTCACGGTTCCGGCGTTTGGCGATGGGGAGGCCTATGGCTCGACGTTCGGCTCTGCGACGATCAGGAACGACGGCACGGTGAGCTTCATGGCGAGCATGACGCCGGCGGGGGCGACCGACCAGGCGCTGCTGCGTGCGGACGGCACGATCTCGGTGGCCCGCAAGGGAGTGGACATCCCGGCGGACCAGTTCGGCGATGCGACGTTCACGTACAAGGCGTTTGACTCGGGCGGGACGCTCGGGCAGGGCTTCCAGATGTCGGCCGATGGGCTCTCGTGGTCGGCGACTGGAACGACGAACGAGCCGGTGACGACGGGCGACGACGTGGGCGTGTACACGGGCGCGGTGAAGATTCAGGAGAACGTGACGCTGCCGGGCGGGCTGTTCGTTGAGACGACCGCCGCGGGAAGCCCGCTGTACCTGCACACCGAGTCCAACGGTGACTGGTACTCGTATGGCAGCAACGTTGGAGGGACGGACTGGGTGCTGAAGAACGCGGCGCTGCTGGCGTCGACGGACGCGCCGATCTTCGCGGGGGCGACGGAGCTGTACGACGACACGCCGTACGCGCAGTGCTTCTTCCTTGCGGTGGGCAACAACAATGGCGACTTCGTGGTCGGCGGCACGACCAACGCGACCGACGGGCGCGCGAACGCGGTGCTCGTCCTCAACAACACCACCGTCGTGATGCGGGAGAACGACCCCATCGACCTTAACGGCAACGGCGTCTTCGACGATGACACGTACGTCCGCACCTTCCGCGACGATCAGGCCTTCCTCTCGGATGATGGCGAGCTGTACGTCGTGGTTCGCCTGCGCTCGGGGCTGGCGGCCAACTGCGGCGGGACGGATACGGACATCGGCCAGGCTCTGGTCCGGATCAACGTTGGCGGCGGCGGCCCCGACTGCAACTACGACTACAACCAGGACGAGAACGTCGACCTGCTCGATGCGCAGCAGATGGCGCAGGTCTTCGTCGGCCTGCTGACGCCCGAGGCCAACTGGCTGGATGGCGATCTCAACGGCGATGAGAACGCGGACCTGACGGATGCGCAGATCCT
>CAZBXF010000149.1:0-8203 GCA_964495635.1 uncultured Phycisphaeraceae bacterium
GGATGTGCCGCGACGGGTTTGGGTGGGACTCACGGAGTCTGGGGCGGCTGCGGGGCTGAAGGGGACTTAGCGCGGCGCGTGGAACGCGTGAAATGGACGTGGCCCCGCGCGGAGTTCGCGCGGGGCCATGTGGAGAAGAGCGTGCGTGTGTGGCGGAGGCCGAGGCGCTAGACGCCGACGGTCTGGGCGGCCTCGAGCTGGTGGAGGGGCTTCTTGAAGTGCAGGCCGAGGCGGTTGCCTCGGAGCCAGGCGACCTCTGAGGGGACCATGTGGGGAACGCCGGCGATCTCGAGCTCGGCGGTGACGGACTGACCGACCTTGCCGCTGAAGGGACCGTTGAGCTCGATGTGGACGCCTTCGGCGGAGACATCGACGATGGTGCCGCGGGGGCTCTTGATGAAGGTCGGAGGTGGGCGACGGTCGTTGCGGCGGCCGTCGATCTTGAAACGCTTGACGGCTTCGGCGAGGGTCTTGGTCTTCTCGGTGAGCTGGAAGATCGCCTCGGTGGAGGAGGCGGTGGCCTGGACGACCTCGGCGCTGGTGGCGGAGAGGCCCTCGATGTGCTGGCGCATCTTGAGGCCCATCTGTGCCTGCTCGCTGGCGGCGGCGGCGATCTCGGAAGTGACGCGGCTGGTGTGCTCGGCCTTCTCGACGATCTGGCGGAGGCCGGTGCTGGCGGTGCCGGCGAGCTCGACGCCGCTGCGGACTTCCTTGGTTCCGTCGCCCATGCGGTCGACGGCGGTTCTGGTCTCTTCCTGGATCTGCTGGATGGACTCGGCGACCTGCTTGGTGGCCTGGGTGGTGCGATCGGCGAGCTTGCGAACCTCGTCGGCGACGACGGCGAAGCCGCGGCCGTGCTCGCCCGCGCGGGCGGCCTCGATGGCGGCGTTGAGGGCGAGGAGGTTGGTCTGGTCGGCGATGTCGTTGATGACGCCGATGATCTGCCCGATCTCCTTGGAGCGTGCCCCGAGGCGTGAGACGCTCTCGGCGCCGCTGGTGACGCCTTCGTCGATGGAGCGCATGCTGTCGATGGTCTTCTGGACGACGAGGGCTCCCTGGTTGGCGACCTCGCCGGTGCTCTTGGCGGCGCTGAGGGCCTGGTTGGTGCGTTCGGCGACGCTACCGGAGGACTCGGCGATCTGATCGACGAGTGCGGAGATGTCGCGCATGGAGTCGCTCTGGAGGGTCATGGAGCGGCTGGTCTCTTCGCTGGCGGCGGCGATGCGGTGAGAGCTGCTGCAGACCTCGTCGGAGACCGTCTTGATCTCGATGAGGAGGGAGTTGATGAGGCGGAGGAAGGCGTTGAAGCTTCGGGCGAGCTGGCCGACCTCGGAGCGGTCGTCGCCGACATCGACGCGGGTCTGAAGGTTGCCACCGCCTTCGGCGAGTTCCTGCATGAAGTCACGGATGCGGGTGATGGGGCGAACGATGCCGCCGGCGATCCACCAGCCGAGCGCGGCGGTGGAGCCGATGAGGCCCAGGCCCAGACCGACGATGAGCCACTGGGCCCTGGAGATGCTGGCGGTGGCGCGCTGCTCGATCTCAGCTGACTGCTCGGCGGCGATCTTGACGACGCGGCTGATGGCGGCCTGCTGTTCGCGGAAGACAACGGAGAGGGTGCTGTCGAGGAACTCGCCGGCCTCTTGGTTCTTTCCGGCCCGGACCAGGGGGATGAAGTTCTCATCAGCGAGGCTGAAGAACTTGTCGCCGCTGGCGATGGCCTGATCGACCATGGCGGTGCGGAGTTCACCGGCCTCGAGCTCGCGCATCCAGCGTTCCCGCGACTTCTGATAGTCGGCCTCGACGCGGGCGAAGTCGGCGATGAGGGCCTCGCGGCTGGGGCCGTCGGGGGCGTCGGGCATCTCGTGGCAGCGGAGGTAGGCCTCGAGGACGCTGGCGGGCGGAGGGACGGTGTCGGCGATGAGGTCCTTGTTCGCGACGATCTCGGAGAAGAGGGGGCCGCCGATCGCCACGCGGTCGGTGGAGACCTTGCTCATCACACCGAAGGTCCCCAGGCCGAGCACGGGGACCACGATCAGGGCCACCAGACGGGCACGGACGGAGAGCATGCTGAGGGAGATCATGGCGGGTTCCTCTATCTGAAACAGGACTGGAAGGTGGCGACCGCCGAGATGCGACGCCCCCACGAGGCACAGCCCCCGCGGCGATGCGGGTTCATTGGAGTATCGAGTGGCGTTCTGGGGTACTTCAGCACGGGTCGATGAGTGGTGCGGGAGTTCGGCGGCGAACGAACCGGGCACCCAGAAGAAGCACGGGGTAACCGGGGAAGGGGGGAGGGGGGAGGGGGGGAGGGGGGGGGACGTGTGGCCAGGCGGGGCGAGCGCCTCGCGTCGATCGCGGACGTGTGTGGCTTCTCGTCACGGGCGACGGTGGGGAGGAACCCGCAGAAGTCGAGGGGCATGGGATGCGAAGGCCCGCCGATTGATGCCAGTCCCGCTTGACTAGAAGCCGCGGTCCACGGCACCCACCATTTTCTCAACGAGCGTCACCCCCATCTCGGCCTCGTGCTCGCAGCCGTAAGGCGAGACCTCTGCCTTCGCGATGAGATGCTCGCCGACGATCTTCGAGCCGTCGGGGAGGCTCAGGGCCGTCTTCAGGTGGATCTTGAGTTCCTTGATGGCCGTGAAGTCGCTGTGTTCGAGCAGGATGCAGAGGAACCCGGGGCGCTCGTGGCCGGCGAACTTGCCCAGACGGCCCACCTTGACTGGTTTCCCACTTGCCGTGCTGTACACCGTTTCGGTGCCAGAGTTCATCTCATCTGCCTCCAGCTTGCGATGCAGGAGGACGATCTCTGGCCACTCGGAGACGTGTCCGTGGGGGCTGACGGCGGTCTGGAAGGCGCTGACGGTCATCTCGAACGAAGCGCCGACGGGGAGGCACTGGAAGTCGATCACGCAGGTTGCGCTGAAGCACATGTCCAGGACTTGGGTCTGCGGCGTCAGGAGCGACGCGGTGGCAGGCAGCGTGTAGTGCTTGACGTTGTTCAGGCCGCCGAGCGTTGTGACCGAGTATCGCGAGAGGAGGCGCACGAGGGCGTCACGCTGGGCCCGGACGCTCCAGCGACCGTTGACGAGGAAGCCACCCGAGGGCTGGGCCATCTTTCCGAGCCAGTGGTCCTCGCCCTTGCCGGCGGCTCGTTCGTTGCGATCGCCGGGGTCCTTGGCGAAGTAGCAGTGTTCGGCGAAGTAGTCCCACTCGCTGTCGGCGGTGAAGGAGATGATGATCGCGCCAGCGGCGACAAGGATGCCGCCGAGCACTCCGACGCCCGACGCGGTGAGGCCAAGGGCGGTCATGCCCATGGCCGAGACGATCCCGAGCACCCCCCCGACGACCGCGAGCGAAGCGCCAAACCCGACGGTGGCGTCGTCCATGGTGTAGGCGTCGATGCCCTTTGCCCCGTACTTCACGACGTTGTACGCGCCACCGATGACGCCCAGGACCGACATGACACCCGAGGCGTTGCTGAGGGTGAGCGTCCCCCGGACCTTGAGGAAGGTTGTCGCGCCGGTGGCCTTGGCCCACTCGGCCGAGGCGGTGCCACTGACCTTCAGGTAGTCCTTGCCCAGATCCGCCATGGCCTTCGCGAGGTCACCCGTGGCCCAGGCGATGTCGGACCTGGAACTGGAGCGGGATGTGAGGGTGGCTCCCGCGAAGACCATCTCCACGCCGAAGGACAAGACCGAGACGAAGAAGAGGCCCCGCGGCACGTTCTCCTTCGTCATTTTGGGGAAGTTCTTGGCGTCGGCAAGTTCATCGAGGGCTTCGCTCTGGCGGGTGATTGCGGCGAGTTTCCTGCTCTCGGCGGCGGCCTCTTTGGTGGCGGCGGCACCCTTGGCGGTTGCTGATTCCAGGTCCTTGGTAAGGGCTTCGACTGCGGCGAGCTGCTTGGCGGAGAGGTTCTTGAGCTGTTCCGCGTTGCTGGCGATCCGCGCCTCGACCTTGCTGAGTTCCTCGGAGAGCTGCTCGAGCTGCGCGGCGCTCTGCTTGAGGCGTGTCTGTGCGGCTGCGTGCTCGGCCTGGCGGCTGAGCACCTTTGACTTGGCGCCCTTGGACCCCTTGGTGGACCTGACCAGCTCCTCGTCGGCCTTGACCTGTCGCTCAACTTCGTGGATCCGGCGCTTCAGCTCCTTGCGGTTGGCTTTGGCCACTTTGGAGTCGCGCGCGACTTCGAGTGCGCCCAGGTCGGACTTCCGGGCGGCATCAACGCTTTCCGCGAGCGCGACCGCGTCGCCCTCGGCCCTTCGGATGGCATCCGTGAGGCGCGCGATCTCCGCCTCGGACTGCTTGGTCGCTTCCTTGAGCTGTTTTCCCAGGGTGTCGAAGCCCTTGTAGTCCTTGATCTTCTCGAGTTGTTCGGCCTGAAAGCCGAGCTGGGCGTCCTGCAACGCCCACTTCATGAACTGGACCTTGAGTTTGCCGGCACCGTCGAGCAGGTACAGGCCTCCCTTGGCGAAGTTCTTGCCCCGGGAGCCGAACATCTCCTTGAAGTCCTTGGCGGCGCTGCGCTTCTTGTACTCCTTGAGATTCACGACTTCGGTGTCGAGGAACCCAAGGCTGTTGATGATGCTCGCGATGCGGCCGGCGCGTTCCTCAGCCTTCTCAGGATCGAGCTCGTCCGCAGACTTGAACTCGCTGGGATCAAACCGCAGCAGGCTGAGAAAGACAATGTCAGGAAGGATGTCGCTGAGCTGCTGCGCGGCCTTGCCCTCGTTGCTCTCGAGGTCGAGCTTCTTGCCCGGCTTCTCGAACTTCCGAAACAGGAAGCGCAGCGGGTTATCGAAGGTCTTCTCGGTGTCGGAGAGCATCTGGCGGGCGGCGACGGCGCCGGTCATGGTGTTTGGGAGGAGGCGGAGCTTGTGCCACCAGTAGAGGAGCACACCCGCCTTGTCATCCTTGCCGAACGCGTCCTCGGGCTTGTCGAGGTCTTCGATCGCCGCGCGATCGAGGATGGCGTGGGCCGGACCGGACATCCAGTTTCCCAGGAAGCGGGCGGCGACCTCGCAGGAGGCGGCGTTGCGCTGGAGCTGCCATCCGTAGCCTCCGAGGACGTCGTCCACGGCGAGCATGTCGATGTCGTCGCCGACGGCCCCCGCGGCCTTGAGATTCGCGAGAACGCCAGCGATGAAGTAGAGGTCGTCGATGGTGCCGCCGTTGGCGGCCTCGTCGAAATGGCGGGGGTCAAGGCCGGGGATCTTGCCCTTCTTGGCCTGGCCGACGAACTGGAGGTAGGCATCGAGCGAGCGCTCGAAGAGGCGGTGGTGGATCTCAAATCCGTAGTTGTACGGATCAACGATGGGGATGACGGTCTGGCCGCAGGCCTTGAGCGCTTCGGGATCGGGGCCGAGGATGCGCCCTTCCTTGGCGGCAACGGCCGGGTCGAACCAGAGGGAGAGCCCGTCGGTGCCGATGTCCTCAAGGGCGGCCTTGAGGCCAGCGGGCCCGAGACGGAACGGGCTGAGGAGGAAGTAGTAGCGTTTGGGCTTGCCGCCGGCGTCGGCGAGGGGGAGCTGGAGCCAGTCGAAGCCGAGAACTCCCTTTGCGGCGAGCTCGGCGACGCGAGATTCCTCGTCGTTGTTGGTGGTGGGAACACGCTTGCCCCAGAAGGGATGGGGGCGTTCGTGGCGGGGCATCTCCCAGTTCTTGGTGATGGTCACGGGCCACATGCGCCCGTGATGGTCGACGTAGATCTCCATGTCGACCTGGTCGGGGTTTGGTGCCTTGCTGGGCTTTGGATTGACGCCCGCGGGATCGAGCATGGCCATGTGCTGGCCGCTCCAGTAGGATCGGGAGCGAGTGCTCCAGCCCGGGGTCGAGCGATCGATGCCATAGTCGATGCTGCCCGAGGAGGAGAAGACGTAGACGTATTTGCGGCGGATGTTGTCCTCGAAGGTCGATGCCAGACCGAAGCGCAGGTCCTTGACCTCGCGATCACCCGCCGACCACTGGAGCATCTGCAGCGGCAGCATCTCGCAGAAGCGCACGGCCACGGAGGGGATGAAGAGGTCGCTGGGCTTGCTCATGCTCGACTCATGGCGGGGAGACGGTCTGGTCAATCGATCGGGTAGCGGCTCACCAGGATGACGCCGCGCCTTACCCGCGTGCGCTCCGTGGGGAGCGGGTACGGGAGCCAGAGGATGCCGGGATCGTCCTTGCTGGTGAATGCGTAGTTGTGCTCGCCGGCCTTTTTGGTACATCCGACGTAGTGGACGAGGTACCAGTTGATCTCTTCGGGAACGTCGGTGCCCCAGTTGAGCCTCGCGAGTTCCTGCCAGGTCATCCCGAGCGCATCGGCGATGCTCTTGATGGAGTCGCCGTCCTGAACCTTGTACGGGACCATGCCGCTGCGACTCAGCAGGATGTCGGGGTTCAGCATCTGGGTGAAGTCGCTGGACACTGGGCCGGCTCGCTTTCAGATGGAGTAGGCGTCCTTGACAAGTTTGGAGTTCTTGGCGTCCGCCGGGTCGGTGACGTCACCGGCACGATCCTGATGCTCCTGGTCGAGGAGGAACTGCCGGATCGCCTTGACGGAGTCCTGATCCCACCGGGACTGGACGCCGCCGACGTTGTACCCCATGTTCTGGAGTCTGCCGTGCTGGCCGGTGGCGGTGTCGATTGGATCGATGAACCCGATCAGGAGTTCGTACTCGTCCTTGAGTTTTCCGACCACGAGGATCGCCCGCCTCAGGAGCGGGGAGACGCGGATCACGGCGAGGCCGTCGGCAGCGGTCCGGGGTGTTGTGCCCTTGTAGATCTGGCCATCAGCCTCGAGATGGAAGGGCTCGTTGGCGCGAGGACCCTTCGCGTCGTGGATCCGGATCCTCAGCTCAACGGCCCGATGGACGCGATACTTGTGCCGCTTCTCTGTGGCGGCGGGCTCTTCACGCAGTTCGCGCTCGGGTATGTAGAGCTCATCACCGGGGGCGAGGATGTTGGGTTCTTTGCGGAGCGCGACAAGTGCCTCGTTCTCGGGAGCGTTCCAGATCCGCTTCCAGTGGACGCCTTCCTCCTCCGCGATGGAGAGGACGCACTCGCCGGGACTCACCCTTCTTGTGCCGGCCATGCCTCGGAACTCCTGAGCCCAACCGCGCTCCAGCCCGACACCCGCGAATCATACGAGAAAATGCCACGAGTGCCCACCGGTCTACCCCTGATGTCCGACGCCGCGGTCAGCGTGCCTGGATTTCTGCGAATCAACCCCGAACCGAAGGCGCGGCACGCGGGAGGCGGCCGCGCCGCCCGCGTTTCCCCCCCCTCCCCCCCACTGCGTGCGTGGCGCGGTTGGGGGTGGGTGAATCGAGGGGGTTGGTTGGGTGGCGTGCGGGCGAGAAAGTGGTAGAGTGGTTGGAAGGAATGGAGTGCCGCGGACGCACGGGCGTGGCGGCGTCAGCATCACATGGCTCAGTCAACAAAAACTCCGGCGACGCATGTCGTCAAGCAGGGCGAGCACATCGCGTCGATCGCGGATGTGTACGGCTTCTCGTCGTGGGAGACGGTCTGGGAGCACGCGGACAACGCGGAGCTTCGGAAGAAGCGGCCGAATCCCAACACGCTCCTGCCGGGCGACAAGGTTGAGATTCCTGAGCGCACGGAGAAAGAAGAGTCGTGCGCGACGGAGCAGCGTCACCGGTTCAAGTGTGAGTGCCCGCCGCTGCAGTTGCGGGTGAGGTTTCTGGATGTTGGAGGCGCGTCGATCACCGACGGGCAGGCCAAGCTCACGCTCGGGGGAGAGGCCATCACGCTGACCACCGACGGTGAGGGGATGATCGAGCGGCGGATTCCAGCGTCGGCCCAGTCCTCGCCGCTGAAGCTCGAGAGCAAGCAGCTCTGGGAGCCATTCGAGACGACGCTTGCCATCGGTGAGCTTGACCCGATCGACACCCGCACGGGCCAGATTGCGCGGCTCAACAACCTGGGGTACAACGCCGGGCCGGTGCAGGCGCCCACAAGCCCCGACGACGAGGAGCGGTTCAAGTCGGCGGTGGAAGAGTTCCAGTGCGAGGAGAAGATCAAGCCCATCGATGGGAAGTGCCAGGGTCAGACGCTGGAGAAGCTGAAGACGGTGCATGGGTGTTAGGGGAAGGCACTAGGCACTAGGCACTTGGCACTCGGGGGAGAGGGGAAGGGATTCGTGAGCGGCCTTTCGGAGAGAAGCGTCTCGGGTTGTGCGATGCGGCGGGGACTT
>CAZBXF010000150.1:0-8166 GCA_964495635.1 uncultured Phycisphaeraceae bacterium
AATGCCGAGGGGCGGACTCGAACCGCCGACCTCCGGGTTATGAATCCAGCGCTCTAAACCAGCTGAGCTACCTCGGCGAAGGTGCGGAATAGTAGCCCCGGAGTGACAGAGCGTCTGCGCGCCGGGTCCTGCCCGCTGGCAGTTTGGCCCGGGGCCGTAGCGTCCCCGGCGCGGCCGCGTACAACCTCGCGGACCGTGTATCGTTGCGCTGGTGCAGGCTCCCGGCAGCGACGTTCGGCTCGTGCGGGCTGCGGGAGCCATCGGAAGAACACACAGGAAACGTGCCAGTCGGCACAGCAAGGAAGAGACCATGACACAGGCTCGGCGAGTCTTCGGCGTCCCCTCTGGTCGGAATCGGGCGGTTCGGACCCTTCAGGCGTCGGCCATGGCGATGGTCGTGCTGGGCGGGGTGGTGGGGGCCTGCGGCGGTGTCGCGATCGCCGCCGACAGCACCTCGCCACCGCCCCTGATCCCCCGCGCCGTCCTGTTCGGCAACCCTGAACGCTCCGCGCCGCAGCTCTCGCCCGACGGCTCGATGATCTCCTTCACCGCGCCTCTCAACGGCGTCATGAACGTGTGGGTCGCGCCGGCCAACGACTTCACGAAGGCCCGCGCCATCACGAGCGACACGAAGCGCGGCGTGCGACAGTACTTCTGGGCCTTCACCAGCAAGCACATCCTCTACCTCCAGGACGAGGGCGGCGACGAGAACTTCCGCGTCTACAGCGTCGACGTCGCCACCGGGACGCGCACCGACCTGACGCCCCTCAAGGGCATCCGCGCCGAGGTTCAGGGCGTCAGCCAGCGTTTCCCGGAGCACATCCTCGTCGGCCTCAACGACCGCGACCCGCAGTTCCACGACGTCCACAAGGTCAACATCGTCACCGGCGAGCGCAGCCTCCTCTTCAAGAATGAGAAGTGGGCCAGCGTCACCACCGACGACGACTTCCGTGTCCGTTTCGTCAGCAGCTTCAACGCCGCCGGCGGCACCGACACCTTCACGATCGATAGCGCCACCGGCGAGACCAAGCCCCTCATGAGCGTCGGCATGGAAGACACCATGACGACGCAGCTGATGGGCTTCGACAAGACCGGAGCGAAGGCCTACCTGATGGACAGCCGCGGCCGCAACACCGGCGCGCTCTTCCTCAAGGACCTCGCCACCGGCGAGCAGACGCTCATCGCGGAGAACCCCCGCGCGGACGTCGGCGGACTGATCGTCCATCCCACCACCGACGTGGTCCAGGCGGTCTCGTTCGAGTACCTGCGTGAGGAGTGGACCGTCCTGGACTCCGCCATCCAGCCCGACCTCGAGGCGCTCCAGAAGGTGGCACGCGACAGGGGAACCCAGGCCGAGCTCGCCATCCTCTCGCGGACCCTCGACGATCGGACCTGGCTCGTCGCCTTCCTCCGTGACAACGGCCCCACCGAGGTCCACCGCTGGGACCGCGATTCCCAGAAGGCGACCTACCTCTTCACCAACCGGCCCGCGCTCGAGAACCTCCCGCTCGCGCCGATGTTCGCCAAGGAGCTCACCGCCCGCGACGGGAAGAAGCTCGTGAGCTACCTCACGCTGCCCGCCGGAAGCGACGCGAACAACGACGCCAAGCCCGACACCGGCCCTGTCCCCATGGTCCTGTTCGTGCACGGCGGACCGTGGGCACGCGACTCGTGGGGATTCAACCCCTACCACCAGTGGCTGAGCAACCGCGGCTACGCGGTCCTCTCCGTCAACTTCCGCGGCTCGACGGGTTTCGGAAAGGACTTCGTCAACGCGGGCAACCGCGAGTGGGCCGGTGCCATGCACACTGACCTTCTCGACGCCGTCGACTGGGCCGTTGGTGCGGGTGTTGCGAAGCGCGAGAAGGTTGCCATCATGGGCGGCTCCTACGGCGGCTACGCCACCCTTGCGGGCCTTACCTTCACGCCCGACGTCTTCGCCTGCGGCGTCTCCATCGTCGGGCCCTCCAACATCGTCACGCTCCTCAACAGCATTCCCCCGTACTGGGCTCCCGCCGTGCAGATGTTCAAGGACCGCGTTGGTGATCACACCACCGAGGAGGGACGCAAGTTCCTCGAGAGTCGTTCACCGCTCAACTTCGTCGACCGCATCACACGCCCGCTCCTGATTGGTCAGGGCGCCAACGACCCGCGCGTCAAGCAGGCCGAGAGCGACCAGATCGTCTCAGCCATGTCCCGTGGCGGCATCCCCGTCACGTACGTCCTCTTCCCCGATGAGGGTCACGGCTTCGCGCGCCCCGAGAACAACATGGCCTTCAACGCCATCACGGAGAACTTCCTCGCCCCCCATCTCGGTGGCCGCGCCGAGCCGATCGGCGAGGATGTCCGGCGCAGCACCGCCACCATCCCCGCCGGTCGCGAGGGCGTCCCGGGGCTCCTCGAGGCCATCACGCCGCCCAGCGGCGCGGAGGCTCCGGCCGCCCAGCCCAAGTAGGGTCGCACCCAACGCCCGAGAATCGACCCTCCCTCAGGTGTGGGAGGCAACCAACACGCTGATTCCCCGCTCGGGGCGGACCACGCAGGTCCGCCCCGTTCTCATTTTCAACCCTGATGCAGTGATCGTGCGCCCTCGCGTCGGCATCGCTCAAACGAGTGGCCTGATAAGCCGATGAACCTGGCGTGGGTCGCCCACAGGAGCAACGCGTGGCACGCATCCTGATCGTTGATGACTCAGCCGTGATGCGCCGGGCGCTCACCTCCATTATGGAGCGCGAGCCCGGACTCCAGATCGTCGGCACCGCTGTCAACGGCCAGCAGGCGCTCGAGAAGATCCCTCTTCTCAAGCCCGACCTGCTCACGCTCGACATCGAGATGCCGGTGATGGACGGCCTCACCACGCTGGATCACATTCGCCAGCTTCCAAAGCCCCGTCCCGCGGTTCTGATGTGCTCCACGCTGACCCAGGCGGGCAGCCACGCGGCCCTGCGCGCCATGCGACTGGGTGCCGTCGACTACATCGCGAAGGATCCCGAGGCGCTCGGTTCCGGCTCCGATGCGGCCCGGAAGGAGCTGGTCGCGAAGGTGCGAGCCATCATCGACACGCGCCGCCTCACGTCCATCCCGCCACGGGCCGGCGGACACGTCCCACCGTCCCCGGTCGCGGCGCCTGATCTGCGTGCCCGCGGCGTCGAGCTTGTCGCGATCGGCTCCTCGACCGGCGGCCCGCCGGTCCTCGAGGTTCTGCTCGCTGCTCTGCCGCAGGATCTTTCCGTTCCCATCGTCGTCGCCCAGCACATGCCCGCCCTGTTCACCAGGAGCATGTCCGAGCGGCTGGGGCAGATGTGCCGTGTTCCCGTCGTTCACGCAGATCAGGCGCGAACGGAACTCCAGCCCGGCAGCGTCTACGTGATCGTCGGTGGTCGCCATGGCGCCATCCGGCGGACTGGCGGCGCACGTCCCTTCCTCGAAGTCTCCGACGAGCCGCGAGAAGCGCTCTACAGACCAAGCGCCGATGCGCTCCTGGGCAGCGCCGCCGTCGCGCTCGGGAAGCACGCGTGCGCCATCGTGCTTACCGGCATGGGGTCCGACGGCGCACTGGGCGCTGGCGCGGTCCACCGCGCGGGCGGCGTCGTCATCGCGCAGAGCGCGGCGACCTGCGCCGTCTATGGGATGCCGCGTTCCGTCGTCGAGGCCGCCGCCGCCACCGCGGTCTGCGATCCCGAGGCCATCGCAAAGGCCCTCGCGGCCCTCGGACCGCGAGCCCGAGCCGCCGCGTGAACCCGGCTTATCGGATCCCGGTGTTAATCTCGACCACGGCCTTTCGTCCCAACGCTGAATCCTGCCTCGAGTCGGGTCGATGTACCGCTCGGCCTCGCGTGCCAACATGGGCAGCGACGCCGCCGGGAGTGCTTCGCCATGGATTCCGCAGCCGTCATCGGAAAGGTCGGCCAGAACGCCCAGCTCCAGCTCGTCACCTTCGAGGTCGCCGGCGAGGAGTACGCGGTTGACATCCTCGCGGTCCGCGAGATCAACCGAATGATGGATCTGACCCGGGTGCCGCAGAGCCCCGCCGAGGTCGAGGGTGTCATCAACCTTCGCGGCCGGATCATCCCCGTCGTTGATCTGCGTCGGCGCTTCGGCATGGCCAGCGCCGAACGCACCGAGTCCAGCCGCATCGTCGTCGTTGAGGTCGGCGGACGCGTCCTCGGCTTCGTGGTCGATCGTGTCCATGAGGTCCTGCGGGTTTCCGGCGACATCGTCGAGCCCGCCCCCGCGATGGCCTGCTCGATCCGCTCCGACTTCATCGCCGGTGTCGGCAAGCTCAAGGACCGCCTCCTGATCCTCCTCGACCTCGGCAAGCTCTTCGGCTCCGGCGTCGACGCGCTCGCGGCCTGATCCACGTCAACGCCGCATCCCGTCCCCGGCACGCCCCGGCGATTCTCGTACTTCCCACTCCAGACTTCCAAGGACAGACAGGACCAACCCATGCCCACGGCCGCAGCTACACCGATGTCCGATCCGCAGTTCCAGCGGTTGCGCGATGTCATCTATGAGCGCTCGGGCATCCACTTCCCGCTCGCCAAGAAGTACGTCCTCGAGTCGCGTCTCGGCCGCCGCCTCGTCGAGCTCGAGATGGAGGACTACGACCAGTACATTGGCTTCCTCACCATGGGACCCTTCCAGCAGGACGAGTTCCAGGAGATGTTCGACCGGATCACGATCAACGAGACCAGCTTCTTCCGCAACGAGCCGCAGCTCGATGTCTTCGAGAAGCAGGTCCTTCCGCAGCTCCTCGAGGCCCGCAAGAGCACCAAACGCCTTCGCCTCTGGTCCGCGGCGTGCAGCAGCGGCGAGGAGCCGTACACCCTCGCGATGCAGCTCCACCGGACACTGGGCATCCGCCTCTCCGATTGGCGCATCGAGATCCTGGGCACCGACATCTCGGACAAGGTGCTCTCCATGGCCCAGGAGGGTCGCTACACCGACTACTCCATGCGCACCACGCCGCCGGCCGTCAAGCAGCGGTACTTCCGGCAGGACGGCGCGTACTGGGTCGTCAACGAGACCATCCGTTCGATGGTCAACTTCGAGCTCCACAACCTCAAGGACCGCCTCGCCGCCCGGCGTCATGGCATCTGGGATGTCATCTTCTGCCGCAACGTCATGATCTACTTCGACGACGCGATGAAGGCACAGGTCCTGGGCATGTTCCATGACCAGCTTGCCGACGACGGCTCGCTCTTCATCGGGCACAGCGAGACCATCAAGCCCGGCTCGGTCCCGCTCGTCCAGATCCCCGTCTCTCATGCGTTCTGCTATCGCAAGGCGGGCAAGGCCGCCGGCGCCACCCCGGGCATTCGCCCCGCCTAAGGAGACGCGCCGTGTCACACGGTTTCGATCAGGAGATCGTGCGTGAGTTCCTCACCGAGTCGGGCGAACTGCTCCAGCAGTTCGAGGCGGATCTGGTTGCGCTCGAGGCGACCCCCGCCGATCCCGAGCTGCTGAACCGCGCCTTCCGAGCCCTCCACACCATCAAGGGCAGCGCCAGCTTCCTCGCGCTCACCAACCTCGTCACCATCGCCCACGCCGCGGAGAGCGCCCTCAACGCCGCCCGCAACGGCGACGTCACCGTTGATCGCCCGATGATGGACCTGCTCCTCCGGGCTGTGGACTCCCTGAAGACCCACCTCGCCCAGCTCGATCGGGGGACGCCCCTTGACGAGCCGGATCCGGAGGTTGTCGCCTCCCTCGCCGCCATCGGCGAAGGTCGCCAGCTCCAGCACGAGCCAGCCCAGGCAACCCACCCGAGCACACCGCCCGCATCGACCGATCCTCACTCCGCCCGGCCGCTGGTCCTCGGCGCTGCAAAGGCGGACCTTCTTGGCTTCCTCATCACCGACCTTGATGAGACGATGGCCCGCATTCGCGAGTGCCTTGGCCGGCTCACCGCCGAGGCTGGCTTCTCGACGCCCGCCGCCGTCTCCGCCGCTGGCGAGCTGGCGGAGCACGCCGTCGCCATCGAACGCAACGCGGAGTTCTTCGAGTTCGGCCTGATGGGGGAACTCGCGCGGCTCCTCGGTCGCGCTGCCGCTGCTGCGCCCACGCTCCCGGCCGAAGCCCACGCCCAGGTCTGCCCGAGGCTCGGGGTCGTTGCGGCCGCGCTGGACTACCTGGGCGAAGGCCTCCGCCAGAGCTCGCTGCGCTCTCTTGATCTTGGGCTCCTCCCGCAGCGCCTCGAGGCCTGGCTCAACGAGAACGACGTCGACCCATCCTCCCGCCTTGCCTCCGAATGCGATGCCCGGGCCGCTGCTCTTGCCGACGGTGTCTCGCTGGAAGCCGTGGCCGGTGCTGCGCACAGCGCCGCTCCCTCGACGCCACACGAGCCGATGGCGAGCACTCCCGCCGCTGTGCAGGCCCAGTCCAGCACGCCACGGCCATCGACCGCCGCCGCGCACGCCGTCTCCACAACCAACAGCGCTGCCGGCATCGTGAATGCCGCCACCGCACCGGCCGCCGAGGATGCGCGCACCGCGGCCACCAAGCCCGCGGCTACTGACGCCGCGCAGCGAGCCACGCCCGCTGAGAACACGATCCGCGTCGAGGTCGGCCGCCTCGAGGCCCTGATGAACCTCGTCGGCGAGCTCGTCCTCCAGAAGAACCGCGTCGGCGGCATCGCACGACGCATGGTCGCCCACGGCACGCCCGACACCGACATGCTCCGCCAGCTCGGCGTCGCCGCCGCGACCCTCGACCGCGTCACCGCCGACCTCCAGACCGCCGTCATGCGGACCCGCATGCAGCCCCTGGAGAAGCTCTTCGGCCGCTACCCACGCCTGATCCGCGACCTCTCCGCACGCACTGGCAAGCAGATCCGCCTGGTCCTCGAGGGTGGCGAGACGGAGGTCGACAAGAGTGTGATCGAGGACCTCGGTGACCCTCTCGTCCACCTGCTCAGGAACGCCTGCGACCACGGCCTCGAGAGCCCCTCCGAACGCGTCGCCGCCGGCAAGGATCCCACTGGAACCATCACCCTGCGCGCCATGCAGGAAGGCGGCAGCGTGCGCGTCGTCATCGATGACGATGGCCGCGGCCTCTCGCGCGAACGCATCGGCAGCAAGGCCGTCGAGCGGGGTCTGGTCTCCGCCGACACGCTCCAGACCCTCGCCGATCGCGAGGTCTACCGGTTCATCTTCGAGCCCGGCTTCTCCACGGCGGAGCAGGTCAGCGACCTCTCCGGCCGCGGCGTCGGAATGGACGTGGTCCGGACCAATGTCGAGAAGCTCAAGGGCAGCATCGACCTCGCCAGCCGTCAGGGCCTGGGTGCGTCCGTCTCCATCTCCATCCCGCTCACCGTCGCGGTTCTTCCCGCGATGCTCGTGGGTGTCGGCAACGAGATCTATGCGGTTCCGCTTGCGAGCATCCTGGAGATCGTCAGGCCGTCCGCCGACCAGCTCAAGAGCATCGGCGGCTCCTCGGTCATGCGCCTGCGTGAGAGTGTGCTGCCGCTCATCAGCGCCTCGCAGGTGCTGGGCTCGCGGGCAAACCCTGCCAGCACGGCGGCAACCATCGAGCCCTTCGTCGTCGTCCTCAGCGCCAGCGACCGGCGCGCCGGACTCACCGTCACCCGCGTCATCGGCCAGCAGGAGGTCGTCGTCAAGGCCCTTGATGGCTGCGGCGCGACCATGACCGATCGCACCGCCGTCTCCGGCGCCACCGTCCGCGACGACGGCGGCGTCAGCCTCATCGTCGACGTCGCCGAGATTGTCCGCGCCGCAGACACCAGACTCGAACGAGTCGCGGCCTGACCAAGAAAAGCCCGCCCCGCCACGGAGTTCACACCATGGATCCACTGTTCGTCAAGGCCTTCGTCACCAGCATCCAGAACGTCTTTTCGACGATGATGCAGCTCAAGGTCACCGTCAAGGAGCCCTACGTCAAGCAGGGTGGACCCGAATCAGACATCTCCGCGATCATCGGCATGAGCGGCGAGGTCGTCGGCTCCGTCGTCCTCTCCTTTCCGATGGCCACCGCCCAGAACTGTGTCACGCTCCTCTCCGGCCAGAAGGTCGACCCCGCCTCGCCGGACTTCGCCGATGCGATCGGCGAGATCGTGAACATGGTCAGCGGGGGCGCCAAGGCCCTCTTCAACGGCCGAAAGGTCTCCATCTCCTGCCCCTCCGTCGTCATGGGCGGAAAGCACACCGT
>CAZBXF010000151.1:0-7928 GCA_964495635.1 uncultured Phycisphaeraceae bacterium
GGGGAGATCGAGTTCCGTCTTCGTCCGGACCAGGCGCCCAACACGGTCCGGAACTTCATGGATCTGGCGGAGGGGGGCTTCTATCAGGAGATCATCTTCCACAGGATCGTGCCGCGGCTGCCGTCGGGCGCGCCGTTCGTGGTGCAGGTTGGCGATCCGACGGGGACTGGGGACGGCGGGCCTGGCTTTGCGATCGATCTTGAGCCATCGAAGCTGGAGCACACGTTCGGGGTGCTGAGCATGGCGCGGGACAATGACCCGGATACGAATGGGTCGCAGGTGTTCATCGCGCTGTCGCGTGAGGGCACGCAGTTTCTGGATGGGAAGTACACGTCATTTGGGGAAGCGGTGGCGGGAGCGGATGTGATCCGGCGGCTTGAGGCTGTGCCGGTGAAGGGGCAGACGCCCGTGGACCCGCCCGTGCTTCACGCGGTGCGGCTGGTGCCGGCGCCGCCGATGGGGACGGGGCCGGTGCCGGTCGTGCGGCCGCCGGCGGCGAATGCGACCGAGGCGCCCAAACGCTGAGGCGATCTCGCGGGGAGACGCACGGGCAGCGACTGGGCAGCGACTGCTCGGTGACTGCTGAGTGCATGTGGGGCATCGTCCGGTCGAGCGACGCGGGTGGGCGGGGTGGGATGAGTTGGGTGTTGGGGCCGTGCGGTGTGAGGGCCGCACGCGGCGTTGATCACTCTTCGCCGTTGGCGCGGGCGTCGAATCGGGACCAGAGGTCCTCGATGATGGCGGCGTCGTTGTCGGCCTTGTCGAGCGGGAGGATCTGGCCGACTTCACCGCCGACATCGGCGTACCAGTGCACGGTCAGGTCGGCGCGGAAGAAGTTGGAGCCGATCTTGTGGTTGTAGTCGGCGCGCTCGCGCATGCCGTCGGCGATCAGCGAGGACTGGGCGGGGTCGATGAGGTAGAGGTTCTGCGTGCGGCGGTAGCGGTCGGCGGGATTCCGGGAGACGGGCCCCTGGCCGCGGTAGTGGTAGTTCGAGACGACCTCGCCACCGTCGCGCCCCCACCCCTTCGCGTACTTGGAGTAGGGATGGTCGCCGCGGTGAGAGGGGCAGTAGAAGAGCTTGGGAGCGGGGAGATAGTCGGCGGCGAAGAGGACGCCAAGGCCGTCCCACCTGCTGGTCGAGCTGAGGGGAGGAGCACCGGCGCCGACGCGGAGCGTCACCATCTCGGAGGGCTTGGGTTCGATGCGGCGGGCCGGATCGTTCAAGAGGAAGATGCTGGGGGGCAGGTGACCCTTGGCGTCGTCGGCGTACATGACCAGCCCGAGGCCGATCTGGCGGACGTTGGACTGGCAGGCGACGCGGCGGGCGGACTCGGTTGCCTTGGAGAGGCTGGGGAGCATGAGGCTGATGAGGATGGCGATCACGAAGATCGAGACCAGAAGGTCGATGAGCGTGAACCCCCGGCGCGCCGGAAGCTTCGCATCTGCCTTTCTGGTGTGCCCCGCACGGCCCACGCGCTGCTCCTCTTGCTGCGTCCAGTCTCGGTGCTGAGTCGAGTCAGGGTGCTGACTGACTGAGCTGTTCTCGCGATGCACTGTCCGCACTGCACTGCTCTGACTTGTCTGACCTGCTCCGAACAACTTCACCGTCAGGAAGCTCGAGACACCGTGTGTGTCGATCCTGAGGGGGTGAACGCTTAATCTATCGACTGACGTAGTCTAGCGGATTCTTGTTCGTGCCACAAGCCCCGAACTTTTGCCTATTTACAGAACACGAACAGGTTCTGGGGCTCATCGGGGTCGGGATCTTGGTACGCTGGGCGTTGCATCTGAGGATTCAAGGATCCTGAAGCGCCAGGCCTCCGTAGAGGGAGTCACGGACCGACGGTCGGTCCGCTCCCGGAGGCGGTGGCAGCCGTTGGTCGGGACGTACTGGAGCACGGTGGTTGCATGGGGGTCGATCGGGAAGAACCCGCCGAGCCGGGCCGGGACCTGGCGCTGATGCGTCGCGTCGCGTCGAACGACGAGGCGGCGATTGCCGAGTTGTACGACCGGTTTGGGTCGCTCGTCTATCGCATGGCGGTGCAGGCGATGCCGAACAAGGCCGAGGCCGAGGATGCGGTTCAGGAAGTGTTCATCCGTCTGTGGCGGACCGCTGATCGGTATGACCAGACGCGGGCGGCGCTTGTGACGTGGGTGATGCTGATCTCTCGGCGGCACCTTGTGGACAAGCTGCGTCGGGCGCGTGCGAGGCTGAAGACTTCTTCCCTGGACCAGAGTCCTGTGCCGCTTGCGGAAACTGTTGGACATGAGCCGGCGTCGCCGCGGATGCTGGATGATGAGCGGATGTCGGTGCTGATGAAGCGGATCGAAGCACTGCCGGAGTTGCAGAGGACGGTTGTGAAGCGGGCGTACCTGGGTGGCCAGACGCTCCGACAGATTGGCGAGGAACTGAACACGCCACTTGGAACGATCAAGTCAGCCCTGAGCCGCGCCCTGGTGAGGCTCCGAGAGCGTTCGGGTGAGGAGTTTGTTGTATGAACCTGAAGGACCTTCTCGAAACAGCCCAGCTCGACGCGCTTGGGATGCTCGACGACGAGGAGTCGCGTGCGTTTGAGGCGGCGTTCCGGGCTGCTCCACCTGCGGTGCAGGCCCGGATCCGGGCCGAGCAGATGCGGGTGGCCTCGAGCGACTCGATGCTGCCGCTTGTGACGCCGCCGGCGGGGCTTCGGGAGCGTGTGCTCGCGGGGGTTGGAGCGGAGATCGCGGCGCTGGCGGGCCAGGCTTCGTCGGCTGGATCGGCCACGCAGACGGGGCCGGTCGGGGCGGACGTGGTGTCGCATGCGGGACGTGCGCGGCTGATGGAGTCCGTGGACGCGATGGACGTCTCGGGTCGGAAGCGTCGGGTTGCGCCGGCGTGGCGGGCCGCGGCGCTTGGACTTCTGACGGCGTGTGTCGTGCTGGGTGGCTCGCTCGTCAAGGTCCACTCGGACAGCGACCGTGCGATGCGGAGCCTGACGGATCAGCAGTCGCAGGAGAGCTTCCTGGCGCTGTTCGGCAACTCGACACAGATGCGTGACGTCCTGTTCTCGAAGGACACGCGGCGGGTGATCTTCACGCCGGTCGACGATGCCCCAGGGGCGGCGTCGGCTGAGGCGACGGTGTTCGTCAATCCGCGATGGACCACGGCGCGGATCTTCGTTCGGGGGCTGACTCTCAGCCCGGATGTCTCGTACCGGCTGGTGGTGCTCAATGCTGACAACTCGATCCAGCGTGAGCTGACGGAGATCCGCTCGGGCGGGAGCCTTGACACGCAGCAGGTGGACATTGTGGCGGGGGCGCCGGGGACGCGACTGGCGATCGTTGCGGTTGCTCCCGGGGAGCCGGCGCGTGCGGACCGGATGGTGATGGTGGCGACGGCCTGAGCTGGCCTGAGCTGAGGCCGGCACATCGGCGCGTGTGGCTGGGGTGTGGCTGGCGATTCAGAAGTTGAGAAAGTGCAAGGGCCCGCGGCGCTCATCGCCTCGGGCCCTTTCTGTTTTCGGCGTCGCCGTGTCCGGCGGGGGTGGCTCAGTTCTTGAGCGGATTTGGCCAACGGGCCTCGTCGAGGACGCTGGCGGCGTGCTCGTCCTTCTCGAAGTCGGTCTTTGCCTTGGCGAGCTTGCGCCAGAGGATCGCCGAGAAGAAGATCGTGAGGAAGGTGCTCGCGCCCATGATGCCCAGGGCGTAGAAGGGACGGGTCTGGTCGATTGGGCTGTCGCCGGCGCGGGCGGCCTCGGAGACGACCGTGACGCCTCCGTCGATGCGGCGTGTCTGGGCGTCGTTGGCGTGGGCCTGGAGCGAGGCGGCGAAGACCTCGAGCGTCCTTGATGCTCTGTCGGCCCCGCGGTCGCGGTAGATCAGTCGCATCTGGCCGGCCTCGTCGCTATCGGCCCGGACGCCGGTCTCGGCGAGCTTTGCGACTGCGGGCGCGGTGGCGAAGTCGATCATGCCCTGCCGCTTGAACTTCTCGGCGGCCTCGGTGTGGAAGCGGGGATCCTTGAGGAGGTCGTAGTGGAAGCGGCCCCACTCTGCGAGCTCGGCGCTGTTGAGCTCGCGGCCGCGCCCCTCGGCGCGGAGTGTGGCGGTGGCCTCGAACGTTGCGGGCGCGAACTGGACCGCGAGGGCCCAGGAGAGTCCGGCGAGGAGCCCGAGCACGACGACCGAGCAGAGGGCCGTGACGGCGGTGCGGGAGCCGGCGCGGGAGCGCTGGGCGCGGCGTTCGGCATCGACGACTCGATCGCGGATGGAAGCGAGCTCGGCGCGCTGGGCGAGGAGGGCCTCGCAGGCCTCGAATCGCTTGCGGAGGACCTCGCTGCCCTTCCTGAGCTTGCTGGTCTGCTGGCGGAGGAGTGCGTGCGCGTTCTTGAGGCGGCGGCGACGGCGCGCGAGCGCGTCACCCTCGAGCGGGGCACGGTTGCTCGCGCCGGGCGAGGTGGCGGCGTGGGCCTGGGCCTGTGCGAGCTCCTCCTGGAGCGTCTCGACGCGGGCGCGGAGGGAGGCGATCTCGCCGGCGGCGCGGGTGAGGGCCTGGGCCTGCAGGCTCAGCTGGGCGGTGTCGGACGCGGCACCGGAAGCGCCGGCTTCGAGCGCGGTGAGACGCGCGTCGCGCTCACCGAGCTCCGCGGCGTGGCGGGATTCATCGGCCTCGATCTGCTTGCGGAGCTCGTCGACGGTTCGGAGCTGGAGTCCGAGATGGTCGCGGAGCTGGGCCACGACGGCCTCGGTCGCGGCGAACTCACCCCGGGCGCGCTCGCCCTCGGCGAGCTCGAGGAGCCAGAGTGCTTCGTACTCGCGAACGACCTCGGAGAGGGCCTCGATGCGGGTTTCGAGTTCGGCGACGCTGGCGTTGGTCTTGACGGTGCTGGCGCGGTCATCGGCGAGCCTGGCGACCTGACGGGCCAGCTCGGCCTCGCGGAGGGCGAGCTCATCACCCTTGGCGGTGACGACGCGGATGGTGCGTTCGAGGTTCTCCCGTTCGGTGGCGAGCTGGGCCTCGCCCTCGGCGATGACGGAGGCCTGCTCGGCGAGCTCCTTGGCGCGCTGGGCGTACTCCTGGGCCGCCTTGAGGGACTTCTCGCGGGCTTCGCGAACGAGGCGGTCGTGCTCGCGACCGGCGTTCTCGAGGTTGCGGGCGCGGGCGTCGAGCTCGGCGGCGCGGGCGGCCGCGGCTGACTCGAGGTCGGCTGCCTTCTTCTCGATCTCGGCCTGGCGGGCTTCGAGCGCGGCTCTGGTTGCGTTCACCTGTTCGCGTAGGGTCTCGACCTCGGCGGCCTGCTGGGAGACTTCGATCGAGCGGCGTTCAAGATCGACGGAGTGCTGGGAGAGGCCGGCCTCGCGCTGGGCGATGGCCGCGGCGAGGTTCTGCTCGCGTTCGACGAGTTCGGCCTCGAGCTGGCCGAAGGTCACCTCGCGGGCCTTTGCCTGGCGCTCGGCTTCTTCGAGCGCGGAGGAGCGTTCCTCGGCCTGTGCCCGGAGGGTGGCGAGCTCTTCGCGCGCGCTGGCGAGCTGCTGGGCCTTGGCCTTGAGCTCGGCGTCGGTGCGGGCGAGTTCCTCTTCGCGTCCTGCGATGGTCTGGCGTGCGACTTCGAGGGCGGCGTGCTGCTGGGCGAGCTGGCGGTCTCGCTCGCTGAGCTCGAGCTCGCGTGCTTCGAGCTGCTCGCGCAGGGCCTGGCGCTGGGCGTAGAGGACCTTCAGGTTCTCGAGGCCGGTGGAGAAGTCGTCGAGGGCGCGGAGGATGTCGTCGCCGGGGCGTCTGGCTGGAGCCGACCGGGCCGCGTCGGTGGGACCCTCGCCCGTCGCCGGGTTCCTGCCATGTTCCGTTCCGCTTGAGTCCATGGCGCTGATCGCTCCGGGAGGGCCAGTCTCACCCAACATCGACGGTGGTATCGGTCCATCGGGGGGCTCGCTGAATCCGGGGTGTTCAACTCGTGGGTGAGGGGACAAAATTCCGGATGACGCACGCACCAGAGCGTCTGCAGTTCGATATACTGTCGGAGTGATCGGGGGGGCTGGAGTGACACCATGAAGGGCGGAATCACGTCTGTCGGTGCGGTTCTCGGACTCGTGGCTGCTGGCTTTGGCGGCTACAACCTCGTGACGACCGGCTGCCCACTGGGCACGTGCGATGCTCCGGCGGCGATCACGACGGCGAGCACGGCCTCGGAGCACGTCTGTGCGCTTGGCTGCAGCGAGCACACGCCCAAGCCGGTTGATGTTGTGGCCGTTTCGGCTGGCAGCGACCAGGCGAAGTCCGGGTGCTGCGGCGGCGACGCTCAGGCCAAGGCGGACAAGCTGGCCAAGGGTGAGTCGTGCTGCGGTGGCTGCACGGAGGCGAAGTCTGGCTGCGAGGAGGGGAAGGGTGAGACCTGCCCCGTGACCGGTCAGACGAGCGCTGACAAGGACCAGCCTTCGAAGGCTGATCCGAAGCAGCCTGCCTGATGTGGCTGGGAGGGGAGCCGCGACCGGGCCTTGGGCGAAACTGATCTCTTGACGGGTGTTGCGCCACGGGTCGTGGCGGCGGTGGCTGATCGCGAGGACCTTTGGCGACTTTTCTGTTCAAGACCGAGCCGAGCGAGTTCAGCTACGGGGACCTTGAGCGTCTGGGCCCGTCGCTGTGGGATGGGGTGAGCAACGCCGCGGCGAACGGTCACCTTCGAACCTGTCAGGTCGGCGATGAGGTCCTGATCTATCACACGGGTGATGAGAAGGCCATCGTGGGGCTTGCGCGAGTCACGCGCGGGCCGGAGGCCGACCCGAAGAACCCGGCGCGACTGGCGAGCGGGGAGATCAAGTTTGTTGTTGTGACGCTGGAGGCGCTGCGGGCGGCGACGACGCCGGTCACGCTTGGCGCCATCAAAGCCGACGCACGCTTCAAGGACTTCCCGCTTGTGACGCAGGGGCGGCTGAGCGTCATGCCCGTTCCGGCGGCGCTGGATCGAGCGCTTCGGAAGATGGCGGGGCTGTAGGTCTCGGCCGGGAGAGCCCGCGGCGGGCCGCAGGATCACTCGGGCTCGATCTGGAGCTTGAGGACCGCGTGGCCGTCGAGCTGGAAGTACTCGACCTCGATCTCGGTCTGTCCGCTTGCTGGCTGCTCGAAGAGGCCGGTGTCGGTGGTCGGGCCGTGGTGGGTCCAGTTCTCGATGATGGTGGTGCCGTTGACCCGAACGCGAACGCCGTCGTCGCTGAGGGTTGTGAACTTCCATCGCCCCGGCGGGAGGGGGAGGCTCGTGCGTGCGACGAGGCCGAAGCGGGCGCGACCCGGGAGCGTTCCCGTCGCGTTTCGCAGCGTCGGGACTGCGGCGGGGCCGGCGGAGCCGAAGGCGAAGTCGAGGTTGTCGGTGGTTACGCGGGCCGCGCTTTCGGCGCGGGCCTCGGCGCGCCAGGCCTCGAGGGTGTCGGGCGCGAGCGGGTCCACGGTCATGGGGAAGAGACGCACGTCCCAGGTGGTTGCGATGAGCGTGCCCTGAATGACGTGGGTTACGCGGTCGGCGCCGGGACGCAGCTCGACGCGGTACGGATGGACGCCCGGCGCACCGGCGACGATGTCGAGTTCGCGGAAGCCGTCGCGGCGCCAGACGTTGACGCTGAGATTCGAGTCACGCGGCTCGATCGGGCGGGGGGCGCCGATGTCGCCGAAGAGCTCGTAGCGCACGCGGCCGGGGAGGAGGCCGCGGCGCCGGACCATGGCGGACTCGTGATCCCAGGGTCCCCAGGGTCCCATGATGATCCTGTCGCGTCCGCGCAGGTGGGCACGGGCACCGACGGGGCGTGAAGCGCCGAGGATCTCGGGCGCGGGCATGCGGAGGCCGGCACCGCAGTCTGCCGCGGTCATGTCACGCGGCTCGGGCGTCACGCCCGCGGGGAGAGACCACTCTGAGCCTGCTGCGATCTCGACGCGGTTGCCGCCGTGGGCGAGCGTGCCGAGCAT
>CAZBXF010000152.1:0-7720 GCA_964495635.1 uncultured Phycisphaeraceae bacterium
CGGGGCCTCGCAGCGTGGAATCGTGAGGGGACTGAAGCTCCCGTCATCACCAACACGATGATCCTCCCGCTGGAGTACTACGCGCCGGGCCTGCGCGCGTTCCAGGTGCAGGGGGCAGACGGCCGCGTGGCGCGGATCCATGCGATCATCCGCGATGAGCACCTTGTCGAGTTCATCTTCGTGCACAACCCGCACTGGTATCCGCCCGCGAGCGATGGCGAGATCACGCAGGTCCTGAGCGTGGGCGAAGTGGTGGGGCGGGCGCACTTCCAGAGCCTTGATGCGTGGCGTGTTCGCGTGCGGAACGTTGCGATGCGGCCATCGCCCTAGCGGCGGCCTGATCAGCGTGCGATGGCTTCGCGCCAGTGCGCCAGCCGCGTGTGGTTCGTCAGGTCGAACGTCAGCGGCGTCACTGTGATCTCGCCGCGCAGCAGCAGATCCACATCGCTCCCTGCATCGGTGCCCTTGAAGTCCAGCCCGTACCCCGCGGCCCAGTAGTATGTCTCGCCGCCGGGGCTCTTGCGCTTTTCGTACTTGTCCACGAGGCCGTGCACGTTGATCGGGCAGACGCGGACCGGCGGCGTGGGGGCGTCCAGCGTCAGCCCGGGCGCGTCGGTGGCGGGGATGTTGATCGAGAGGCACTCGTGCGCCCGGGGCAGGCCCTTCGCGAGCACCTGATCGATCGCGCGCCGCGCCCACGCGGCCCCGACGGCGAAGTTCGGCTTGCCCTTCCCCAGCAGCATCGAGACCGCAATCGACGGCACGCCAAGGAAGGCCGCCTCGAGTGCCGCCGCGACCGTGCCCGAGTAGATCGTGTTGATGCCGCAGTTCGCACCCGCGTTCATCCCCGAGATCACAAGGTCAGGGAGGGGCCCATCCGGGAAGGCCTGCGGCCACAGGTCCGTGAGCGCGATCTTGACGCAGTCCGCCGGGCGCGCGTCCACCGCCGTGCCCCGCAGCACGTTGCCCCCGAGCGTCCGTGACTCGGTCTGGCGCACCATGATCGGCACATGGAACGTCACGCCGTGGCTCGTCGCCGACTGCACGGTCAGCGGCGCCACCGTGTGCACTACATGGCGCGGCGCCCGCGTCACCGCGCCGGGATCGCCCGGAGCGAACGAGAGCGGCCCGCCCAGCACGCCGCCGGCGTCCACCAGCGCGTCGTACATCGCTTCGATCCCGGGTGCATGGATGCCATCGTCATTGGTCAGCAGAATGCGCATGGGCGAGGGTACGCGGCGGGCCAGAAGTGGCGAAGTGGCGGAGTGGCAAAGTGGCGAAGTGAGGGACAAGGCACGTCCTTACGATGTCCTTGCACTCTGCCACTCCGTCACTTCGCCACTTCGCCACTTCCTCCCGCCCCCATGCTCATCCTCCACGTCGACATGGATGCCTTCTACGCCTCCGTCGAGCAGCGCGACGCGCCGGCGCTGCGTGGCAAGCCCGTGCTTGTCGGTGGTGGCAAGGGCGGCGAGGGGAAGCGCGGCGTTGTGACCGCCGCGAGCTATGAGGCCCGCAAGTTTGGGTGCCGCAGCGCGATGCCGATGGCCCAGGCCCGCGCTCTCTGCCCGCAGGCCATCGTGGTCCCCGTCCGAATGGGCGTCTACGCCAGCGAGTCCCGGCGCATCCACGCGATCTTCGACCGCTTCACGCCTGATGTGCAGCCCATCTCCATCGACGAGGCCTTTCTCGATCTCACGCGCGTCGGGAAGTACGCCCCCGGCGGTCTCGCGGCGGCCCGCGACGCTGGTGAGGAGATCCGGTCCGCAGTCCGCGCGGAGACGGGCCTTACCTGCTCCGTCGGCGTCTCGTTCAACAAGTTCCTTGCCAAGCTCGCCAGTGATGCCTGCAAGCCCGACGGCATCATGGTGATCGCACCCGAGGACGTCGAGCGCGTGCTGCCGGGCCGCGCGGTCTCCGAGATCTTCGGCATCGGCGAGGTCGCCGCGGCCAAGCTCGCGAAGCTGGGCATCAGGACCATCGCGGACCTCCGTGCCGCCGATGTCACGCTCCTCCGCCGCACCTTTGGCGACGCCGCCGACGCCTGGCTGCGCCTCGCCTATGGCCTCGATGACCGCACCGTTCATGCCCGCGCTCAGGCCAAGAGCGTCGGCAAGGAGCGCACCTTCTCCGACGACATCGGCGACGCCGCCACGCTCCGCGCGATCCTGCTGCAGCTCCTCGAGAGCGCGGCGATGAACCTGCGTGAAGATGGTCTCCGCAGCCGCCGCGTCACCGTCAAGCTCCGCACGCCCGACTTCCGCACGTTCACGCGATCACAGTCGCTGGACGCACCGACCGACCATACGGACACGCTCTGGCCTGTCGCGATGGGCCTGCTCGATGCCTTCCTCGCCGAGCATCGCCCCAAGCTGCGGCTCCTTGGCGTCACGCTGCACGAGCTTGGCACCGAGGCGCAGCCCGGCCTCTTTGACTCCGTCGAGCCGGCGGCCAAGAGCCCCTCGCTCCCGCAGCGGCCCCAGCGCAGCGAGAAGATCGACGGCGTCAGCGATGCCATCGCCAAGAGGTTCGGCAAGGCCGCCATCACCCGGGCCCGCACCCTGGGCGCCCCACGCAGATCGACCGAGGGAGACGAGGACGTCCGCGCCAGCCGCGCCAAGGATGAAGGCTCATGAGCACCAGCTTGGATCCATCCCTCTCTCCCCGCATCGCTGGCGAAAGGGCTCGCCTCGCCGCCAGCGGGTTCAGGTCGTACGTGCTCGCCTTCGAGATCATTGCTACGCCCATCGGCGATCTTGCGCTCAGCGCGAACGAGACAGGCCTCTGCGCCTGCAAGTTCGAGGATGAGTCCCGGGATGACGGCCCACGCCAGCTTTTCGCGGGTGATCCGCAGGACATCCTCAGGCCCGGCGCCCTCGACGAGCTTCCAAGGCAGCACCTCGCGACGGCCATCACGCAGCTCCGCGAGTATCTTGCGGGCGCGCGCCGCGAGTTCACGGTGGCGCTTGATCCGGACTTCTTCAAGCCCAACTCCTTCACCCGCACCTGCTGGGCCCATCTCGACACCATCCCCTACGGCACGACCCGCTCCTATGGCGAGGTGGCAAAGGCTCTGGGCGACTCGAAGGCGTCGCGCGCTGTCGGCGGTGCCAACTCCCGCAACCCCATCTGCATCATTCGCCCCTGCCACCGCGTGATCGGTGCCGACGGCTCCCTCACCGGCTTCGCCGGCGGCATGGAACGCAAACGCTGGCTCCTCGATCACGAACGCCAGCACGCCAGGACCACGCCTCCAACACTCTTCACGCCCGCAACTCCGGAGACGCCATGAGCGAAGTGAGTGCCAAGTCCGCACGCAAGCGCGTCGTCATCGTCGGCGCGGGCCTCGCCGGCTCGCTTCTGGCCTGCCTGCTTGCGCGCGATGGCTGGTCGGTCCGCGTCTATGAGAAGCGTCCCGACCCGCGTGCCAAGGGCTACCTCGGCGGCCGCTCCATCAACCTCGCTCTCTCTGCGCGGGGGCTCGCGGGGCTCGCCGCCGCGGGGCTCGACAAGGTCGTGATGCAGCAGGACGCGATCCCCATGTCGCAGCGCGGCCTCCACGCCCGCAGCGGCGCCTACTCCGTCCAGCCCTACTCGAGCAATCCAAACGACGCCATCAACTCCGTCTCTCGCGGCGGACTCAACCTCACGCTCATCAACGCCGCAGCCGCCACGCCGGGTGTTGAGATGCACTTTGATCGCCCCTGCCTCGATGTCGATCTCATGAAGCCCGAGGCGATCTTCCAGACGCCCGGTGGCACCGAACGCATCGACGCCGACCTCATCGTCGCCACCGATGGCGCCTTCTCCGCCGTGCGCCTGGCGATGATGAAGACTGACCGCTTCGACTACTCGCAGAGCTACCTCGGGCACGGCTACAAGGAACTGCACATTCCACCCGGGCCCGGCGCTTCCCACATCATCGAGAAGAACGCACTCCACATCTGGCCCCGTGGCGGCGCGATGATGATCGCCCTCCCCAACCGTGACGGCTCCTTCACGTGCACGCTCTTCTGGCCCTTCAGGGGCGACCACTCCTTCGAAGCGATGGAGGGCCCGCACGATCGCCGCGCTGCGGGCCCCATCATCCCATCCGCCGATGATCTCGCCCGCGTGAGCGCCTTCTTCCGCGCTGAGTATCCCGACGCCGCGGCCCTCATGCCCACGCTTGCCTCGGACTTCTTTGCCAACCCCACCAGCTCCCTCGTTACCGTTCGCTGCTGGCCGTGGCAGCGTCACGGGCGCGTCTGCCTGCTCGGCGACGCTGCGCATGCCATCGTTCCCTTCTACGGCCAGGGCATGAACGCTGCCTTCGAGGACTGTGTCGAACTCGCGCGATCCCTCCGCGAGGAGCGGGCCCAGCACGCCGCCCTCGAGCGCTACGAGCAGGTCAGGAAGCCCAGCGCCGACGCCATCGCCGACATGGCCCTCGAGAACTTCGTCGAGATGCGCGACCTGGCCGGGCGCGCCGACTTCCAGTACATCAAGCGCATCGAACGCACGCTCCACGCGGCGCTTGGCGACGTCGCGCTTCCGCAGTACAACCTTGTGAGCTTCTCCACTGTTCCTTACGAGCGTGCTCAGGCCCAGGGACGCCGCCTCGCGCGAGTCTATGAGCAGGTCGCCTCACGCCTGCCCGCCGACCGCGCTGCCACCATGACCGACGCGGCCTGGGTCTCGGAGGTCACGAGCGTCGCGAGGCCGCTGCTGTAACGCTCCGCCGCGTTCTACAAACGATTACTTGTCACTCGCGACTTGACGCGGCGCCGCACGATGACGGAGACTCTGCCATGGCCGATCCCTCATCCACGCCGCCCAGCAGCACGCCCGATGCTTCAGCCAAGCGCCCCGCCGCCAAGCCCGGCGACCCCATGTGCGGGCGCTGCGGCTATCTCCTCGTCGGCCTTGGCAACATCGGCCAGTGTCCCGAGTGCGGCGGCAACCTCATCGACGTCCTCATCCGCTCCAAGGGCGAGCTTCGGGAGGGCCGCCGCTGGCGAACGAACGCGACCGCCCTGGGCTGGCCGCTCATCGACATCGCCTTTGGGCCTCACAAGGACGAACGCTTCGGGCGCGCCAAAGGCTGGATCGCCATCGGTGACGCCGCCATCGGCGGCGTTGCGGTGGGAAGCTCCTGGAGCGTCGGCCTGGTCGCCGTCGGCGGTGGTGGCGGAGTCGGGGTCATCAGCGGATTCGGCGGCGGGCTCGCCTTCGGTGGGATCACTTCCTTCGCCGGCGGCATGGCGGTCGGAACGGGCCTCAGTCTCGGCGGTGGTGCCGCCGCGGGCGGCATCGCTGTCGGTGGCGGTGCGGCCGCGGGATTTGTTTCCAGCGGCACGATCAGCGCGGGCTATTACGCCCGTGGCGTTGTTGTCACCGGCGAGTTCCTTGTCGCGCCACGCCGCACCGACCCCGAGGCTCGCGAGGTCTTCGACACGCTGGCACCCTTCATCGGCGCCCGAGGCCTCCCGCTCCGTGCGGGCGTCACCGTCTTCTCCATCGGGCTTGGCTCGGCCGTCCTGATCGCGCTCCTGGCCGTGGTCCTGAGCCGGAGGGCGCGCCCCGCCGCCTGATCGTGGTATCTTGTGCTGCCGTGCTAGGGCCCCGTCAGGGCCGATCTCCGCACGCCCGTGAGCAGCCACGAACATGCCACACTTCTACGACATCACGCCCGTGATCTCCCCGCGCCTCATGGTCTGGCCCGGCGATACGCCGCCGACGCGCGAGGTCCTCTGCCAGATCGAGAAGGGCGACAGCGTCACGCTCTCAACCCTCCGGACCACCGTCCACCTTGGGGCCCACGCCGACGGCCCCAACCACTATGGGCCCGGGGCACGCTCCGTTGAGAAGCAGCCACTGACGCACTACCTCGGTGCGTGCCGCGTCGTTGATGCGAAGGTGGAACGCAGCACCCGCATCGAGCCCCGCCACATCGTCGGCGGCATCGACTCCATCCGCGAGAAGCGAGTCCTGATCAGGAGCGGCACCTTCCCTGATTTCACGAACTGGAACAGTGACTTTGCCGCCCTCTCCGTCGCGTTCATCGACGCCCTTGCCGCGAGAGGCGTCATCACCATCGGCGTCGACACGCCCAGCGTGGACCTCCAGGACTCGAAGGACCTCCCCGCCCACAAGGCCATCCTGAAGCACGACATCGCGATCCTCGAAGGCCTCAAGCTCGAGGGCGTTCCCGCGGGCCGCTATGAACTCATCGCGCTTCCGCTCGCGCTCGAGGGATTCGATGGAAGCCCGGTGAGGGCGGTGCTGCGGCGGATGCAGTAGGGACTGGGGATTGGGGACGGGGCACTGGTGGCAGAGGAGAGGCATTGGGCATTTGGCATTCGTGGTTAGCAGGAATCGCGTCGCACGCCGGGCGTGCCGATGTCTCGCGATCGCTTCATCACGAATGCCTAACCACAAATGCCGAATGCCTCTCTTCCGCTTCCTTCACCAGTGCCCAGTCCCCAATCCCCAGTCCCTCCTCAGAATCCCCCCGCCTGTCCGTCCTTTCGGCGTTCGCTTGCGCCTGTGTACACGCCGGTCTCTCCATCGCGCATGATCGCCTGGTACCCGCCGAAGACGGCCGTCTCCGCTGCCTGGATCCTGTGGCCGCGGCGCACCAGCGCGTCGATCGTCGACTGCGGGTATCCGGGCTCGAGGTTCAGCACGCCGCCGTCGCTCATCTGCTTCACGCTCCCCTGTGGCTCGGTTGAGCCATCATGATGGATCCGCGGCACGTCGCCGGCCTGCTGCAGGCTCATCCCGAAGTCGATCATGTTCACCACGATCTGCGCGTGCCCCTGCGGCTGCATCGCACCGCCCATCACGCCGAAGCTGATCCAGGGCTTGCCATCCTTCGTGATGAAGGCCGGAATGATCGTGTGGAAGGGCCGCTTTCCGGGCTCATAGACGTTCGGATGTCCATCCACCAGCGCGAACTGCTCGCCGCGGTCCTGCAGCATGAAACCCAGCGTCATCACAGCGCCACCATCACGCACCTCGTGCGGCACCACGCCGCTCCCCATGCCGCGGTAGTTGCTCTGGATCAGCGACACCATCATGCCGCGCGAGTCCGCGACCGTGAGGTACGTCGTGTCCGCCCCGCCGGGAATCACGCCCGGCTCCACCCGCCGCGCCGCCCGCGCGGGATCGATCTTCGCGGCCCGCTCCTTCGCGTAGGCCTTGCTCAGGAGGTGCTCGATGGGTGTTCTGACGAACGCCGCGTCGGCATAGAACCGCGCGCGATCCTCGAAGGCCAGCTTCTTCGCCTCGACGAACGTGTGCACGTAGTCCGCGCTTCCCCAGCCCATCGCGCGCAGGTCGTAGTTCTCGAGGATGTTCAGGATCTGCAGTGCCGCGATCCCCTGACCATTGGGCGGGATCTCCCACACGTCGTATCCGCGGTAGTTGACGCTCACGGGCTCCACCCACTCGCCCCGGTGGGCCGCGAGGTCCGACTCTTCGAGGAAGCCACCCTGCGCCCGGACCGTCGCGGCGATCACGCGTGCCGTCTCGCCGGTGTAGAAGCCATCACGCCCATCGCGCGCGATTCGCTCATAGGTCGCCGCGAGGCTTGGGTTCTTCCACACTTCGCCAACGCGTGGCCCGCGCGGCGTCTCCCCTTCCACGCGCACCGTGAACTGCTCGTTGAACGCCGGAAACTCGCGGAACCGCACCGCCGACCGCTGCCACGCGTCCGCGATGATCGGCGTCATCGGAA
>CAZBXF010000153.1:0-7714 GCA_964495635.1 uncultured Phycisphaeraceae bacterium
ACCTCTCGAAGCAGGCCGAGGCGTACCGCCAGGTGTCGCTGCTGCTGCGCCGTCCCCCGGGCCGCGAGGCGTACCCCGGCGACGTGTTCTATCTCCACAGCCGCCTGCTCGAGCGCGCCACCAAGCTCAGCGATGAGAACGGCGGCGGCTCGCTCACGGCCCTGCCCATCATCGAGACGCAGGAAGGCGACGTCTCGGCGTACATCCCGACCAACGTGATCTCGATCACCGACGGCCAGATCTACCTCGAGCCCGAGCTCTTCTTCAGCGGCGTGCGCCCCGCCATCAACGTGGGTATCTCGGTGAGCCGCGTGGGTGGTAACGCGCAGGTCAAGGCCATGAAGAAGATCTCCGGCTCGCTGCGACTCGACCTCGCGTCGGCCCGCGAGCTCGAGGCCTTCGCGCAGCTGGGAACGGAGCTTGACAAGGCCACGCAGCGCCAGCTCGATCGCGGCCGCCGCTTCGTGGAGCTGCTCAAGCAGGGCCAGTACACGCCCTTCCACGTCACCGACCAGATCATCTCGATCTTCGCCGGCACGAAGGGCTACCTCGACGATGTCGAGGTCAGCAACGTCCGCGAGTTCGAGTCGGGGATGCAGAGCTACTTCCAGGGCGCCGGCAAGGCGATCTGGGACGAGCTCAACAAGAAGCGCGCCATCGACGGCGACCTCGAGAAGAAGCTCGAGGCGGCGATCAAGGCGTACAAGAGCGGGTTCAAGCCGAGCGGGAAGTAAGCAAGCGGCGACCTAAGTGCAGTCTGAATGTCACGCCCCCAACGCCCGCGGAAGCGGGCGTTTTTTTTGTTTGTTGGGGAAGCCTGAGTGTTGTGCTCGTACGCGGCAGGTCTTCGCCGCGGCGGCGCAATCGAAGTTCGGCCAAGCGCAACGGAGTCCGTGGCGATAACGCCCATGAGGGTCCCGAATGTCACCCGAAAAGATGATTGACAGGGACTTGCGGACTTAGTAGGCTCTCCCGCGATTGCGTGATCACGTGTGATTGACCATTCGAAGGGTTGAGGGGGCTCGTGCCTGGTTCAACGGGATGCGTGAATAGGTCATGTTCGGGCGGCGTGGGATCCAAAGAGGGTGTGGCGCGCAGAGGGGAGCGATTGAGATGAATTCGATGCAGGTTGGGGTGGCGGGTGGTGCGGCACGCGATGTAGCGACCAGCTCGTGGAATGGTGCCTCTTGGCGAGTCGCGTTCGTTGGGTTGCTTCTTGCGCTCGCGGTTGTGGTCGGATGGCCTCCGGAGGCGAGGGGTCAGTGCCCGGAGGGGTGGCTGCGCTTACAGACGGCCGTGGGTGTGCATGGTCAAGTTCGCACGGTTGTGACTGTAGATGGTGGGGATCTCATCGTCGCTGGGCTCTTTACGAGGGCTGGCGATATCCCGGTGAACAACGTCGCTCGTTACTCGCCGCGGACTGGACTTTGGTCAGCGATGGGAAGCGGATTACCTGGCGCTCAGTTCGGGGTGTATGCGATGGTCGTCCTGCCCGGCGGAGATGTTCTGCTGGGAGGGGATTTCTCGGGCGGAACTGGCGCTCCTCGCAACATCGTGGCCAGGTATCGCCCGAGTGACAACTCGTGGATACCGGTTGGCATGGCACCCAACGGAAGAATTCAGTCGCTCGCGATGCTCCCCGACGGCAACGTCGTGGTTGGAGGGTACTTTAGTCGGGTTCCGGGCGGCGTGACCGTTGGGAGCGTGGCGGTGTACCACCCGAGCACCAACACCTGGTCCGCTCTCGGAACCGGAATCGAGTTCCCCGGTGTCGTTAGCGCGATCGCGGTATTGCCGGACGGTGATATTGTGCTGGGTGGAGACTTCTCTCGGGCGGGCGGAATCGTGGCGGAGAACATCGTTCGTTACAGCCCCGAGTCCGGGGTGTGGACTCGGCTTGGAGCAGGAACAAACGGCCAGGTCTTGACGCTGGCCGTTCTCCCGAACGGCGACATCGTCGCTGGTGGTCCCTTCTATTTCGTCAATCCCAGTACGAGCGGGATCGCTCGCTTCAGCTTTTCGACAGGGACATGGGCAGGATTCGGAGTCGGTGTCTCGGGTGGCAGTCCTTGGCCCATTGTTTACAGGATTGTGACCCTGGCCGACGGTGACCTAATGGTGGGTGGGGACTTTTCTGCCGCAGGTGGCATTACCGTGTATGGCCTGGCCCGATGTAATCCAGCGACTGGGACCTGGTCCGCGGTGGCACAAGGGGCGCCTGCGACAAGAGTGGTGCGTGCCATCACGTCGCTGTCAGCGAATACCCTGGTCATTGCGGGTCAGTTCGAGAATGTTGACCAGATCGCCGTGCAGAATATCGCGCAAGTCGATCTGGAATCAAATGCGTGGTCGGCGTTGGGATCTGCTCCCAACGGACCGGTTCTGGCCACGCTGGCGATACCTGGCGGAGACTTGCTTGTCGCCGGTTCCTTTACCTCGATCGGCGGCGTACCCGCGCGTGGCGTCGCTCGACACAACCCCGTAACTGGAGAGTGGAGGCAGTTGGGCCGAGGGGTTCGATTCCTACAATCGACCATGGTCTTTGGCGGGGTGAACGACATCGCGCAGCTGCCGGGGGGTGACATTGTTGTCGGTGGGGAGTTCAGCATGGCCGGTTCGATACCTGTGAACCGGATTGCGAGGTTCAATACTCCCAGCGGCGTTTGGTCTGCTTTGGGCGCTGGTGTGAATGGACAGGTCAACGCACTCTTGACTCTTCCTGGGGGAGATCTGATCGTTGGCGGTAGCTTCACTTCGGCAGGTGGCGTCGCGGCATCAAGGATTGCGAGATACAGCCCGGCCACCGGGCTCTGGTCGGGACTCAGTAATGGACTGTCGGCACCGGTACACTCGCTCGCACTGACCCCCGCTGGAGATGTGTTGATTGGCGGGGACTTTGTCGGCGGAATCGTTCGCTACAACACGACCAGCGGAGCTTGGTCTAACCTGGGAACTGGAGTGGCAGGGTCCGTCATTTGCATCCAGGTACTCCCAGATGGAGACATTGTTGCTGGTGGCACCTTCCAAACCGCAGGAGGAGTTCCGGCGGTCGGCATCGCACGCTTCCGACCTGCGACGAGTTCTTGGTCAAGCATGGGGAGTGGCCTTTTTAGCGGCACGCTCCCCGGAGCCGCGGTTGCTCTGGGGCTGCAAGATGGAGTCAATCTTGTTGTGGGCGGGTCCTTTACCGTCGCAGGTGGCGTCACCACGAGATCTGTCGCCCGTTACAACTTGGCGACAGGTGCCTGGTCTGCTCTCTCGCTTCCCAGTTCGGCTAGTGTTGGGACCATCGCGACGCTTCCGATGGGCGACATTGTGGTTGGGTCATCGTTCTCTGGGCAGCCGCCGATTCCAGTTCGATTCGCACGATATGTTGCGAATGGCAGTGCCCCCGTCGTCGCGGCGTCCCCTGTGGCGGCCACGATGTGTATTGATGCAAGTACAGAAATGCTTGTTCAGGTAGTTAGCACGACTCCTCCTTTGTATCAATGGCGCAAGGATGGTGTTGAAATCAACTACCACGCGAATCCATCTGCGATTACCGAGCGTCTAGTTCTTGGTCGTCTGTCGACCAGCGACGCGGGCGAATACGACTGCATCATCACCAACGCCTGCGGCAGCGTGACCAGCGCCGCGGCGACGCTGACGGTACTCGGGGCCGATGACGCCGCGTGCGCTCCCTGCAACTACGACTTCAACCAGGACGAGAACGTCGACCTGCTCGATGCCCAGCAGATGGCGCAGGTCTTCTTCGGGCTTCTCGAGCCCGAGAGCAACTGGCTCGATGGCAACCTCAACGGCGACGAGAACGCGGATCTGACCGATGCGCAGCTCCTCGCGGCGTTTGTCGTGAGCGGCAACTGCGGCGTGTGAGGAGCGGGGATTGGGGACTGGGCACTGGGGCTGGGAAGACCGGCTTCGTTCCGGGGCAGGCCGACCTGGATGGCGTGCTGGTCCGCTCGCGTTCCGCCTGAGCCGGTGTGCGCGCGCGGAGGCACCGGCTGCTTGCGCAGCTCGGCTCGGGAGGAGCCGGAGCGCTATCGCCCCGCCCCCTCCCCCGCGATCCATCGCTCCACATGCGCTTCCAGCACTGGCAGCGGCACCGCGCCCGTGAGGAGGATGGCGTCGTGGAATTGGCGGATGTCGAACTTGTCTTTCGGTGCCTTCTTTGTCCCTGCCAATTGGCGAGGGCCTTGCTGCTAGCATTGCAACATGACGACGGAATCACTCACCTTGGGATCGGCAGGAGTCGCCGCGGGTGTGTCGCTCGTGCTGAGTAGCGCAGGACTCACGATTGCATTGATCGCCGCGGCGGCGCCGCCGGTCTCGCCATTCATGACCGAGGCTCAGAACGCCGCGCAGGCCGCACGCGTGAGTTGGATGTGGATCACGCCAGTGATGATGCTTGCCATGGGCACATGGGCTATGGCGCAGGTCGTGGTGCGTCGGCCCCTGCTGACGACCGAAGCGACGGCTAGGCGATGGCGTGTGACCAACTCAAAGGTCGGCGTCGCGGGATTTGTGCTCGGCGTGGTCGTCGTGCTCACGATGATTCGCTTGATGGTGTCGATCGGTGGGATTCGCAGCGCCGCTGGAGGCTCAATCACGGACAGCACACTGTTCTTCGGAATCGGCTTTAGCCTGACCATGCTGGCATTGCCGTTGGGGGCGCTGAGCAACATTCTGCTGCTGCGATGGTGGCAGCGCACAAGCGTGTGAGGCCCTTGATGCCCGACGTTCCGATGCTGCACCCTTCGCCCGCCAGGAGCTACTGCACCATCCCCGTAGCAGCGAGCTCGGCGTAGCTGCGAAGCTCCGGGCTCAGGTCGGTCCGGAGCAGAAATCGTCGGACGATGGGCTCGGTGCGCTCCGGAACATAGTCGTGCCAATGCCCGAGCCCGTGCAGCACGCTTTCGAGGCAAGGCTCAGACCTGAGCTTCAGCACCTGCTCGAACACATTCAGCACGGCTTCGTTGATTCGATCTCGATCGGTGTGCTCCATGCCGCCATAGATCGGGATGATGTCCCACCACATGTAGCAGGCGTAGTTGGGGCGCTCGGCGGGTCCATACCGATTGTGGGCGAGATCGTCGCCGTACACGGGGGCCATGAGCTTCGTATAGAGCGGGATCATCGCATCGAAGCACCTGCGACGGTCCGCCCAGGGCAGCTTTGCGTCCGAAAGCGCGAACATGTGGTTCGAGCAGGAGTTGCAGACCAGAAATTTGAGCCCTTGATCGATCTGTGCACGCGAGTACCGGCCGATGAGCCCTTCGGGCTTTTCGAAGAGCTGCGTCAGGTACGACAGCGTGCGTGCGCGGTCGGCCTCGTCGTTCCATTCCTGCAAATACCCCGTCTCTGGAAATTGCCACCACCAGCTCGGGTCCAGGATTGGATGATCAAAGACGAAGCGAACCCACTCTTCGTAGGAGATGTCGTCCGGAAGCATGCAGCGTTGCCAAGCGTCCATCATCGGGAGTTTATGTCGCGCCTGTAGAGAACGATGGCTTGGCGGGCTCGCGTCGTGACTGGTATGCGTGCTGAAGCGATCGTGACGACGCGGCCTTCTACCGCGACGCTTCCCCCGCGATCCATCGCTCCACATGCGCTTCCAGCACTGGCAGCGGCACCGCGCCCGTGAGCAGGATTGTGTCGTGGAATTGGCGGATGTCGAACTTGTCGCCGAGGGCCTTCTCGGCCTTCGCACGCAGCTCGAGGATCTTGAGCTGACCGATCTTGTAGGCGCAGGCCTGGCCGGGCATGCTGATGTAGCGGTCGATCTCGCGTTCGACGTCGACCTGCGCGAGGGCGGTGTTGCTGAGCATGAAGTCGATGGCGCGCTGGCGGTCCCAGTCCATTGCGTGCATGCCGGTGTCGACCACGAGGCGGCAGGCGCGCCACATCTCGAACGAGAGCCTTCCGAACTCGTCCATTGGCTTGGCGTAGAGGCCCCTTCCCCCAGTGCCGCTCGCGTTCCTGGGGTTCGGGCCCATCTCGAGTCCGAGCCGCTCGCTGTAGAGGGCCCACCCTTCGACGTACGCCGTGTAGGACGTCAGCGTGCGGAACTCGTGCTGGCCTTCGAGCTCGCTGGCGAGGGCGACCTGCAGGTGGTGGCCCGGGACGGCCTCGTGGATCGCGAGCGCGAGCATGCTGTACTTGGGGCGCTGATCGAGGCGATACGTGTTCACCATGAAGAAGCCCGCCACGCCGCCCTTGAGGGAGCCCGGGTAGTAGTAGGCCGTGGGGCTTGAGATGGCGGCGAAGCGCGGGATCTCACGCACGCCGTACGGATTCCGCGGCAGCGTGGCGAAGAGGCGCGGCATCTCCGCGTCGATCACCTTGCACATGGCGCGATAGTCGCGGAGCTTGTCCTCGGCCTCGGTGTAGTAGAACGATGGCTCGCTGCGGCACCACGCGAGGAACGCCGCGAGGAGGGCATCGCCCGTCAGCTCGCCCTTCTGCGGAAACTCGGTCTCGGGGATCAGGGCGATCATCTCCGCGCGAAGGCGTGCCACCTCGCGCAGGCCGATGGCGTGGATCTCAGGGGCCGTGAGGTTCAGTGTGGTGTGCGAGCGCAGCGCGAGGTCGTAGGCGCGCGGGCCGTCGACGCCCTTCGCGTATCCGATCGTGTCGCGGCAGGCCGGCGCGTACTCATCACGCAGGAAGAGATGGAACTTCTGGAACGCGGGGACGATCCCCTCGGCGATGGCCTTCTTCGCACGCACCGCGACGGGATCGTTCTCCGGGAGCCCACGCAGCGGGGAGAAGAAGGGGCTCTTGGCCGGGTCGGCGATCACCGACGGATCAGCCTGTGACTCCGCCGCGGCGATGGCGTGGCCCATCACCACCTTCGGCGGGACGCGGCCCGCGGCCATCCCAAGGCGCATCTGCTCGGTGATCTGCGCCAGGTGCTCGGGGATCGCTTCGAGGCGCGCGACCCAATCAAGACGGTGCTGCTCGGTGCGCATCGGCACGCGCTCGGCGAGCTGGGGCAGCCAGATCTGGGGCCCGTTCAGGCTCTCCACCGGCATCTGCTCTTCGTGGAGGTCCGCGCGCTCGACATCGAGCGAGAGCTCATAGATGAGCAGGTCGGCGTCGAGGGCATCGGCGGGCGTGAAGGTGCTGCGGTCGAGCGCACGCAGGCGCGCGAGGCGGTCCTTGATGGCTTCGAGCCGGCGCGCGGTGGCGGCGGGGCTCTCATCGCGCAGGAGGTGGTTGAAGCGCAGGTCGCCGCGCGTGCTCGCGGTGACGGGGCTCTCGCGCATGGACCAGTCCACGTGCTCATCGAGGATCGCGAGGAGCGCGGCGGAGCGGGCGGGCGAAGTGGACTGCAACACGGGCTTCATGCCGCCGGGCTGGCCGGTCTGCGCGAGCGTGCCGGCGGAGGTAGCGAGAAGAGCGGTAAGGGACGCGGTGAGGATCGTCGTGCGCAGGCACGCACGGGGCGGAAGGTGTCGCATCATGGCGTAGACGATATCGACGCCAGCGCCGGGCCGCGAGTCGGGAAGGTGACGCAGGGCAATCGCAAGATCCGAAGCCCAGACCGATCCGCGGGCCGCGGTTGCGTGTTCCTTAGCCCCAACGGGCAACGCCGTGCACTCAAGGCACTCGCTTCCCGGGCCCTCGAGCCATGCGGCGATAAGGCCATGCGGCCACGCGGCGATCCGCCTTTCGCCCCTTGGGCGCTCGGTCATTGCGAGTGGCTTCAGCCACT
>CAZBXF010000154.1:0-146 GCA_964495635.1 uncultured Phycisphaeraceae bacterium
CCTGATTGCGCTCAGCGCCTCTCTCTGTTTTCCTTGCCTTGACCACTCTGCGTCCGCTGCGTTCCAAAGAATGCCGCACCGACGCGACACCTCGCCTTTGCGGGGCGTTACTTGAACGCAGAGGTCGCAGAGGTTGGCGGAGGAAG
>CAZBXF010000154.1:246-7664 GCA_964495635.1 uncultured Phycisphaeraceae bacterium
CCTGATTGCGCTCAGCGCCTCTCTCTGTTTTCCTTGCCTTGACCACTCTGCGTCCTCTGCGTTCCAAAGAACGCCGCACCGAGGCGACACTTCGCCTTTGAGGGGCGTTACTTGAACGCGGAGGTCGCAGAGGGTTGCGGAGGAAGACAGAGGAGACATGAAGAGAGGATTGGAGAGGAAAGAACGGCGCCTTGGCGGCGGGTCGTTCTATTTGCTCTCGATGCCTCTCTCTGTTTTCCTTGCCTTGAACCTCTCCGCGTCCTCTGCGTTCCGAAGAACGGCGCACTGACGCGACACCTCGCCGCGATCAGCGTGGCGCGTTGATCCAGCCGTAGGGGAGCTGCCGCCCCCAGCGCCAGTCCGCGTCGGAGATGTTGAACCACGTGTTGGCGTTGCCCTTCACGTTGACGTAGATGTCGTTGGCCTCAAAGTCTGTGTTGCGGTTCTGCGTCGCGGGGAGGTTGTCCGTTGGCGGCTTGAAGAGGATCGAGCTGCCATCGAGGAGGCTCATGTGGCCGCCCTTGCCGTGGCGCTCCGCGACCTGGTCCTCGTTGCCGAACATGCCGTCGCGGTAGGTGCTGTTCCAGAAGTTGCTCGACTCCTCGACGAAGATCGGCAGCGACGGGAACATCGTGAGGGCCCGGACGGCCGTGGGGCTTGCGATCCAGCTCTGCGCCATCGTCGGCGGGGCGTATCCGACCTGGATCGAGAGGCCCAGCTTGGCGCCCTCGGTCTCGTCGAACATGGTGTAGTCGAAGTCCACGCCCGTGCGCGAGGCCCACATGTTCGCGTACTCGACACCGTTGGTCGTCCGGCGCTTGTTCGTCGGGCACTCGCCCACGTAGTGTGCGTCCGACACGTAGTCGTACATGAAACCGGGGGCGCGGGAGCCGTTCACGACGCGCTGGGCCCAGAGGGCGACGTTGGTCGCTGGAGGCGCGGGCGGCGGGGGCGGATTGGTCTCAGGATCCCAGAACCGCGCGCCGTTGGGGAAGGGGTTGCGCTTTGCCACCGGCCAGATCTGTTCCTTGAAGTCCTGTGCGTAGGTGATCGAGGCCATGCCGAACTGCTTCACGTTCGACATGCACTTGACCGTGCGGCCCGCCTCGCGCGCCTTGCCGAGGGCCGGGAGGAGGAGCCCGATCAGCAGGGCGATGATCGCGATGACCACGAGGAGCTCGATGAGCGTGAAGCCGCGTGTTCCAGAACGTGTCCAGGCTGCCATCGAGGACCTCCATCTTCGTGAGCGACGCACGCAGCTCCATCGGTTCTGCACGGCCCCACCCCACGAACCCAACGAGCGGCACGGGATAGGCAAGGAACGGCACTCTTCCCGGAATCGGGAGATTCTCAGAGATTACCAGTTCCCGACGCGTGCCACAAGCGGCAATTCCGTGCAAGGTCTGATCTGTCGACCTCCAACTTCGGCGTTTCTGGCCCCTTACGATCAGTCGTGGAGCTCCCGAACCCCGCACAAACCCTCATTGCTAGTCCGTTGGCCCTGACCAGCGAGGACTTTGTCGCCCGGTTCGCGGGCACCATCCGGCACGCGGGGCAGGGTGGCCGCTCCGGTGCCCTGGCGGCCTATCGGGCGGTCTTCCGCGAGGGCAACCTCGACATCCCCGGTGCTACGGCGACCGTCCCTCCCATCGTCCGAACCCTGCGGGAGCAGTCCCCCGAGGGCGAGGTCGTCAAGTTCCTTTCGCGTCTTGAGACCAGGTCGGCCAACCACGTCCATGTCCCGCCGACGTTTGAGTTTGGCGGGGTGCCGGCGACGACCTCGGCCGAAGCGACTGGCCGCGACCCTGCGGCGCCCGGCACCGGGCATGGGCGCGATGTTTCGCATCGCTTCGAAACGCTCGACATCGAGAGCGTCCTGATTCCGATGATCGGGAGCTCCGGGCAGACGACCTACACGCTCTGCGTCTCGAGCCAGGTCGGCTGCGCGATGGGCTGCACCTTCTGCGAGACCGGGCAGATGGGGCTGATCCGCTCGCTGACCGCCGCGGAGATCGTCTCGCAGTGGTGGAACGCGGCTCACCGCATCGGCATCCGTCCCAAGAACATCGTCTTCATGGGCATGGGCGAGCCCATGGACAATCTCGATGAAGTCCTCAAGGCCATCGCCGTCCTCAAGGACCACAACGGTCCGCACGTGGCCATCAGCCAGATCTGCATCTCCACGGTCGGACGCGTTGATGGCATCGAGAAGCTCTCACGCCACGTGCGGACGCCTGGGTGGCACCGGCTTGGGCTTGCGCTCTCGCTCAACGCGCCCAACGACGCTGATCGCTCGAAGATCATGCCCATCAACCGGCGATGGAACCTCGCCGACCTGCAGAAGGCGCTTCTGGCCTGGCCCCAGACGAGCGGCAACAAGGTGTGCGTGGAGTATGTCCTCATTCCGGGCGTCAATGACACGCAGGAGCACGCGCGCCAGATCGCGGAGTTCATGACGCCCTTTGGCCTGCTGAGCAATGGGCGGATCAACGGCACGCGTGTGATGGCGATCCTGAACCTGATCCCCTACAACCCGCGGCGTGAGTCGCCCTGGCCGGCGCCGACGGAGGAGAAGGTCGCGGAGTTCCTCGGCTGGCTGATGGAGCGGGGCGTCTTCGCGAAACGCCGCCGCACCAAGGGCCGCGACATGATGGGCGCCTGCGGCCAGCTCGGCACCGAGCACATCCGGCACCGCAAGCCGGTGCAGCCGACGATCGGCGGGGTGGAGAGGGCACTAGGCACTGGGCACTAGGCAGTGGGGCAACAGAAGAGAGCGACTGCGGAGCCTGCGTTGATCGCTTCAGTTCTCTTTGCCTGACCCTGCTTCGCTGCCTCGCTCAATTGCTGCCTCGCTTCATCCCCTCCGTGACCTCCGTGGTGAACCCTTCTGGTTCCTCACTCCAGCACCCGCTCTGCGCACCTCGTGAAATCCTCAAGCCCCTCGCTCCCGAGCAGCAGGCACCGCTCGGGCCAAAGCCCCGCCGCCACGCCCGCCTCTACGTCGCGCGGCGCATCGCCGATCAGCCAGCTCGCGCCAAGATCCAGACCCAGTTCATCAGCCGCGGCTTGGATCATCCCGGGTGCGGGCTTGCGCCATGGGTGCTCGCGTGACAGTTCCTGCACCGCGCCCTTTGGGTGGAAGGGGCAGTAGTAGAAGCGCTCGATCCGCACACCGGAGGGCCCTGGACCCTCTGCGGCGAGGAGTGCCGCGACGCGTGCGTTCACGGCGTCAACCTGCGCGAGCGTGGCGCCGGCGCGTGCCACCACGCCTTGATTCGAAACGACGACGAGCGCGAAGCCGCGGGATTGCAGGAGCGCCAGTCCCGTCGCGACTCCCGGCAGCAGCCGCACCAGCGCGGGATCCACAAGATCACCCGCCTTTGCTGGCGGCATCGGCGGAGGGAGGCTGTTGCACGCGATCAGCGTGTCGTCACGATCGAGGAAGACTGCGGGTCGAAGCGCATCCATCCCGCCTCCTCAACCTGCCGCGGGCTTCATCGGCGGCGTCTGTATGGTCGGCATCGCAGGGTTCACGGACGTGCCAGAGGTGCCCGAGTTGCCAGGCGTGACCGGATTGATCGGGTTGATGGGTGTCGTCGGCTCGATCGAGGCCGCAGCCACGACAACCACCACCGGCTTCGGAACCAGGTCCGCCAGCGTCTTGCCCGCCAGCGCCTCGGACCGGGCCCGCGTCAGCGTTTCGGCCACGACCGAGCCGCGCAGCATCCCGCCGGTCTCGGCCTGCAGCTCATCGCCGAGTCGGAGCAGGTCTGAGGCGGTGATCTGATCGAGGGGGCGGGCGGGTGTGTAGGTGTTGAGCGCATCGCCGGTCACGACGCGGTGGACCACGCCACTCTCGGCCAGCTTTTCGAGCATCTCTCCCACGGCCTGCTCATCAATCCCGGTTGCGCGCGCGACCTCGCTGTGGTCGCTGGTCTTCCCGGCATGGAAGCGTTCGGCAACGCAGGCCGCGACACCCAGCATCGCGCTGGGATCGACGAGCCGCAGCCGCCCTGCACGGCGGGGCTCATCGATCAGTCCGAGCGTCGCGAGCACGGAGTCCGTGAGGCCGCGTGCCGTCGCCTGCGTGTACGTCTGCATCGAGTACGCGAGCTGCAGCCCGGTCAGGACGATGACCCAGGTGAAGTAGATCCAGAGCATGCCCAGCGGCAGGATCGCCACGGCGCCGTAGAACTGCGCGTACGAGCCGCCCCGCGATGGGTCGGTTGCGTGCCGCACGTACTCCGCGAAGCCCCACTTGCCCGCCTCCCAGATGATCGCTGCCGTCGCGGCTCCCCAGAGCGCGGGCATGAGCTGCACCCGCGTGTTGGGAACACTCACGTAGATGACCATGAACAGGAGCGTTGAGATCAGCGTGGTTCCGATGAAGCCGACGATCCGGGGAGTCCAGTAGCGGACGGCCTGCGTCGTCTCGTTCACGACCTCTGCATCCGCGGCGTGCGGTGTGCTCGCGACCGCGACGCCGTCGGGCCCGGGGGCGGCAGCATCGGTCGCCTCGCCCGGGTCGGGCTGGTCGCGATCTCCGAGGACGAGCGGGATCTTGACGTTCGCCGCGAGGTCCGTCGCGTAGCTTGTCGCGCGAGCGGTCATCGAGAAGGACACGATCAGCAGCATGGGCCCGAGGGTGAGCAGCGTCCAGTACTGCAGCACCCGCTTCACCCACGAACGTCCCTCCGGAGCGTTGTAGATCTGGTTGAACGAGGTCTCGATCTCCACCACCATCGAGACCGCGGCGTAGATCAGGAACAACACACCGATGATCCCGAGCGTCGCGAACGAGACGCCCCGGACGCGGTTGATCTGATCCTCGATCCATCCATCGACGCTCGTTGCGGCGCGGGCGGCATCGAGCTTTGCCTGAGCCTCGGGCGTGATGATCGCACCACCCCCACCACCCCCACCACCACCCCCACTATCCGCCGGCGTGAGCCCCTCCTGACCTTCGGGGATCGGCGCTGGAATGGCGATGCGGTCGAGGCCCGCGTACTGCAGGATCTGGCGGAGCACCTCGCTCTGCGTTTCTGGCGTTGAGAAGGCCGCCAAGCCCACGAGCCCCACCAGCAGGATCGGGATCAGGGCGAAGATCGTTCGGTACGAGAGGGCTGCGGCCATGCGCGTGAGCTGGCTGCGCATGAAGCCGAGGACCAGCAGCTGGATGACGTGCAGCAGTTGGCGCCACGCGTTCGGACGGCGGTCCGGACTCACGAGCGCGCGATTGAGACGTGTCAGCGTGCGCGCACCGGTCACACCGAGCCATGGTGCCAGCCGGCTCATGTTCGGATCTCGTCCGTCATGCATGTCACGCATGTCACGCACTTCTCGCACGCCAACGGCTCCTGATCACGCCCCGCCAAGGGCTCTGCCCCTCGCCTTCAGCTCCTCGATGCTTCATCCCCGTCCGGGCCTGGGTCCACGCTTCGGACGCGGCTTCCCGCCGGACGTTCCCCCTCCGCCGCCGCCTTCGCCCCCACCACCCATCGGTCCAGCGGGCCCCCGCCTGCGGGGCTTTCCGCCCTCGCGGGGCAGAATCGGCCCTCGGGGGCGATCCCGCGCTTCCAAGCGGTCCCGCCGCTCGCCGCCATCCAGGCCTTGCCGGGCCTCACGCCGCGCGTCACGCCTGCGGGCGGCATTCTGATCCAGGCCCCGGTCGCGGCCGCCATCCCGTGATCCTTCCCGTCTTGTTGGCTTCTGGCCACGCTTCGTTCCGCGCCCGCCACCTGCACCCCCGCCCCCTCCTGCTGCACCCCCACCACGGACTGGCCGCGCGGGTCGGCCCTCCTGGGGCGGCAGCGGCGGCCGATCGAGGTTGGCCATGGGCGGTGCACCGCGGCGCCGGCTGAGGAGCGGATTGAAGGGTGCACGGGGCTTCTCACCCGGGCCTGACTCTCCCGCCGCCGGACCCGTGACATCGCGATCCTGTCCACGATCTGATCGGAACTGAGAGGCGGGGTTCGCGGGGCGCACCGGGACGCGCGGCAGCAGCCTTGGGCCGGTACGGCTTGCAGGCGCGGGCGGAATCGCCGGAATCGGGCGTGGGCGGTACTCAGGCCGCGCACTCAGACCCTCACCACCCAGGCTCCCACCACCACTCCCGTCGGTACCCATCTCCTGGCCGCCGCCTGATCGCCCACCCTCGAAGGATCGACCGCCACGCTGATCGCGGCCGCCGCGCTGTTCACGCCGCCGCCGCTCCGCCTGCTTCTTCGGCACCCGTGGCGTCACATTCCGCCCGCGTGCCGCGTCGCGCAGCATGCGGATCTCATCGCGCTCAAGCTCGCGCCAGCGCCCGGGCGCGAGCCCCGACAGCTCCAGCGGCCCGATCGCGATGCGATGCAGCCACTTCACGGGCATGCCCAGAAAGCGCAGCACCTCACGCAGCTGCCGGTTCCGCGCTTCGCGCAGCGTCACGCGCAGCACCGAGCCATCCTTTGATGAGTGCGAGAGCGTGATCGAGGGCTTGATCTCCCCCTTGCTCTCGCGCCCCATCTCCTGATCTTCGCGGCGGGCCTGCAGTTCGTACTTGTCTGCGACCGCGCTGATGGCAGACTCATCCACGATGCCGCGCACACCGACCTCGTACGTCTTCACCACGCCGTACCGCGGGTGCGTCAGGCGGTTGGCCATCTCGCCGTCATTGGTCAGCAGCACCAGCCCCGTCGTTTCCCAGTCCAAACGCCCTACTGGAAAGAGGCGCGAGGCTGACGGGTGATCGATCAGATCCAGCACCGTTCGCCGATCCATCCCCGGCTCATCCGCGGCCGTCACCAGCACGCCGGCTGGCTTGTTCACCATCAGATACATCGTGCGCTCAGGCCCACGCAGCGTCCGCCCCTCAACCTCCACGCGATCGTGCTCAGGATCGATGAAGACTGGCAGCCGCCGAACCTCCTCACCATTGACCCGCACCTTCCCCTCGGTGATCATCAGCTCGCACACCCGCCGGGCTGCAACGCCCGCATCGGCCATGTACCGCTGAAGCCGCACAAGGTCCTTGGTTCCACGCTTCTGGCCGTCATCCTGAGGCATGCAGGGAGCGTAGGTCCAACTCCGGTGCCACCACTCCGGGCCAAAGGCCCGGGAGTGGTGGAAAAGTGCCACGTTCATTTCGTGCTCTGACGAAGTGATCGTGGTCGAACTCGAAACCAACCCCGCCACCACCAGTCGCGTCCCTTCGGGCGACGCCGTGAACTGAACGCTTCTTTGCAAGGTGGCGCGGCTCTCGCCCTTTGGGCGCTCTGTCGTTGCGAGTGGCTTTCGCCACTCGAAGGCATGTGTCTTGGACTCCTGGGCCCTTGGGCCAAACCGTCGGAGGTCGGCCCAAGGGGCCGAAGAGCCGAAGAAGCCCTCGCCGAGTGGCTGAAGCCACTCGCAATGACCGAGCGCCCAAGGGGCGAGAG
>CAZBXF010000155.1:0-4956 GCA_964495635.1 uncultured Phycisphaeraceae bacterium
GGGAAGGATGATCAGCCGTACACCCACACCAGCGCCACGTGCGGCGGCGTCAAGCCTGCCGAGTGCGAACGCGACCAGCCAGACGCCGACGAGGAAACCCGCACCCGTGTAGATGCCGGCGAGAAGCAGGATGATGTTCGCGGCGGCGGATTCCATGTGGCGGGCTCGAGGGGGCGTGGTCCATGTGACATCGTGCACGACGATGCGCACACATGGTCCGATGCCGATGGCGGCGCGGGGTTGCACCGTGATGAAGCACAGGCCCGATTTCCTATCTCAGCGACAGGATTGCCTCTCTAGCGCGGGCTGCAACTGCTTCCCAGCCTGCGCGATCGTTGGGTACTTCCGCGAAGTTGAGCACCGGGCCGACGGTGAGCGTGAGGCGCACCGGGCGCGGCAGTCTGGTGCCGGGTGGGAAGGCTTCGAACGTGCCGTGCAGATAGCACGCGACGACCGGGATGTTTGTTCCTGCCACGAGCATACCGAGGCCGGCCTTGTACGGCAGCGGCTGACCATCGCGCGTGCGGGCACCTTCGGGGAAGAGGATGAGTCCCGTGTCGCCGTGCAGCAGTCGCTCACGGAGATCCTGCATGGCGTGGGTCGTGACCTTCTTCCGCCAGAGGGGGAGTGCGTTGATGAACGTGGCCGAGAAACCAGAGAGGATGGTGCTTGTGAAGAAGGCATCGCCCGCGGCGACGGGGAACGCCGCGGCCCGGGCCGACGCGGGCAGGGCTGAGGCGAGCACGAGCGCGTCGATGTGGCTCGCGTGGTTTGCGATGATCACGAAGGGTGTGGATCGCGGGAGCGCCGCCGATCCGACCACGCGCAGGCGATGCCAGAGTGTGAGGTAGGTCCGCAGCCCGATCATGGCGGCGTGGTGCGCGAGATACGAGAAGAGGCCGGGCTCGCGATGGACGCTCTTGAGGCGTTGATCGAGGGAGAGCCCCGCGTCGCGGGCGGTCTTGTACTTCCAGGGTTCCTGCATGCGTCGTCAGCCTGTGAAGATGCGTTCCGGACGGGCCACACCGAAGCCCACGAAGTAGCCGATGAAGTGGAACGCCGCGGGCGCGACGAGCAGGAGCGAGTTGCAGCGGTCCGTGAACCCGCCGTGGCCGGGGAGCGTGGTGGCGAGGTCCTTGAGGCCAAGATCGCGCTTGATCGAGGCGAGGACGAGGTCGCCGAGCTGCGCGCCGACGGCGATGATGAGTCCGAGCATGATCAGGTACAGCGTTGCGTCGAGGGGCGTTCCCTTGAAGACGATGTGCGTGAGCCACGCGGCGAGCGGCGTGACGATGGCGAGCGCGCCCAGGTGTCCCGCGAGCGTCTTGTTGGGGCTGGTGTTGATGAAGACCTTGCGGCGGCCGAAGGCCTTGCCGAACATGTACGCGAGGATGTCGCCGAACTGCACGCACAGCAGGAGCATGCAGAGAATCGGGCGATAGTTCGCGTCGTTGGCGATGTACGCGAGATGCCCGAGGCCGAAGCCAAAGAGGAGGAAGCCGATCGCGGCGAGCGAGACGCGCTGCAGGTAGCCCGATGGACGATCCTCGAGCACGGCGACCGCGGCGATGATGACGATCATCAGCGGCGGGATCGCGACGAACATCGCGTACCAGTGGTCCATCGCGACGCCGAAGACGAGCACGATGCCCAGCACGGCGATGGCGGACAGGAGCCGCTCGCGGAAGAGGCCGGTGGCGCGGGCAAACTCGCGGTAGCAGAGGATCGAGACCACGAGCACAAGCAGCATCGCGCCAATCGGCGCGATCAGGATCGGGATGAGCGTGGCGGGCACGAGCACGAGCCAGGTTCGATACCGCATCCAGACATCCGCGCGGGTGCGATCAGACACCTTGCCCATCGCGGTGAGCAGGAGCATGATCAGCGGCGTGATGGCGAGGGCCGCGATGGCGGCGATGGTGCACCAGAGCGTGACGGGCGAATCGAAGATGCCGCGGGTTGAGAAGAGGTGCGTCAAGGCGTCACGCTCCCCATCTTGAGATGTGACGCAAGCCGCGCGAGCCTGCGGGTCGCGGTGATGATGCATCCGATGCAGACCAGCGCGAGCGCCAGCGACATCAGTCCGAGCTCGGGCAATCGCGTTGAGATCGTGACGCTTGGACGCCACGACTCAGGCGCGAGCGCGAGCCAGAGGCACGCGGCGGTGATCAGCGCCATGCGGTGCGGCTTGGCCATTGGACCTCTGAAGTCAGATGGTGCGCCGCATGACTTGCCGAGGACGCGGATGTACGTGACGAAGAGGGCGAGGACCGCGGCGAACCAGCCGAACTCCGGGATTGAGTTGGCGGCGTAACCAGCGCCGATCAGGACGGCGCAGTCGGCGATTCGGTCGGGGACATCGTTGTACAACTCGCCGACGGCGGATCGCGTGCCGCCTTCGATGGCGACCATGCCATCGAGCAGGTTGGCGAGGAGGCGCGCCTGGATGCAGAGCGCGGCGAGCGCGTAGAGCGCGCGATCATGCCAACCGCTGCTGCCGCTGGTGAGGAAGAGCAGCACACCCGCGATGATCGCGGCGATCATGCCCAAGATGGAGATCAGGTTGGGCGAGACGCGCAGGGCGACGAGCAGCGTTGAGAGACGCTGCATGATGGGCCATGAGCGGCTGTTCAGTGGCCTGCGATCCGGGATTGCCGCGGGTTGGTCCATTCGATCGATCCGCCTCGCTGGTGCGGGGCGAGTGTACCGGATGGGCGTCGTTAGCGTGCATGGTTGAAGAAGAGCCCTCCCTGACGGTCGGGCTGCATATGGCGGCAGCTTGCAGATTGCCTAGGGCCGTTTCTTCAGCCCCGCAGTGCGAGTTCGCACATGAGCTCGATGCCCAGCGGGAGCGCGTCGTCGTTGAAGTCGAAGTCTGGCTGGTGGAGTGTGGGGTAGGTTTCGGCGTTGCGGGGCTTGAGGCCCAGGAAGTAGAAGCAGGCCTTGGCGTGGCGGCCGTAGTAGGCGAAGTCTTCGCCGCCCATCGTGGCGTGGTCGATGACCTGGACTCGGTCGGACCCGAGCGCGGTGCGGGCGACGCCGAGCCAGGTTTCGGTGGCTTCGCGGTCGTTCTCCGTGACGGGGTAGCCCTCGTGCCAGTTGATCTTGGCCTCGCAGCCGAAGGCTCGCGCGGTGTGCTCGGCGACCTCGAAGAAGCGGCGCTTGGCGAGGGCGCGCGTCGCGCCGTTGAGCGTGCGCACCGTGCCGATGAAGGTGCAGGTCTCGGGGATGATGTTGTTGGCGGTGCCGGCGTTGATCTGGCCGACGGAGCAGACGACGCTGTCGAGGGGGCCGACGTTTCGCGAGGCGATCTGCTGCAGCGCGGCGATGATGTGTGCCGCGGCGAGGATGCTGTCGTGGCCATAGTGCGGATACGCGCCGTGGCTCTGCGTGCCCTTGACGACGACCTCGAAATCATCGGTCGATGCGAGCAGCGGGCCGGCCTTGCTTGCGACCTTGCCGACCTCGAGCGTGGGCCAGCCGTGGAGGCCGTAGATTCGGGCCGCGGGCGCCTCACCGAGGCCGCCACCGGCATCGCCCGCGAGGCACCCTTCGCGGCACATGATCTCGCCGCCGCCGCCACCTTCTTCGGCGGGCTGGAAGACGAAGAGAACGGGGCGCGAGCGTTCGACGCGGCTCAGGATGCGTGCGGCGCCCAGGAGGATGGTGGTGTGGCCGTCATGGCCGCAGGCGTGCATGACGCCGGGTGTTTGGCTGGCGTAGGGCTTGCCGGTCTGCTCCAGGATCGGGAGCGCATCCATGTCGGCGCGGAGGGCGATGGTGGGGCCGGGCTTGGAGGAGGAGGGGGTGGAGGTTGCGGGGAGGTAACCCAGCACGCCGGTGCCGCCGCCGAGGCCGGTCTTGATGCGAGCGCCGCAGGCGCGGAGCTCACGCTGGACGACCTCGCTGGTGCGCTGCTCGCGCATGGACAGCTCGGGATTCCGATGCAGGTCATGCCGGATCGCGAGGAGGCTGGGGAGCTCGGACTGGATGAGGGAACGGAGCGGGGAATCGGCCATGGGGGAGGGTAGCCCTTGCGGGCAAATGGCTAAATGGTCGAAGGGCTAAATGGCCAAATTCGAGGGCGGCGTCGCGAGCCTGCGGTGCTTTGGACATTTGGCCATTTGACCCTTTAGCCATTTCTGCCCCGGCGGCGGCGGAGGGCCATCAGTGCGAGGCCTGCTGGGGCCGCGAGCGTGCCTGGGGTTGGCATGATCATGAGGTCCATGAAGGCGATGTTCATCATCTGGCCATCGGGGCCTTGGATGGTCCAGGTGGACATGGGGAGCATCGTGGTGTCGTACATGCCCATGTTCATGTGTGTGTCGGTGCTCATGAAGGCCATGCCCATCATGTCGCGGGCTTCGAAGAACATCGTGTAGTCGGCGTAGGCGAGCGGGCGGGGCGAGATGACGACGCCGTCGGACATCATTCCGGGCATGCCCATCATGTCGACGTTGTTTTCCATCTCGATCATCTGCGAGCTGCGGCCATCGGCACCGACGGAGAGCTCGCCGACGGTGAGCATGAAGGTCGAGGTGAAGAGGAAGAAGGCCTCGCGGCGGTCTTCCTCGATGACGAAGCCGGGGTGCTGGAGGGTGAACTCCATGAGGACTTCGTCGCCCATCATGGAGCCTGAGAGGGGGCCCTGCGTGATGGTGGAGTCCATGACCATGCCGCGGACTTCGAAGGGGGTGGGGATGTGGGCGAGGGCGACGCCGCTGGTGGGGAGGATCGCGGCGAGGAGGGTGGCGGCGGCGAGACAGGAGTGGGCAGAACGCATGGGGAGGTTCCTTCGGGCTTTGGTCTGCGAACGGATAGCGGCCCGCCGGGGCGGGATCACGCTACAGCATGACACACGGGGGGCGGAATGCCAGTGAAGCGGGGAAGGGAATGGGTATTGGGGACTGGGGACTGATGAGGGCGGGGAGGGGAAAGGCGGGCCTGGAGGGGAAG
>CAZBXF010000155.1:5056-7621 GCA_964495635.1 uncultured Phycisphaeraceae bacterium
TGGGGACTGGGGACTGATGAGGGCGGGGAGGGGAAAGGCGGGCCTGGAGGGGAAGGCGGGAGACCGGCCGGGCGGCCGGTGCTACTTGGGCGGGCCGACTAACCTTTGGCATGGCGACACTTTCTTCGCGGCCTGTGGCGGTTGAGGCGGCTCCTTCGAAGGGCACGATGCGTGCGTTGATCAAGCATCATGCGGGGACGGAGCTGAAGTTCGTGGCGGACAGGCCGCGGCCTGTGCCGGGGCCTCGCGATGTGCTGATCCGCGTGAAGAAGGTGGGCATCTGCGGCACGGACCGGCACATCTGGGAGTGGGACGCTTGGGCCGCGGGGCGCATTCCGGTGGGCATCGTCACGGGACACGAGTTCGTGGGGATCGTCGAGGCCGTGGGCTCGGCGGTGACGAAGTACCAGCCGGGGCTGCGCGTGTCGGCTGAGGGGCACATCACGGCGTGGAAGGACTACAACAGCCGCACCGGCAACGCCCACATCGCCAGCGACACGAAGATCATCGGGATCGATCGCGATGGGTGCTTTGCGGACTACGTCTGCGTGCCGGAAGAGAACGTGTGGCCCGTGCACGCGTCCGTCCCGGACAAGATCGCGGCGGTGCTGGACCCCTTGGGCAACGCGGTGCACACCGTGATGGCGGCGAACGTCGGGGCCAAGAGCGTCTTGGTGACGGGGACGGGGATCATCGGGCTGATGGCGGTGACGGTGGCGAAGGCCGCGGGCGCGAGCCGGATCTTCGCGACCGACATCGATCCCAAGCGGCGTGCGCTCGCGAAGAAGCTGGGGGCGGTGGAGGCGTTTGATCCGCGCGATGACGCGTGGATCGGCGAGGTGCGGAAGGCCTGCCGCGGCGAGGGGGCGGATGTGCTGCTGGAGATGAGCGGCGCGAGCCCCGCGCTGAATCAGGGTCTGGAGGCGGTGCGGAACGGCGCGGTCGCGGCGCTGCTGGGGCTGTTCAAGGGCCCGATCCAGTTCGACATGAACAAGCTCGTGATCTTCAAGGGATGCACGGTGCTGGGGATCAACGGGCGGAAGATGTTCGAGACGTGGTACCAGATGGAGGAGCTGCTGCTGAGCGGCAAGCTCGAGCTGGACGAGATCGTGACGCACGAGTTCCCGCTGGAGCAGTTCAAGAAGGCGCACGAGACGATGATCACGGGGGAGGGGATCAAGGTGGTGATGGGGGTTCACTAAATTGTCAATATGCGCAATTGACAATTCATTGACATTTCCTAGACTTCTCGTGTGACGTCGCCTCTGCCTCCAACCTCATTCCAGCACGTCGAGGACCAGCTCGGCCAACCGATGCTGGCAGCTCTTCGGAAGCTTGATTCTGAGTACCGGCCATGGCGGAAGTTCGTGCATGCGGCACGTGAGATGGGAGTGGTACCGGAGGATGCGTGGCTGCTCGCGAAGCAGATCAGGCTGCGAAACTGGGTATCGCTGCCGCTCACCCGCGAGGAAGGGGGGAGCTTCGGCTTCTCCCAAACTCCGTTGCTTGTGCAGCCGCTCCACCAGATTGACCGGTCAACAGGCGACGATCTGCTGCGTGAAGGTGCTCAGTCCGGAACCGGTGTGGGCTTTCGTAAGCAGCTCCGCGCGATGCTGCGGTCGGGAGATGCCACCATTGGTCCGCTCATCGCAACCACGATCATGGATGAAGCGACGGAAAGTGCCCTGATGGAGGGGGCCTCCACCACGCGAACGGAAGCGATCGCCATGCTCCGGGACGGCCGCACGCCTCGGACATTGGGCGAGCGGATGGTTGCGAACAACCTTGCTGGCATGCACCTGATCAAGGACTCGCTCGGCCGGCCGTTGAGTCCGGAGTTCATCCGCGATCTTCACACCACGCTGTGCGAGCGGACCCTCGATGATGATGGGGCTTGCGGTCGCTATCGCCTTGAATCGGAGAAGGTCCTTGTTGTCGATGGCCGCGACTCTTCAACAATTCACGTTCCGCCACACGCCTCTAGGGTGCCCAAGCTCATCGAGGATCTCTGCACATTCGCAAACGACGCGGGCGGAGAGCCCTTCATCCATCCGATCATCAAGGCGAGCATCCTGCACTTCATGCTGGGGTACATCCATCCCTTCGTCGACGGCAATGGCCGCACGGCCCGTGCACTCTTCTACTGGCACGCGCTGCGAAGCGGCTATTCCATTTTCGAACTCCTCAGCATCTCCACGGTAATCCGGCGCGGATTCGCCAAGTATCCGCGTGCCTATTCGGACAGCGAGCAGGACGACGGCGATCTGACTTACTTCATTCTATACCAGCTGGATGTCATCGCCCAAGCCCTTCGGTCCTTCGGAGAGCACCTTGTGCGGCAAGTTGAGCGGGTGCGAGAGAGCGAGAAGCTCCTCTCGATCTCACGTGATCTCAACTTCCGCCAGCGTCTCATTCTCTCGCACTCCCTGCGTCACCCCGAGACCCTCTACACCGTCCTCAGCCACAGCAACTCCAACAACATCACGAAGGTCACCGCCCGCAACGATCTTGAGGATCTTGTCCGGCGCAAGCTCATGACCACTTCCAAGCGTGGCAAGGAGGTGA
>CAZBXF010000156.1:0-7499 GCA_964495635.1 uncultured Phycisphaeraceae bacterium
TACAAGGGCCGGGCGGGGGTGTACGAGATGCTGCGTGTGTCGCGGCGCGTGCAGGTCGCGATCGAGTCCGAGCAGCAGCGAGACGTGATCGAGCGCATCGCCCACGAGGAGGGGATGCGTCCGATGCTCATGGATGGTCTGGCCAAGGCCGCTGCGGGGGTCACGAGCCTCGCGGAGGCGGCGCGGCTGCGGCCGGTCGCGGATGAGGAAGTCGGCCCGCAGGACGCGACGCCGCCCGGGAGGATTGCCGCGTGAGCACCGCCACGTTCATGTACAAGGCGGTGGATGCCTCGGGCAAGGAGCACCGCGGCACGATCCAGGCGGCGACGCAGGCCGAGGCCTTCCGCAAGATGACGGGCGCGGGGATGACGCCGCTGTCGATCGAGCCGGTGCGCGAGCGGCGGTCGCTCTTTTCGTTCCAGCGTGTGAGCGAGTCGGACGTCGTCTCGCTCTCGCGGGAGCTCGCGGTGCTCGTGGAGGCGCGGATCCCGCTCGACCGCGGGCTGCGCTCGATCGCGGAGCACGGCGGCAAGCCGGAACTGGTCTCCATGATCCGCGACATCGCCGCGACGATCGAGTCCGGGCATCCGATGACGCGTGCGCTGGAGAAGTACCGCTCGATCTTCGGCGAGGTCTATATCGAGACGATCCGTGCGGGTGAGAAGTCCGGCAATCTGCAGGCGGTGATGGCGCACCTGGCCGAGCTCCTGGAGCGGAGCGCCGAGACGCGTCAGCAGGTGCGGCGGGCGATGATCTATCCGGCCGTGGTGATGACGGTGGTTGCGGTGGCGGTTTCGATCATCGTGGTCTTCGTGGTGCCGCGGTTCGCGACGCAGTTCGAGGCCGCGGGGACGGAGATGCCGGTGATGACCCGTCTCGTGCAGGCCCTGGGCCAGTCGGTGCGCGCCTACTGGTTCCTGTATCTCGGCGCGATCATCGCCGGCTTCTCGGCCGTGACGCTGGCGTGGCGATCCGGTCCGGGACGCGTCTTCCTCGAGCGGCTGCTGACGCGGGTGCCCTATGTCGGGAAGATCATCATCGCCGTGACGGCCGGGCGCTTCGCGCGTGTCGTTGCGATTGCGCTGTCGTCGGGCCTCGACATGATCGAGGCGATCCAGGTTGCGGGGCGTTCGACCGGGCGTCCTGTCTTTGCCCGGCAGTGCCAGCAGATGGGCGAGGCGATGCGCCGCGGTCAGTCTCTCGCGGAGGTGCTGCGCACCACCGCGTACATCCCCAGCTTCGCGCAGCGCATGATCGGGGCGGGCAAGGACTCGGCGGAGGTCGCCAAGGCCTGCTCCATCGTGGCCCGCCACTACGAGCACGAGTCCTCGAACCTCACGAAGAACATCAACACGATCATCGAGCCGATCCTCACTGTCGCGATGGCCGCGATCGTGCTGCTGGTGGCTCTTTCGGTCTTCCTCCCGATGTGGCAGATGGCGCGCCTGCACCACTGAGCCGCGGGAGCGTCGCTCCCTATGCTCGCGGCGGGCATGGCGATCCCACTCCGATCACCCGACGAGATCAACGACATCGCGCAGGCCGCGGCGCTCTTCTGGCGTGCCGTGACGGGCGTTGCCGGTGAGGTCCGGGCGGGCATGTCGGCCTCAGAGATCGAGCAGGTTGTGGCGGCTCGGCTCGGGGGCATCGGCGCGGGCCTGATCCTCCGCGGCTACACGCAGGGCCGGACGCCGCCGTTTCCCGCGGCGGCGTGCGTCAGCGTGAACGAAGAGGTGGTTCATGCCGTGCCTGGAGGGCGCACGCTGCACGCGGGCGACATCGTGACGGTCGACACCGCCGCGACGATCACCGGTGAGCGGGGGCAGTGGTGCCTGGACGCTGCAACGACCGTGGTGGTGGGGGAGGCTGGTGCGCAGGCGGGTCTGAGCGGGGTGGGCGGATCGCGAGCCGGAATGCTGGCGGGCGCGGCCCGGGCGGTGCTGACAAGCGCCATCGATGCTGCCCAGCCGGGACGCACATGGGCCGATGTGGCGGAGGCCGCCCGGCGGGCCGCGACATCGGCGGGCGTCCGGCTGCTGGGCGGCTACAGCGGTCATGGGATTGGTCGGCGACTGCATGAGCCGCCCCGGCTTGACCTGGGACCGAACCCGAGCCCGGCCGACGCGGAGCTGGTGCTCAGGCCGGGGATGGTCTTCACGATCGAGCCGATTGTCATCGAGGGAGGCTCGGGTGCGGCGGGGGTGAGCGTTGCGGAGGACGGCTGGACCGTGCGGACCACGGACGGCGCGTGGGCCGCGCACGAGGAACGCATGGTGGCGGTCGAGCGGTGGGGCTCGCGGGTGCTCACGGCTTGATCTGGCTCGATCTGGTAGAGGATCATCCGGGGGTTCCGGCCTTCCGGACTGCCTACCATCGCCCTCCCCCGGAGTGCTTCGCCGATTCGGCGGGGCGGGGGGCGTCAGTCATGGTTGAAAGTGGTTTGGGTTACGCGCGACGGCCTGAGGCCTCGCGGCACGGAGACAGGTCTTCGCATGGGTAAGCAGGACGACAAGTTCACGTTCGAGGCGGTGGTCGTCGAGGCCCTTCCCAACGCGATGTTCAAGGTTCGCCTGCCCAATGAGCAGAAGACCGAGGTGCTGGCCTACGTCTCGGGCAAGATGCGGATGAACTACATCCGAATCCTGCCGGGCGACCGCGTGACGGTCGAGATCAGCCCGTACGACCTTTCGAAGGCCCGCATCACGTTCCGGCATTAGCAGGGGTGGGGGGTGGTCTTTGGGCTGGTCCCGTCTGGCGTGGCTGCGCCCGGTTCCGCGTCGGCAACGGAGTTCAGGGTTTATCCTGGTCTTCGGTTGGTGCGGCCAGATGACTTCACACAAACTTCCCCGTGACTTGACGCCGGGACCGGCCTAGCATCAAGGCCCCGGCGGACCCGTCTGGACATGTCGCGACTCGTCGTGGATGTTCGAAGGGGTTCGGCGGCGTGCGGGAACGCCGGTACACAAGCGGTTATCCGAGCAGAGGTGCTTCCATGAAGGTCCGTTCGAGCGTCAAGAAAATGTGCGGCGCGTGCCAGGTTGTCCGTCGCAAGGGCAAGCTCCGCGTTATCTGCAAGACCGATCCCAAGCACAAGCAGGTCCAGGGCTGATCCCAACCAGTGTTCGCTCGTAGGCCCCCCGGCTTCGGGCGGCCTGGCTGCGTCGGGGCGGCTCTCCCGCCCCAGACGCGAAGGAGAGTTCGCAGTGCCACGCGTTGCCGGTATCGACATTCCCGATCAGAAGAAGATCTACTTCGCCCTCCAGTACATCCACGGTATTGGTCCGAAGTTCGCCAAGCAGATTCTGGAGGAAGTGGGCGTCGACGGCGACCTCCGCTGCAACCAGGTCGACGACGCGAAGCTCGCCCAGATCAACGCCGTCATCGACGCGACGTACATCGTCGAGGGTGCGCTGCGTCGTCAGGTGCAGCAGAACATCCAGCGTCTCAAGGACATCCGCAGCTACCGTGGCGATCGCCACCGCAAGGGTCTTCCCGTGCGCGGCCAGCGGACGCAGTCCAACGCCCGTACCCGCAAGGGCAAGAAGAAGACGGTGGCTGGCAAGAAGGGCGTCAAGGCCAAGTAATCAATCTGAGGTTCGGAGCATGGACCCGCGTTCGGGCGGTCCAGCGTGGGGGCAGGTGCTCCTCTTCCGAGCCTCGTCTGACGGCACTCGATTTACAACACCCCCGGGTAGGACCCAAGGCGGGTCCGTTGATCCGAAGGAGTTTCCATGGCGAAGAAGGGCAAGATCAGGAAGAACGTTGTTCGCGGCATCGCCCACATCAAGGCGACCGGGAACAACACGATCGTCACCATCACCGACCTCAACGGCGAGACCCTGGCGTGGGACTCGGCCGGCACCATCGGCTTCAAGGGCGCTCGCAAGAGCACGCCCTTCGCCGCGACCCGCGCTGCCGAGACTTCGGGGAGCAAGGTCCGCAAGATGGGCATGAGCGAGGTTGAGGTGCGGATCAAGGGCGCCGGCGCCGGCCGCGAGAGCGCCGTCAACGGCCTCGTGGCCGCGGGCATCCGCGTCACGGCGGTCGAGGACCACACCCCGGTTCCGCACAACGGCTGCCGCCCCCGCAAGCGCCGTCGCGTCTGATCAGCGTCCGCCGGGCGGTGGGTCGGTGGCTGGGAGATGGTCCCATGCCTGCGGCCCGGGCCGCCCTTTGGCGGGCGTGACGGATGGACTGATCGTTGCATGATCCTCCTCGCAGCCTGGCGCTGCGTCCACCGAAAGAACCGTTCAAAGAGCATCAGTGGCGTTCAACGCTCGATGGGGCCCGGCCATTCTCGGCCAACCGGGTTTCCGATGAGGTTGCAACGCCTGGCAAGAGGCCTGTCCTGCCGAGGGAGTGGATACACGTATGACGACGCGAGTTCGCTGGCGTGGCTTGGAGCTTCCGACCAAGGTTGCCCCGGATCAGAAGTTCCGGAGCGACGTGTACGGACGCTTCATCGTTGAGCCCTTCGAGAAGGGCTTCGGCACCACCGTGGGCAACAGCCTCCGGCGCGTGCTCCTCTCCTCGCTCGAGGGTGCTTCGGTTTCCTCGATCAAGATCAAGGGTGTGCAGCACGAGTTCTCCCCGCTCAAGGGCGTGATGGAGGACGTGGTGGACATCGTCCTGAACGTCAAGAACCTTGTTGTGAAGCTCGAGGGTGATGAGCCCAAGACGATGCGCGTCGCGGCCCGCGGCCCCGGCGAGATCACGGCCGACATGATCCAGGCCGACACGGCTATCACGATCCTCAACAAGGACCTGGTGCTGGCGACCCTGACCGAGCCCGTCGAGTTCGAGATGGAGCTGCGCGTCACCAAGGGACGCGGCTACATCCCGGCCAGCGAGCAGTACATCGGCCAGGAGGAGCAGGAGATCGGCCTGATCCACGTGGACGCGGCGTACAGCCCGGTCCAGCGCGTCCGCTACAAGATCGAGGAGACGCGCGTCGGTCAGCGGACCAACTACGACAAGCTCACGCTTGAGATCTGGACCAACGGGACCGTCGCGCCGGAGATGGCGCTGGTCGAGGCCGCCAAGATCTTCCGCAAGCACCTCAACCCGTTCGTGCAGTACTTCGATGCGGGCGAGGAGCGCGTGAGCGAGGAGGCCGCCGCCGCCGCGAGCGTCGACGAGGACCTCATCCGCAAGCTCAACATGCCCATCAGCGAGCTTGAGCTGTCGGTCCGGGCGAGCAACTGCCTCGAGTCCGCCCGCATCGACACGGTTGGCCAGCTTGTGGGCCAGGCCGACGCGGAGCTCCTCAAGCTGCGGTCCTTCGGGCGCACCAGCCTCCGTGAGGTGAAGCGCAAGCTGCAGGACATCGGCCTTGATCTGGGGATGGCGATGCCCGAGGGCTACACCGTCACGCCCCCGCAGATTCCCGCGTAGTGGTTCTTTGTCTCGCCCACCCGGTGCGGCGAGCTGGCAGTGTGGACCTCGCCGAGGTCCTTCCGTGGTTCCGGTCAGCCTGTCGGTTGACCACCTAGAGTTGGGTTCGCGGTTTCCGGAATCCTCGGACACCGCCGACCGGGTTCCGAGAGTTGTCCGAAGAGAACCGGGCCGATCAGTTGCCCGGTGGGAGCGTCGATCATGCGGCACGGCAGAGCAGGTTACAGGCTTGGACGGACGAGCACCCATCGCACCTCGACGCTGCGCAATCTCGCGGCCGGCCTCTTCGAGCATGGTCAGATCGTGACGACGATCCCCAAGGCCAAGGCCGTCCAGCCCTTTGTTGAGAAGATCATCACGTCGGCCAAGAGCGGGACGCTCGCCGACCGGCGCAACGTCATCGCCAAGCTCGGCGGCGACCGCATGGGCTTCGAGTGGCTGTATCTGCCCAAGAAGGCCAGCGACGCCGAGAAGGAGCACGTTCAGAAGATGCGTGACACCGCCGGGCAGTTCTTCGACCTGCCCGAGAGCAGCGAGGTCGAGCGCAACCGCTACGGCGAGCTGCGCAAGGCTCCGCACCTGGTCAAGCACATCTTCGACCGCATTGCCCCGCGGTTCGCGGATCGCAGCGGCGGCTACACCCGCATCGTGAAGCTCGGGCGCCACCGCATCGGCGACGGCACCGAGCTCTGCCTCCTGCAGTTCGTCGGGGCTGAGGACGGGGCCGAGATCGGCGGCCGCCCGAGCACCCGCCGCCGCAACGCCGACCGGCGCACGGCCTTCTACGCCAAGCTCCGCAAGGACAAGGCTGCCGCCCCCGCGGGTGACGCTCCAAAGGCCGAGTGAGCAACCAAAGGTTGGAGAGGCCCCGGCGCCTCAAGCTCCAGCACGGCCCATTGTCGCCATAGTCCCCTCTCCAACGCGCCCCCCTCGGGCGCGTTTTTCTTTTGCGGGGCTCGGTGTCTTGCCAGTCTCCGGGGCCGGTCGAGGCCTCGGCCATGGTGCCCTGGAGGTCCTGCAGTAGGGCGCAGAGGGGTTGTGCGGCCGAAGTTCAATCGAGAGGTTCGTGTCCTGTATGGAAATTCCTCGAACTCCCGTGTGACTGGGGCGTATACTTTGGTCTGAAACCCAAGGGGTCCGCCGTCGCGGACTCGTTCTGCACTTTGAACGGGCGCCCTTCGCCCACCACGAGGAGTTACCATGAAGAAGCTCGGATTCGTCGCGATGATCGCTGCCGCCGCCATGTTCGCCGGCTGCCAGAGCAGCAACCAGGGCTCGATGGGCGCGGTCGAGGGCCAGAAAGCCAAGGAGTGCTGCGGCAAGTGCTCCGGCACCTGTTCTGGCGACAAGGCCAACATGGGCGCGGTCGAGGGCAAGAAGTCCTGCGGCACCAGCTGCGGCGACAAGGCCGGCGCCAACATGGGCGCGGTCGAGGGCAAGAAGTCCTGCGGCACCAGCTGCAGCGACAAGCCCGCCGCCAACATGGGCGCCGTCGAGGGCAAGAAGTCCTGCGGTGACAAGTCCTCCTGCGGCTCCAAGACCAGCGCCAACATGGGCGCCGTCGAGGCCAAGCCCGCCTGCGCCACCAAGGCCAGCTGCGGCGGCCAGAACTAAGTCTTCGGACTCGGTTCAGTTCGGCAGGTTGATGATCAGCATCTAAGCAGCGGGCCCGCCTTCGAAGGCGGGCCCGCTGTCGTTGGGATGCCGATCCGTAGCGGAGGTGGCGATGCCGGTGGGCCGCTCCCATCCATCCGAGCTCTGACATTCTGGAGTGCCTGTGCAGATGTAGGAGATGTGATCTAGGCAATCAGCTCAGACAATTCTGGAAGAACATTCGACGATCTGAGTGATTTCTCGTGATTCCAGAGTCATGGGTGGTAGCATCGACCCTTCGTCCACTTCGGGCGAGTTGTTCCCAGTGTCTGACTTCGAAGGAACTGAGATGAATCACTTGAGTTCTGTTGCTGCTGTGCTCGCGTTGGCGTCGGGTCTCACTTCGGCCCATGCCGGCGTCCAGACCGTCTTCGCCAACAGCACGCTCCCCGGCGATCTTTACACCAACGCTTCTGGCACCAACCAGGGTCAGGCTGTCGGCGGATCGACCA
>CAZBXF010000157.1:0-7480 GCA_964495635.1 uncultured Phycisphaeraceae bacterium
AGCGCGAGGTGGCACTCGGCGGTGCCGATCAGGAGGTCGGGCATCATCGGAACCAGCGTGAGCGCGGTGGTGAAGGTGGCGAGCGCTTCGTTGGGCTGGCCCGCGGCGAGTTGGGCCTGCGCGAGCGTGTCCATGTAGTTGGCCCGAACCTCGCCGGGCTGTTCTCTCGAGAGTTCGATCACGCGCTTGGCCATCTCCACGGCCTCGGGCAGGCGCTCGCGCTTGCGGACGAGCGAATACGCGAGGTTGTTGAGGACCGCGATGTCGGGCTGATCAGCGGGAGTCTCGGCCTTCACGGCCGTGTACGCGGCGATGGCGCCGTCGAGGTCGCCGCTGATGTCGAGCGCGTTGGCGAGGATGCGGCGCGCCGCGAGACGCAGGCCCGGGTCCGCGCTGGCGTTGTCGGTGGTGAGGCGTGCCGCGGCGATGGCGCTGCTGATCGCGGCCGGATCGCCAGTCTGGAGGCCGATGTCGAGCCAGGCCTGTGCAAGAAGCACGGGCGTGGTCGGGCTCTTCGCGGGCGAAGCATCACCCGCGGCGGCCGACGCGAGCGTGCTGAGCCACTCCTTGGCGGGCTGGCTTCCCTGCGGGGCCACGGCCATCGCGCGTGACAGCGTGATCGCGAGGTCGATGAGGCGCGGCTCCTTCGCGATGGCGCCGTCGATCAGCGTTCGGGCCGGCGCGAACTGGCCGGTGCCGATGAGGGCGCGGGCGATCAGGTTGAGTCCATCAACATCGGGCGGGGTGGCGGCCTCGATCGCGCCGCGATAGGGCTCAAGGGCCTTGAGCGCCTCGGCGGGCTGGTTGAGATCAAGGTGGCACGAGGCGATGAAGCGGTCCGCGTCGGCGGGGTTGCTGGCCGTGAGCGCCCGCCAACGCTGGCCCATCACGAGCGCCTCACCGACCTGACCGCCGGCCGCGAGCGCGGACGCGGCAAGTCGCGCCCCGCGGAAGTCGCCCGGGACGGCGTCGGCAGCCTGGCGCGCGGCGGCGAGGGCCGCGCTGGGGTTGCCGGCGTTGAAGTGGGCCCGCACCAGCAGGGCGCGGACGTCGATCTCGGTGGGATGCTGCTCCACGATCTCGGTGAGCCGGCGGCTGGCGCGGGTCCAGTCGGGCTTCTCGACCGCGAGCGACTTCATGACCTCGACCACGTCCCGCAGGACCGGGGACATGTCGGGGTTGTTGGCGGCCTGCGCAAGCGTGTTGAGGCTGGACTGGAGCGAGTCGTCGCCACCCTTTGTGAGGGCGATGGTCCCCTTGAGCCAGCCGAGTCGTGCGTCGGTGGGGGCTCGCTTGAGGCCCTCCTCGACGGCGGCCGCAGCATCGTCCGTGCGGCCGGCCTTCGCGAGGAAGTCGGCGAGCTGGGCCCAGGCAGCGGCGGACTGTGCGGTATCCGCGGCGGACTCGGCCGCGCTCCGGAGGGAGGCCTCCACGCGCTCGGGCGGCGCGTAGCGCACGAGCAGCTCGTTGGAGGCGGCCTGCTTGCCGGCGGGATTGAGGGCCGAGTCGGGGAGCGAGCGGAGAAGCGCGAGGGCGCCGTCGAGGTCACCGCCCTTGGCCAGCGCGTCGGCCGCGGCGAAGGTGGCGGCGGGCGAGGTCGGCTCCTTGGCTCGCGCGGCGGCGATATCGGCCGCGGCGCCGGAAGCATCACCCATGCGCGTGCGGATGGCGGCGGAGAGGAGCATGTCCGCCGCGCTGCGCCTGTCCCCCAGCGCCTGCGAGTCGGCGACGGCCTCGGCCAGCAGCCCCTGATTGGCCAGGAGCTGGATGCGCTCGCGCCGGATGCCGTCCGGGAGCGACCCGATCAGTGAGAATCGGCGGAGAGCGCGGTCGGCGTCGGGGCCGCGGCCGGAGGCCTGGAGGATCGAGATGTACTGGGGAAACAGGTTGGGCGCGCCCGTGACGTCGATGGCGCGCTCGAGCGTGTCCGCGGCGGCCTTGCGATTGCCGATGAGGGCGTGCGCGTCAGCGAGGATGACGGTCGCGAGGACATCGCGTCGGTCGGCCTCGACGACGGGCGTGAGGGACGTCACGACCTCCGCCGCGACCTTGGTGCTGCGCTCGAAGGTCATGCGCCGGCGCGCATCAAGCACGCGGTAGCGGGAGGAACTCGCCCCCAGCGGATCGCGCAGGGCCGTGACCGCACGGGCGATCAGATCCGCGTCGGTCCACGCGACTTCCGAGTCAGCGATCGCGAGCAGGACATTGATGGGTGGGCCCGGGGGCGTCGGGGCCAGAACGGCGGCGTTGTAGATGGCCAGCGCGGCCTTGGGATCGACGTTCTCGATCGCGCTGGCAAGCAGGAGCTGCATCCCCGGGCGCTGATCCTCGGGCAGCTCGGCGGCAGCCGTATCGATCAGGGACTTCGCCGCGGGCACACCCTGCGTGGCGGCCAGGTACGCGGCGTTGTACCCAAGCAGCACGCGGTCGGAGGGGTTCGCCGCGCGGAGGAATGTCAGGAGCTGAGCGTGCAGACCCGCGGCGGCGTCGGTCCCGGCGCGAAGGTCCGCAGCCCGCGCGAAGTTCAGCAGCCGCAGGGAGATCTCAAGCAGCGGCGGGCGATCGGCGGCGATGATGTCCTTGATCAGCTTCTGCCCGGCCTCGGGCTGGCCCAGCGCAAAGGCCGCCCAGGCCCGCATCCCCAGGATGCTGGGGTCCTTGGCAGCCTCACCCTCGAACTTCGACATCGCATCGGCGAGGTTGGCAAGGTCCGTGCGCGGCAGGTTGCCGGCGTCATAGGAGATGAGCGCGGCGTAGCCGACGGTCAGCGCCTCGGCCAGCGCGGGGCGCAGGCTCAGGGCCACGCCCGCGCTCTCGCGGGCCTCGGTGAGTCGCCCGGACTCGACCTTCATCTGGACCAGGCGGCTGCGGGCCACGCGCCAGGATGGATCGCCCATGGTGCGACCGGCGCCAACGACCGACTCAAGGAGGCGGATGGCCTCGGCCCGCTCGCCCATCGGGAACAGGAGCTCGGCCAGAAGGAACTGCGCAAAGCCCGGGCGGGCGTCGAGGCGAATCGCATCGGCGAGGCGCTCGCGTGCCTGTCCGTAGTTGGCGGCCCGCTGAGCGAGGATGCCGCTCGCCACGGTGGACCAGTAGCGCTCGGATGCCGCGGCGCCGGCGGTGCGGGTGGAGAGAGCGGCAGCGGCAGCCTCGGCCGCGGCGATGTCGGCGGCGTTGCCGCCGGTGAGCAGGGCCAGGACGACCGCGCGGCCGGAGGCCGTCTCAGGCGTCTTGATGGCAGCGCGGGCGTGCTCCGAGGCGGACTCGAGGCGCCCGAACTTCCAGTCACGTTCGGCCGCGAGGTCCTTGGCGAGCGCGGCGTACGTGGGATCGGAGGAGAGGCGAGAGAGGAACTCGCTGACGCGCCGGTCAGAGTCGGGCATGCGCTCGAGCAGGTTCAGGAGGTCCGTCAGCTCATCGGTGGACGTGACAGGGAGCGTCTGCGCCTTGGCGAGAAGCTCCTCGAGCTTGTCCATCTGGCCCGCGCTGCCGGCCGTCCGGGCGGCGAGCAGGTGGAGCGCGAGGCTGCCCGGGTTGTCGGCCAGCACGGTCTGGGCCCGGGCGAAGATCGCGCCCGCGTCCGCACCCGAGAGGCTCATGACCTCGATGGCGAGCTGATGGGCGAGGGGGTTCTTGGGATCGGCGGCGACGAAGGCGTCGGCGGCCTTGGAAGCCTCATCCCAGCGGGCGGTGGCCACGAGCGCGCTGACGTTGGCACGGTGGGCCGCGGCGTTCTTGGGATCAACCGAGATCAGACGCTGGGCGAACTGGCGCGTCTCGGTGAGGAAGCCCAGCTGCGTGTAGAGATCGACGGCGAGGGCGAGCGCGTCCGTGTCGGTAGGGCGCTGCTCGAGCGCTCGAGTGACCAGGCCCGCCGCCGTCGCGAGGTGGCGCCGGTTCTCCATCGGAACCTGGGCCCGGGCGCGGGCGAGCATGAGGAGGGCATCGGCGTCATTGGGATGGCGCGAGACGTAGCGGCCGTAGCCGTCCATCGCGCCCGCGAAGTTGCCCGCATCGAAGGCGGCCTTGCCCTCAGCAAGGCCGGCCTGCGCACGGCGCTCGCGGAGGAAGTTGCGTCCCGCGACGGCCCCGCCGCCGGCCGCGGCGAGGAGTCCGGCGATCGTGAGGACAACGACGAGCTTCTTGGTGCGACGATTCAAGCGAGGTCCCCCTGAGGCCGCGGGAAACGAAGGGCGGGCTCAACTGTGTGGGGCCGCGAGGCGGGCTCGCGGCGAAAGGCCATGATCAGAGTCGGAGGTCAGAGTCGGAGGTCAGAGTCGAAAAACAGAGGCGGAAGTCAGATGCGGATGATCTGGCGGATGGTATCAAAGATGATGCGGAGATCGAGGCCCAGGCTCTGACGCTGGACGTACTCGAGGTCGTAGCGGACCCACTCCTGGAAGTCGGTGCCGGCGGCCCGGGTGCGGCGCACCTGCCAGAGCCCGGTGACGCCCGGACGAACCGAGAGGCGGGCCTCGCGCCAGGCGGGGCAGAACTGGTTCTCCTTGTCGGGGCTCGGACGCGGCCCGACAACGCTCATGTGACCGACGAGCACGTTGAGGAACTGCGGGAGCTCATCGAACTGGAGCTTCCTGAGGATGCGGCCGGTGCGCGTGACGCGCGGGTCGTCCTTGATGAAGAAGTGCGCGCCGTCGGAGACGTTGGCGGAGACGAGCGCTGCCTTCACGCGCTCGGCGTTCTTGACCATCGTGCGGAACTTGAGGCACGGGAAGTCGCGACCGCCCAGGGTCTGGCGCTTGTGGGCGAAGAAGAAGGGGCGACCATCCTCAAGGTAGATCGCAAGCATGATGAACGGATAGAGGGGGAGGGTCGCGGCGAGGGCAGCGAGCGAGAAGACGATGTCGAAGAGGCGCTTGCCCGAACGCGCAAGGCGACCGACCGAGCGGGGGTCTGAGATGAGCGGCGGCTTGGCGTACATCTCGCGCCAGTCGATGTCGGTGGGCGGCGTGGCGGGCGCGGCGTCCGGGAGCGCGGTGGGACCGACGACGACCTGGCCGGGCTGGAGCGTGGCACCGGCACCGACCCAGACCGGGGCGACGAATCGCACACCCGGCGGAACCTGCACCGACTCATGGACCCAGACGCCCGCGTCGTAGCCGTAGACGGTGTCGATGGCCCCGCGCGGATCCTTCCAGGTGCTGAGCAGCGCCTTCAGGAGGCGCGGCGCATCGGCCTCGACCTCGGCGACCATCCCGTCGTTCCGCCATGGGAGCACGGTGCCGCGGGCGTGGGCGGCCTTCATCGCGCGGTTGGCCTCGTCGAAGGAGGCGGCCTTCGACCACGCAAGGGCAAGGTCGCGATCCTCGGTGAGCCAGGCACGGCCGATGGCACGCGTGTGCGGTCGGTAGACGCGCCGGACGGCGATGAATCGGCCCTGCGCATCCGAGGCGACGCGCTCCTGGTATGCGCGGTCGTGCTGGTCGACGAGGCGGAGCCGAACGCTGCGTGGCTTGAGCCACCGGAGCCGCTCGAGCACGCGCGTGGGATCAAAGAGGAGGAGCGAGCCGGCGTCGAGGAGAAGGTAGAGCTGGGGGCCGATCTGGATCGGCTCGCCCGCGCCGGCCCGCACGACCTGAACGCATCGGGCCGCCCAGAAGCGGTCGTGGAACGCGCGAGTGTCCATGCCCCAGAGCATGCCCCCGGCTGGCACGATCGCCTCGGCGCCGGGAACGAGCATGGGATCTGAATCAAGGCCGGGGATGGAGGCGAGCGAGGTCATGAGGCGTTTGGCTTCTCGGGTACAGCGCTGCCGGGGCCCGAAGCTGGGCCCGATGTCGGACCAGATGTTGGGCTGCCGCTAAGAGAAGAACGCATCGACAGGAGAAGTGGCGAAATGGGCGCGTTGGCCGGGCGTGGACGGGGCCTGCTGGTGCGTTCCGACAGGCTGTGGCGGCTGACGGAGGCGCTATAGGAGCTCGAGAGGTAGTCGCCCCGGACGGCGCGGTTGAAGACAAAGCCCGCGACGGTGCCGCCAAGCTGGCGGACACGGGCGACGGCGGCCTTGACGATGCCGGGGCGCTGCCCGCGCGAGACGACCAGCAGCGTGCGATCGGCGATCTGCGTGAGCAGGCTCGCCTCGAGGCTTCCCAGGATGGGTCCGGAGTCGACGACGATCGTGTCGAACTGCGTCCGCAGGGACTCGATGAGGCGCAGGAGATACTGGCGGTTGAGCTGCTCGGGCTGGAAGTCGTCACGCAGGCCGACCGGGACGATGCTGAGGCGATCTCCGATCGGGAGGCTCTCCGGGAGGGTCCCCTCGGCAGCGGCGTCGCGCAGGCCGCGGCGGTCGGCCATGCCCAGGCGATAGGAAAGCTGGCACCCGAGCAGATCGATGTCGACCATCACCGTCTTGTGGCCCGAGATGGCGAAGGAGTGTGCGAGGGCGTTGGCGACGTAGCTCTTCCCCTCGCCGGCGGTGCCGCTGCTGACGAGGATGGTGAGGGGTGCGTCGTCGGACCGCCGCGCGTTGTTCAGCACGCCTCGGACGTGATGGACACTGTGGGCGGCAAGGTCGAGCCACTCGGGGCTCGAGTCGTCCACGTGCGGCAGGACTTCCAGCAGCGGGACCGAGAGCGTGGAATCGTCGATGTCGTCGGCGAAGCGATACCCGCCACGGGCAAAGCCCAGCAGCCAAATGAGGCCGACGCCCAGCCCCATGCCGCCGACAAAGCCCGCGCCGGCGAGCGGGATGCGGCGGTCCGTGGTGGGCGAGAGTGGAGCATCGCCGCGCTGAAGAATGGAGATGCGGCCGGTCTTGGAGTTGTTCCGCTCAACCTCAAGGGCGGTGAGGCGCTGCGTGGCAAGATCCAGGTCCTTCTTGATGTCCTCTTTCTGCTCGCGGAGGTTCAGGATGGACTGCCGGGTGACGCCGATCTCGCGGACCTGCTGGCGCAGCTCCTCATAGGCCCTCTCTTGAACATCGAGCTGGGCCTTGATCTGCTCGGGCGTCAGAAGGTTGGGATTGGCGTCGACCTCCTCCGGGGTGAGGGCCTGCGGCTCCGCCAGGAGCTTCTCGCGGAGGGCATCGATCTCGAGCGTGACCGCGTCGAGTCGCTCGTTGAGGGCGATCATCTCCCGGTGCTGCGGCGTGAGGTTGAATCGGGCCCGGATCTGCCCCTCGATCTCGCGGCGTGTTGCGAGAAGGGTTGCAAACTCGGGACTGCGCCGCCCAAGCTGATCATCGGACGCGGGCACGGGAGAGGCGGGAGCAGCGGCAGGGGCTGGTTGAGCCGCAGCGCCAGGAGCGGCGCCGGCGGGCTGCGCGAGGGCCAGGCGCTGGCGCAGCTCGAGGCGTGCGCGGTCCCACTGGCCGAGCAGTGCGCTCTTGTCCTTGTGCTCGATCTCGATGTCGGCGACGCCGAAACGGGCGACGAGCTGGGCCTCCTCGCTCCGGAGGGCTTCAAGCCGCCCCTGCAGGCTTCGAACACGGTCCTCAATCACACGCTCCTGAGCGCCC
>CAZBXF010000158.1:0-7450 GCA_964495635.1 uncultured Phycisphaeraceae bacterium
ACAGAATCACCCCGGCCCAAAGAGCGATGAGGCCGACGCGGCCCCGCTGGCGGCCGCCCCGGCGGGCGCCGCAGGGGGGGGGGCCGTTCCTCGAATCCGTGGCGGTCCCTGTCGTGATCCCGGTCGTGGCGTGCATGGCGTGTCCTTGCTTTTCTGCGGGCAGACCTGGCGGCAGTCTACTTCGGGCTTCTACCCGGGGTGCCCTGTCCGGCTGGTCCAAGGTTGAGGAGACCCCTCGACTTCATGTTCGTTCTCGCTAACCTGATACACCGGCGTCGTCATTTCGTTGCCGGACGGGAGAGCCATCAGATGACTTCGGCCCGTCGACTACCAGCCAAGGAGCGCCGTTCCCAACTCCTCGACGCCGCGGCGGAGCTCTTCGCCACGCGCGGCTTTGCCCGCGCTACCACGGCAGAGCTCGCCAAGGCCGCCGGCGTCACTGAGCCGATCATCTACCGCCACTTCGCCTCCAAGAAGAAGCTCTTCATCGCGCTCATCGACCGCACCGGTGATGAGACCATTGCCCACTGGGAGAAGCACCTCGCTGACGCGAAGGACCCCGCAGAGCGCCTCCGCCGGCTCCTGTCGGACAATCCGATGGTTGTCGAGGTCGGCCGCCTGCCGTATCGCGTGCTGATGCAGGCCATCACGGAGGTTGACGACGCTGCAATCCGCAAGGCCATCGCCAACCACTTCGCGAACCTGCACGAGTTCCTGGTGCGGGAGGTGGCGCGCGCTCAGGAAGAGCGCAAGGTGATGAGGGTCTTCTCCGCGGAGGTGATCGCCTGGATCCTGATCCACGCTGGCCTGGGTTACGGCGTGCTCGACGCCCTCCGCGTCCCCGGCCAGGGCGAAGACGCCAAGGGCACCACCGTCCGCGATGTCTTCGAGCGATTGCTCGTCGGGCGCGACTAGCCTCATTCCGCCCCCTCCTTCCCCCCTCCCCCTCCACCCTCGGCATGATCTATCTCGACGCCAACTCCACCACGCGCCCCACCGAGCGCGTCCGCGCCGCCATGGCCCGCGCTGATGAGCACCTCTGGGCCAACCCATCCTCAGTCCATCGCGCAGGCCAGGAAGTGAGGCGCGAGATCGAGCTCGCGCGCGACCGCGTCTGCACACTCATCGCAGGCAGCAAGCCGCGCGAGATCGTCTTTACCAGCGGCGGCACCGAAGCCCTGGACCTCGCCATCCGGGGGAGCGTCGCGGCCCGCGCAGGCACCGTTCCCACCCTCATCACAACAGCCGTCGAGCACGCCGCCATCCGTGATCTTGGCGAAGAGCTTGCCAAGCGCGGCGTCGTGACGCGGGAACTGCTCACGCTCAGGGAGGACGGGAGCGGCATCGTCGATGAGGACGCCGCGGCGGAGGCGATCGCTCACGCCGGCCGCAACAGCATCGTCGTCATGCAGTGGGCCAACAACGAGACCGGCGCGATCCAGCCCGTGCGCGCCATTGGCGAGGCCGCACGCAGCGCGGGCGCCACCTTCATCTGCGACGCAACGCAATGGGTCGGCAAGCGCCCCACGTTCGTGCGCGAGCCTGCCGCAGGCGAGCCCACCACAACCGAGCGCGCGCTCAACCACCACGACGACGACCTCTGCCCCTGCGACGCGCTCATCTGCGCCCCGCACAAGTTCCACGGCCCCAAGGGCGTCGGCATCCTCTGGCTGTCGCCCACGATGCGCCTGCGCCCGACACTGCTGGGCTCGCAGGAGATGGGGCGGCGCGGCGGCACCGAGAACACCAGCGCCATCATCGGTGCTGGCGTCGCCTGCGAAGAAGCCGCGGCGTGGCTCAACCACCCCGCGCGCCCCTCGCCACGCGACCACTTCGCCGCGATGCGCGACCGCTTCGAGGCCCAGCTCCTCGCGAGCATTCCATGGGCCAAGGTCCACAGCGCGGCCAGACTCTGGAACACATCCAGCATCGCCTTCCCAGGCCTTGAGGCCGAAGCACTCCTGCTCGCCCTCTCCGAGCGAGGCCTCTACGCCAGCGCGGGCGCCGCCTGCAGCTCCGGCTCCCTGGAGCCAAGCCCGGTCCTGCTTGCGATGGGAATTAACGAGCCCGAAGCCCACGGCACACTCCGCTTCAGCCTCTCACGAGAAACCACCGAGGCCGAACTTGCGCAGGCCGTCCCCATCATCGCGGAAGTCGTGCGGCGATTGGCGAAGATCAGGTGAGAAGAAGGCACGGGGCAGCAGGCACTTGGCACCAGGGAAGATCAAGGCTCGCAACGGCGGGTCACTCGCTCTGTGCCTCTGGCTTTGGCCTTCCCCCAGTGCCGAGCGCCCAGTGCGCACTGCCTCCTGGCCTGCGCCAGATCGAAAGCGCCATCAGGAACGTCACCAGCGCCGCCGTCTGTGAGTTCACGTGCAGCGTCTCGAAGGCGCTCATGAGGCAGAGTCCGAGCAGCGCGAAGAACGGCGCGGCGTCGTAGCTCCCCCAATCCATCGCTCTTCCCTTCGCTCCACCCGGCATCCGCGCGCTCCCCCACAGCGCCACGCCAAACGTCGCTACGCACAGCACAAGCCCCACAAGACCCGATGTCGCCACGCTGTGCAGGACTGTGTTGTGCGCCTGCCCGATCACGCGCCGCTCCGCTGGATCGATGCCGCGCCGCTCGAGATTCTCAAGCACCCACGCCTTGTACCCGCCCGCACCCACACCCGCCACGGGATGCTCCATCGCCATCTCGATGGCCCACCAGTTCATCAGCAGCCGCCCGCCCGTGTCGGTGTTGAAGTCCTTCTGATCGATGGCGCGCCGCAGGTCCGTCTGTGCTGCGTCGACGCGCTGCACGACCTTGTCACCCACGCCCACCCACGCGGCCGCGAGGATGAGGGCTAGAACCCCCGCCGCCACTCCCAGCCGCTTGACGCACTTCGCTCGCGAGGCGCCCCGTGCCTCGCGCACCAGCGCCCACGCCGCTCCCACCAGCACGAGCGCGCCCGCCGCCAGCCACGCTCCGCGCGAGCCCGTCAGTGCCAGGCCCACGACCGTCAGGCCGCATCCACCCAGCCCCAGCACGCGCCACCACCCGCGCCCCATGAGCGCCGCCGGAAGGTGCAGCCCAAGCGCCCCCACGAGCAGCGTCCCGCCAATCGCCGGCTGATACCACCATCCCGAGGCGCGCACCGGCGTCCCCTCAGGCCGCGCCGGGTGATTCCACGCCAATTGCCTGATTCCATGCGCGTGCCCGATCCAGTCGCCGATCTGCACCAGGCATGCAATCGCGAACCCGGCCGCCAGCGCGAGCGTGATCCACCGCCGCTGATCCATGATCAGCCACATCCCAAGCCCGAGGTAGACCCAGCGAAACGCCCCGACCTCGAGCAGCCCATGGTCATGATCTTCGCTCCAGAGCAGCGAGAGCAAGAGCCATCCCGCCCACGCCGAGGCGCACCAGAAGAGCGGCGTCCTGAAAATCGCCAGCGTCGCGCGCCAACCCCAGGGCAGCCGCAGCAGTGCCAGAACCCCGACGCCGACGCCCGCGAGCTCCACCGACGACTGCGGCCCCACGATCATCACACCGCACAAGAGCGCAAACCCGATCTGGAACCACCGCATCCGACGGGAATGGACCGAGGAGAATTGGAGGGCCCAGTCAGAGTCAAGGGAAAGCTCTGGCCTCTTCGGTGAGTCTTCGGCCCCTGCGGACGCTGGTGAGCGTCCGGCGGATGGCACCGGTGACTCTCCCAGGCTGGCGGCCGATGCGGACATGCCCCATGTCTTAGCACGAATGACGACTTCATGCGCGGTGAGTCGAGTGAACCGAAAGATAGGTCTTTGTTTGGAGTTTCCTCCTCGGGCGGGGCAAAGCGGTGAGGTCGCGGGTGGCTGGTGGGGGTGGCGGGACGGGGCGTGACAAAGGGAACGCGCCTGAAAAGGTCTGCAACGCGAACCATTTAGCACCGTACAACGTCAGAGAGGGTCGGGTCTGGCCAGACATGACCAGACATGACCAGACATGACGAGATTGGGCCGATACTTCAAGCGGTTTGGTGATAGGCTCTTGGGACGTCAGGCGGTCTGTGAGCGGGGTGGGGCAGGGGTCGGTGTGGTCGGGTAGCAGGAGCGGCGGCATGAATCAGATCTACAGCATCGTCTCGCGGGCCTCGTGGCGCCTCACGCTGATCCACTGGCTCCGCACGCTCGCGGTGCTCGCGACCGTGGCGATTGCGCTGGCCATCATCGCGCGCCTCGTCGAGCGCGTCTTCGGACTCGGCGCACACTTCGCACCCGTGTGGGGTGAGGTTGCGCTCTGGGCACCCATCGCCGTGCTCGTGCTCGCGACGGCCTGGTCGCTCTTCCGCCGCAAGTCGACGTCCGCAGTCGCGCGTGAGCTCGATGAGCGTGCGGGCCTGCGTGAGGCACTCTCCACCGCGATCTGCTTTGAGAAGAGCCAGGACGCGTGGGGCCGCGCCGTTGTTGAGAATGCGCAGCGCACCGCCGCGACCGTGCAGGTCGGGCGCGCCATCCCGATCGAAGCTCCGCGTTACTGGCCCGTGCCCGTCGGTGCGGCGCTTGCCTTCCTGGTCGTCTGGATCGCCGTCCCGGTGATCGATGTGCTGGGCATCTGGGCCAAGCAGACCGCCGCCGAGGACCGCATCCGCGAGGTGACCGAGGTCAAGGCCGACGTCCAGCAGCGCACCGACAAGGTCAAGGAGATGCTCGCCAAGGCCAAGATCGAGTTCGTCGATGAGCAGGGCGCCGAGGCCTCCGCAGAGCAGAAGCCCACCGACAACGACCCCGAGGCCATCCGCCGCGCCGCCGTCAAGAAGCTCACCGAGATGACGGACAAGCTCGAGGGCATGAAGGAAGGCGAGAAGGCCGACCAGATGGAGGCCCTGAAGGAGGCCATGCGCCAGCTCCGCCAGCCCGGCCCCGGCCCGCTGGATGAGTTCTCGCGTTCCCTCGCCCGTGGCGACTTCAACAAGGCGCAGGAAGCGCTCCAGCAGTTGCAGCAGCAGCTCGCCAGCGGCGACATGTCTCCCGAGCAGCGTGAGGAGGCCAAGAAGCAGGCCGAGAATCTCGCGAAGCAGCTTGAGAAGATCGCCGAGAACAAGGAAGCCCTCGCCAAGAAGCTCGAAGAAGCTGGCCTCGACAAGGAGAAGGCCAAGGAGCTCCTCGAGAAGGCCACCACCGATCCGCAGGCCCTGAAGGAAGCCCTTGAGCAGACCAAGGGGCTCTCTGAGGAGCAGAAGCAGGAACTCATGCAGATGTGCAAGTCTGGCATGGGCGCCTGCCAGTCCGCCGAGAACATGAGCGAGGCCCTGAGCAAGATGGCCCAGGGCATGACCCAGGAAGGCCTCCAGCAGCAGGGCGCTGAGGGCATGCAGGAGCTCTCGCAGGAACTCTCCAGCGCAGAGATGCTCGAGAGCGACATGGAGAATCTCGACGCTGCCCTCGAGGAGGCCAAGCAGCAGCTTGCCGAGCTTGGTGGCCAGTGCATGGGCGACGGCGAGTGCAACGGCAATGGCGACCAGCCCGGCAAGGGTGGTCAGGGCGGCTGGCGTCAGGGTTCCAGCAACAAGCGCGGCCAGGGCAGTGGCGGCCCCGGTCAGGGCAGCGGCGCGAGCCCCGAGGCCGAGGCCGTCGACTTCACGGTCGAGAAGAACAAGGCCAAGACCAAGACCGGCCAGGGGCCCATCATCGGCACCCGCCTGGTCTATGGCCCGCAGGTCAAGGGCGAGAGCAAGGCCCAGTTCAGCGAGGTCGTCGCCGCGAGCAGCGCCGCCGCCGCCGAAGCCGTCGAGAGCCAGCAGGTCCCCCGCGAACTCCACAACGCCGTCAAGCACTACTTCGGAACCCTCGAAGGCAAGGTCAAGCCAGAGAAGCCGGCCGAGAAGCCCGCTGAGTCCGAAGAAGGCGCCGAGTAAGCGGCCGACTGTCCAGTCCGACCGTCAGGCAGGGCGCGTCATTTCGTCGCCGATTGATCAACCAACCCAGTTCCAAGGGCCGCGACCAGTCCCGGCTTTGGCGGGATGGTCGTCTCCGGGCTGGTCCCCTCGTACCACGATGCAACGAGTCACTTCGTCCACACCGATCGAGACCGGCCGTATCCGGTACCCTTCGCTCTGAGTGACCCCTCCCACGACCATTCGGCCAAAGGCCCGATTGATCGAGGCATGTGACTGCCCCAAGGACCCACCCATATGGACCGAGGCGACCGCTGGATCCAGTTCCGTGAGAACATGCGCTGGCGAGGCCGCGCGGCCTTGGAGTCCTGGCGCGCGATGGACTCGGGCAAGAAGGCCCTCATCGCCGTCGCGCTCCTCATCGTCGCCGGCTGCTCTCTTGCCGTCGCGGGTTGGAGCTTCGCGAAAGGATCGATCAACGAAGAGGCCGCTGGCGGCGAGGTGGTCCTGTACACCAGTTCGGACATGCACATCACCCGGCCGATCATCGATGCCTTCACGCAGAAGACCGGGATGCAGGTCCGCATCGTCGGCGACACCGAGGCCACCAAGACCACGGGACTCGTGGAGCGACTCCTCGCGGAGAAGGAAGCACCCAAGGCCGACGTCTGGTGGAGCAACGAGGCCCTGGGCACCATCACGCTTGCCAAGGCCGGCATCCTCTCGCCGAGCCTCACCAAGGCCGAGGCCGACTTCCCGCAGGGCTGGCCAAAGGGCCTGCGCGCTCTCGACAAAACCTGGTACGGCTTTGCCGAGCGCGCCCGCGTCATCGCGTACAACACGAACCGCATCACCAAGGCCGGCGCGCCCACCAAGCTCCGCGACCTCCTGAACTCCGCCTTCAGCGGGCGGATCGGCATGGCCCGACCGCAGTTCGGCACCACCCGCACCCACATCGCCGCCCTCGTCGCGATCCACGGCGAGGAAGAAGCACGCGAGTTCCTCAGCAAGCTGCGGGGTCAGGGTGTCCGCCTCTACGAAGGCAACTCGGCCGTCGTGCAGGCCCTCTCCACCGGCGAGATCGATGTCGGCCTCACCGACACCGACGACGTTGTCGCGGGCAAGCGCAACAAGTGGCCCGTTGAGATGACCTTCGAGGGGGTTGACAAGCCCGGCGTGAAGGTCACCGGCCTCAAGGCCGTCGGCACGATCGTGATCCCCAACACCGTCGGCATCGTCCGAGGCGGCCCGCATCCCAACGAAGCCCTGCGCCTGATGAACTACCTCCTCTCCGCCGATGTCGAGCGCGCCCTCGCACTCAGCGACTCGGCCAACATCCCCATCCGAGAGGACCTCGCCAAAGAACTGAAGGTCCCCGCCCCCGAGCACGTCGCCGACGTCACGATGGAAGCCCTCGTCGATGCGCTGCCCTACGCCGACAAACTCATCGCCGAGTTCTTCCCGATCGACCAGGTGGGCGGGCCGTGAGCGGGGGCCGGAGTGGCGGTCGACTGACCGCGATCGTGGCCACGTTCGCCCTCGCATCCTTCATCGCGGCATGCCTGAGCGTGCTCGCAACCGCCGCGATC
>CAZBXF010000159.1:0-7396 GCA_964495635.1 uncultured Phycisphaeraceae bacterium
CCTGCTCGAGAGCGGCAACTTCGCGACCTCCGACCTCAACGACCTCTACCGCCGCGTCATCAACCGCAATAACCGCCTCAAGAAGCTGATGGACCTGAACGCCCCCGAGGTCATCATCCGCAACGAGAAGCGGATGCTCCAGCAGGCCGTCGACGCGCTCTTCGACAACGGCCGCTGCCGCCGCCCGGTGCTCGGCTCCTCCAACCGCCCGCTCAAGTCGCTGACGGACATGATCAAGGGCAAGCAGGGCCGCTTCCGCGAAAACCTCCTTGGCAAGCGCGTGGACTACTCCGCGCGGTCGGTCATCGTCGTCGGTCCTGAGCTCAAGATCCACCAGTGCGGCCTGCCCAAGAAGATCGCCCTCGAGCTCTTCCAGCCCTTCATCATCAGGAAGCTCAAGGAGCACGGCCTCGCGGACACGATCAAGAGCGCCAAGCGCATGCTCGAGCGCCGCGATCCTTCCGTCTGGGACATCCTGGAAGAGGTCATCTACCAGCACCCCGTGCTGCTGAACCGAGCCCCCACGCTCCACCGAATGGGCATCCAGGCCTTTGAGCCCGTGCTCGTGGAAGGCAACGCCATCCGCATCCATCCGCTGGTCTGCGGCGGGTTCAACGCCGACTTCGACGGCGATCAGATGGCCGTCCACCTGCCCCTCTCGATCGAGGCGCAGGCCGAGGCCCACGTCCTGATGCTCTCGACCCACAACATCTTCTCGCCCGCCAACGGCAAGCCCATCATCTCGGCGTCTCAGGACATCGTCATGGGCGTCTACTTCATCACCTTCATCGATCCCGATGAGAAGCCCATCGAGCAGTACCCCCGCTTCAAGGACCGGCGCGAGGCCATCCTCGCCCTTGAGCAGCGCAAGATCAAGCCCCACGACCGCATCGTCGTCCGCATCGACGGCTTCGACAAGGTCGTGGACAAGGAGACCGGCGCTCCCAAGCCCATGCCCGCCAACAACCGGCTCGTGACGACCGCCGGCCGCTGCCTCTTCACCGACGTCCTGACGCCCGGCATGCCCTTCTACAACTGCGCCCTGGGCAAGAAGGGGTGCGCCCGCGTCATCGACGACTGCTTCGCCACCTCCGGCAAGGCGGCCACCATTGACCTCCTCGACCGTCTGAAGGAGATGGGCTTCAAGCAGTCCACGCTCGCCGGCCTCTCCTTCGGCATCACCGACCTCCGCATCCCCAAGGAGAAGCACGAGCTGATCGCCGAGGCCCAGAAGAAGGTCGATCGCATCGAGAAGAACTACGACCGCGGCATCATCACCGCCCGCGAGCGTTACTCCCAGCTGCTGGACATCTGGACACACTGCCGCGAGCAGGTCCAGGCCAAGCTCGTCGCCGCCCTCAAGAGCGACCGTCGTATGGACGACGGCACCGAGGCGCTCGAGCCGGGCAAGGGCCGCACGTACCTCAACCCGGTCTATCTCATGATCGACTCGGGCGCGCGAGGCAACATCACCCAGATGCAGCAGCTCGCCGGCATGCGAGGCCTCATGGCCAAGCCCAGCGGCGAGATCATTGAGACGCCCATCCGGTCCAACTTCCGCGAGGGCCTCAACATCCTCGAGTACTTCTCGAGCACGCACGGCGCCCGCAAGGGTCTTGCCGACACGGCGCTCAAGACCGCCGACTCGGGCTACCTCACCCGCAAGCTCTGCGACATCGCCCAGTCCGTCATCATCGGCGAGTACGACTGCGGCTCCAAGCGCGGCGTCGTCAAGCGAGCTCTCTACAAGGGCGAGCAGGTCGACGTCCCACTTCGCGACCTCATCGTCGGTCGTGTCAGCGTCAACGAGATCAAGGACCCACGCACCGGCGAGATCGTGATCAGCGAGAACGGCATCATCACCGCCGCCATCGCCAAGAAGCTCGAGGACATCGGCATCGACTCGGTCATGGTCCGCTCGGCCCTCACCAGCGAGAGCCGCTTCGGCTGCTCGGTGCTGGACTACGGCCTGGATCTCTCGACCGGCAAGATGGTGGAGCCTGGCCTCGCGGTGGGAATCATCGCGGCCCAGTCCATCGGCGAGCCGGGCACCCAGCTCACGATGCGTACGTTCCACACCGGCGGCGTCGGCCAGCGAACCGCCGAGCAGACCAAGTACGACGCGACCAACCCCGGCGTCATCGAGCTCCGCGACTGCAACGCAGTCCCGGGCAAGGACGACGAAGGCCACGACGTGCTGGTCGTCCTCAAGCGTAACGGCGAGATCGCCGTCCTTGACAAGGCCGGCCGCGAGGTCGAGAAGTTCAAGGTCCCGTACGGCGCGTTCCTGTACTGCAAGCACGGCGAGGAGGTCAAGAAGGGCCAGACCCTCGTCCGTTGGGACCCCCACCGTCAGCCCATCCTCGCCGAGAAGGACGGCACGGTCCGCTACGTCGATCTCGTCGAGAAGGAAACGTTCCGATTCGAGGATGCGGGCGGCAACCGCAAGGAGAAGGTGGTCGTCGACCACAAGGGCGATCTGCACCCGCAGATCAACGTCCTCGATGCCGCTGGCAACATTCTCGACTTCCACCACCTCCCGTCCCGCGCCCGAATCGAGGTCGAGGACGGCCAGCAGATCAAGGCCGGCCAGATGATCGCGCGTCAGTCGCGTCAGGCCTCGGGTAGCCAGGACATCGTCGGTGGTCTGCCCCGCGTCACCGAGATCTTCGAGGCCAGGAAGCCCAAGGACCCCGCCATCATGGCCGAGGTCTCGGGCAAGGTCGAGATCTTCTCCGACAAGCGCAAGGGCAAGATGACCATCCGCGTCACGAGCGACGCGGGCATCGAGAAGGACCACCACGTCCCCGCCGACAAGCAGCTGCTTGTGCACACCGGCGAGTACGTGCAGGCCGGCGACGCCCTCACCGAGGGGCCGCTGGTTCCGCACGACATCCTCCGGATCAAGGGCGAGGAGGCCCTCTGGACGTACATGCTCGACGAGGTGCAGAACGTCTACCGCGCCCAGGGCGTGGGTATCAACGACAAGCACATCGAACTCATCCTGTCGCAGATGCTGCGCAAGGTGAAGGTCGAGAGCCCCGGCGACACGGATCTGCTCCCGCAGGAGGTCGTCGACAAGTACAACTTCAAGGCCAAGAACCGCGAGATCGAGAACTACGTCCGCGTCTCCGATGTCGGCGGCACGGACCTCAAGCTCAACGAGCTCGTGACCAAGGCCGCCATTAAGGAAGCCAACGCCAAGGCCGAGGCCGCCGGCAAGGAAGGCGCGAAGGCCAAGCGGGCTAAGCCCGCCACGGGCCGCACGCTCCTTCTGGGCATCACCAAGGCCGCCCTCTCCAGCGACTCATTCCTCTCGGGCGCCAGCTTCCAGGAGTCCACGAAGGTCCTGACGGAAGCCTCGCTCCGCGGCGCGATGGACACCCTCATCGGCCTCAAGGAGAACGTTCTGCTCGGCCACCTGATCCCGGCTGGCACAGGCTTCCGTGCCTATCAGGACATCAAGGTCAAGCCCCTCGTCGAGATCGAGGAGGACATGGACGAGGACGAGCTCATGCTCGACGAGGCCAGCGCCGCCGCCGAGGCGCTCGGTGCCGACCGGCACGCCGTCGTTGGCGCTCCCCCGCCGGTCGACGCGACACAGGGCCTGCGCGACGCGATCGTCGGCGAGTCCGGCAGCCCCGTCCAGCGATGAGTGCCCCATCCGCGGCCTGATTGCCCGATTCGCACATCCCAAGGGACCGACGCACCGGCGTCGGTCCCTTTTTCGTTCCGCCTCACCTCGCTCCGGCCTTTGGCGCACGCCCTCCAGCCGATCCGGGCTGGGGCGTTCCTCCAAATTGGATGCCTCCCGGCCAGAAGTTCCGCACGCCGGCTCCAGCTTTGTGCAATCGCCGGGCATCCGACGCGTTGAACTGCCAGACCCGGGCGGAAGCCCGGCAGAGAAGGAGAGACAGACATGCGTCCCATCGCCACGATCGTGGCGGCCTCGGCGTTCGCGCTGGCCGCCGGTACGTCCCACGCCATCATCGTTGCTGCCGGCGGCTCCACAGCCGTGATCACCCCGCCCGCCTCGACAGCGCTGGGCGCCCTTGAGAGCAACACCGACGCGTGGGCATTCAACGAGGTGCAGCGATTCACCCTTACCGCGCCCCTCGCGGTCGACGCCACAGTCCCCGGCACGTACAACAGCAACGCATCCCTCACGCCCGGCGTCATCCCCGCGGGCACGGTCGTGAGCAGCCACTACATCTACAGCGATCCCGTCGGCGGCGCTCAGAGCACCTACGAGGGCTTTGTCCGCTTCAGCCAGCCCATCATCGGCATCATCGTCTTCCGCGCGGGGCTCAACGGTTCCGACGCGATCCTCGGCGCGGCTGGCACAACCTACGCCGACAACGAGGCCCGCGGCCTCGAGCTCTCCGCCAACGCCGACCGCTTCGTCATCACCCTCTCGCAGTTCGAGGTGCGGTACAACTTCCGTACCAGCGGCGCGACCGACGACATCCGCGTCCTGACGATCCCCGCGCCCGCCGCCGCTTCGCTCGCGACGATCGGCGCACTCGCCATCTTCCGCCGCCGGCGCTGATCTCATCCGATCTCAGTCACACTCCGGGCGGGGGCCGATCGCGGCTCCCGCCCGCGTCATTTGGTGCGCTCCCACCGCGGCGGCACCTGCGGATACGCGAGGCCGCACTCGGGACATGCTGGGGTCAGACGATCTTCATCGCGCGGCACCAACGCGTATGCGCAGCACGGGCATCGCCCCGCGTGCATCGCGATGACAGCCTCGCGGTAGGCCCGCCGTCGGAACGTGATCGCGAGATTGATGGACGCGAAGATCACGACGACAACGACAAACGCGATCGCGATTCCGATCGAGATCCCGAACAGGAAGATCGCGCCGGTACTCATGACCACGACCGCAGCGGGCCGCGCGATCAGGTCACGCGGTGGCGGAGGGATCGGCACATCGTCGCCGCGGCCGCGGCCCATCGCGATTGCGCGCCGGACACGCTCGGCCTCCGACTCGCTCGACAGAGACGTTCGGCGTCCCCAGAATGTGGCGGCCTCCTCGTGGTCCAAATCGCGACCCCACACGTGATCCAATCAACTCTCCGAGCATCACGATCGCACTGCTCAGAACGGTCACTCGTGCATCGCACCCGGCCCGAGCGTGATGGCGTTCTTGCCCTGTCGCTTGCTCGCCATCGCGAGCTGATCGGCCTTCGCGAGCAGCTCCGCGGGCGTCGCGCCGTCCCATGGGAACGTTGCGAGTCCGCCGGAGATCGTGAGCGTTCCCGCCGCACAGTCCGTCAGCTTGGGGAAGCGGTGCTTCTGCACCTGCTGCTGGAAGCGCTGCGCGAGCTGGAAGACCGTCGCGGGGTGCTTCGAGCCTTCCTGCCGCGGACCATCGGGCTCGTGGAAGATCACCGCGAACTCATCGCCACCCACGCGGCAGACGCGGTCGGTCGGTCGGATCACGCTGCGCAGCAGCCGCACCGTCTCACGCAGGATCTCATCGCCGGCCTCGTGTCCGTAGCGATCGTTGTAGTGCTTGAAGTTGTCGATATCGAAGAGCAGGATCGTGACCGGCCTGCGTCCCGCTCGCGCGGCATCGATCGCGGTCGCGAGGAATCGATCAAAGTACCGGCGATTCCACGCCCCTGTGAGCGGGTCCGTGAACGCCGCCGTGCGCAGCTGCGCCTGCTGATCGCGCAGGCGGAGCCAGCCCGCCAGCCACCGGGCGTGCTGCGCCAGCAAGCCCGGCGACGTGCGCTGCGCACTCAGCGTCCCGAAGACCACACCCTCCCACGCCACCGGCTGGGCACGCGGGTCGGGCTCGGCTGGAGAGGTTCCCGCCATCTCGGGCCTGAAGGTGAGCGTGGCGTCGCCGCTGCGATCGCGCAGCATCGAGACCGCCGCAGCCTGCGGATCCTGCCCCTTCAGCAGCAGCATCACCAGCGCAAGATCGCCCGAAGCGGCCCCGGCCGAACCCATCGGCGCAGGCCGCGGCTCGATCGTCCCCGGGAGGTCCAACACCGGCTCGGTCCACGACGGCGGATGAGACTCCGCCGTCGCTTCCGCAGCCATCGCCGTGCGCGGCGGCCGCGAGAGCGAAGCCCGGAACGCCTGCGGCGAGACCGGCAGCGAGATCAGCCCGTCGTAGTACCTCGCCGTGCCGTTGCTGGGGTGCAGTCCAAGCACCACGGCGCGCGGATCCGAAAGCCGGATGCTCGCGACAAAGTCTGCAAGATGCTCGTGGGCCGAGGCATGGCCCACCTGCTGGCCCGAAGCGCCATCAAGCGACGCCTCCGCGTCGTGCGAGACGACCACGGCGGTCCGCACGGCTCCCTCGGTGGCGGGCGGCGACGCAACCTCGCCCACCGCCTCGAGCGCGGACCCCACACGAACGAGCTCGATCATCGGATCCAGCCGCAGCGCGGCATCGAGGCCCGTGCGCCCGACCAAGACCACGCGCAGATCCGGCGCGGGCAGGGAGGCGTTTGCGGTTGGCATTCCTTCTGTCACGGCGCATGACTCCGGCGCGCGATCCGTGCGCGGGGCGGGCCTTCCGTGGTACGTACGCGGTGCCCGCCGGGATCATGCTACGTCCGGCTTTTCGCCTTGGGCGACATGCCCACGCGGCCGAACGCACCAACCCCGATCCAGACACCTACGCCCCACTATTTTCGGCGTTCTCCGGATCGTCCGAGAGCAACATCGCCAGTTCTTCGTCAGACAGAAGCGGCCTCCCGGACTGCGTCAGCGATGGACCGCCCTGCTCCTCACCGTGATCGGTCTTTGGAAGGGTATGTAATCCGTCATCGGTGATTCGGAGGGGCGACAGAGGGGATGCCAGAGCCGGTGACAGCGCCGGTGACGGGGCGGGTGACGGGGCAGGTGTCACCGCGGCTGCCGGGGCGGGTGCCACGGCAGGTGCCGGGGCGCGGCGGTCCGCGCCGAGGCCTACGAGCGAATCGCCGTACCGCTCCGCCTGGGGGTTGTTGTGCGGGTCTGCGTGGAGGTCGCCGTGGGGGTCCGTCAGCCGCAGCGCCGGCGTCTGCCGGTACCGCGGAGCGACAACAACCGGCGCGGCAGCCGCAGCCTCCAAAGACGGCTCCCCGACGCTTCTCATCAGCTCCTCACGCGAGACCTGCCGGATCGCCGGGTTGGTGCCGGGCGTGAAGGCCCAGAGCACAAGCCCGGGCGCGATGCGATCAAGCACTGCGAGGAGGCCACCAATCTCGGCCCTCAGCGCGTGCGGATCAACAAGCAGGAGCACGATCGGCGCCACAGGCGCGGCACGCCTGAGCAGCCCGATGCGGGCCACCACGGCAAAGACGCTGTCGCAATCGGCACGATCAAATCCGGGCCGCTGAAGTGCCGCGACCAGCTCGCTCGGCGCGCTGGCCCGCTTGGCGTGCCAGACGAC
>CAZBXF010000160.1:0-7376 GCA_964495635.1 uncultured Phycisphaeraceae bacterium
TTCGCCCACACCATCTCCGCCATCAGGTTGCGGTACTTCTCCTCGCCGCTACCCACGTGCGGCATCAGCACGCAGTTGTCCAGCTTCAACAGCCCCGGATGCACCTGCGGCTCCTTCTCAAACACATCCAGCCCCGCCCCCCAGATCCGGCGCGCCTCAAGCGCCGCGACCAGCGCACCCTCATCCACGATCGGCCCGCGCGCCGTGTTGATCAGGATCGCATTGGGCTTCATCATCGCGATCCGCGCCGCGGAAAAGAGACCCCGCGTCTCCGGCGTCAGCGGCGTGTGAATGCTGATCACATCCGCCTCGCGGATCCCCGCCTCCAGCTCCACGCGCCGCGCGCACAGCGGCGCCATCTCAAACTCATGGTGCCGCTGCCGCGCCGTGTAGAGCACGCGCATCCCAAACCCGATGCCGCGCAGCGCCGTCGCATACCCAATGCGCCCCGGCCCCACGATCAGGAGGTTCCGGCCCGTGATGTCCGTGCCCAGAAACTCCGCCGGCGCCAGCGGCCCCTCAGCACCAAACCGCCCCGAGCGCACATACCGGTCCCCCTCCGCCACGCGCCGCGCCACCGCCAGCAGCAGCGCCCACGCCATGTTCGCCGTCCCCTCCGTCACGGCATGGGGCGTGTTCGTCACCACCACGCCGCGCGCCTTGCACGCCGCAAGGTCGATGTTGTCATACCCAACCGCAAAGTTGCAGACGCACCTGAGCCCCGCCCCACACGCGTCAAGAAACTCCGCGTCAACGCGCTCAGAAACCCACGTCACGACCACCGCCGCGCCACGAACCACCTTGAGCAAGTCCGCCCTCGGCAACGCCCGCATCGCCGTGACACGCCGCACGCTCGCGCCCGGCACATCAACCGCACCAGGAATCGCCCGCGTCACAACAACAAGCGGGCCGGTGCCATGCTCCTGGATCGGCAGTGTTGCCTGCACGTTGGTCAGTTCGTTCATGCCCGCAGGATAACGCCGCGCCGACGGGCACGACTGGACAGGTCTGGACGCGCCGCCCGCCGCTACTTCCTCGTCACGATCAGCTCATACACCGGCGGCAGCTGGACAAAGCTCCCCGGGTCCCGGCTCGCCTCGTCCCACGCCTCAAGGAACGCCGCCTTGTCGTCGGTGGTGATGAACCCGCCATCGATCAGCCGCGGCAGGAAACTCTGCCAGAACGTGCTCGGCCAGTGCCACATCGTCTCGCCAGGCCGCGCAATCCGCTGCACCACGTTCAGGTCCGTGATCTCGAACCCGTTCCTGATGAACATCCCCGGAAGCTTGGACATGATGTCCGTATCGCCGCCGCGCGAACGCCACGACGCCGCCACCGCATGGATCACCTTGGTGAACGACTCTCGACGCGGCGCGAGCGTCATGGCCCGCTCGTAGTTGAAGTAATCCTGCACCGCCACGCGCCCGCCCGGCTTCACGAGCCGCGCCAGCCCCTTGACCACATCCTCCGGCCGCGGCACAAAGCAGAAGACCCATCGCGCATACGCGACATCGATCCGCCCCTCCTCATCAGCCAGGGCCGGCAGCATCTCCTGCACATCGCCAAGCACCCGCTCGATGTTGTGCTGCTTCCTCGCGCTCTCCTGGTCATGCAGCTGCTTGAGGAACGTCGCAGACTCGTCGATCGCGATCACCCGCCCCTTCGCACCGACAATCTGCGCGAGGTCGAGCGCCGCATGCCCCGGGCCGCACCCGATGTCGAGCACCGTCATCCCGGGCTGAACCCGCGCCCGCTGCCAGAGGTCATGCGTCGCCGCAGACCACAGCCGATGCTGGAGTCCAAGTCGCGCGGACTCATCCGCGCCCGTCCCAAGGACGTACTCGGCTGGGCCGGTTGGCTCACGAACGGCACGGGCGGTTGGCATGGGTGATTACCTTAGGCTGATCGGTCCAGCGACTCTCCTCGCGCGAAGATCCGGCCGGCAGGCCCAGCAGGGACTCTCGCACCACGCACTTCTTCGAACACTGAGTACGCGGGCGATTCCACATAGTTCTGGATCGGTAAAGATCGCGCGAGGATTGCAGGTAAGTCCCTGTCAGGGATGGATCGGCCCGCAAATAACAGACCACGGACCTCGGGCGCCCAGGTCGATAAGTCACCACGTTCTGCTTCCGCGGCCTCGCCGCACTCCTCAAAGCGGGCAGTTGCCCGTCACCACGAACTGCGCCAGAATCTGCGCGTCCGTGAGATCCGCGTTCTCATCCCCGTTCAGGTCGCCATCGAGCCAGCCCGCCTCAGGCGCGAGCGTGCCGACGAACACCTGCGCCATCTGCTGCGCATCGAGCAGGTCAACGTTCTCGTCCTGGTTGAAGTCATAGTCGCACGCAGGCCCCACCGGCGGCAGGGGCGTGATGTTCGCCACGAGCAGCGCGACGTTGTACGCCTCATCGGCACTCGCCGCGTTGCCGCCGAAGAGCGCCGGGTCCTCAAAGTCCCCGTCACTGTCCGCGTCATACTCGATCCGCGCCGACACAACCAGCCCACCAAGGTGCTGCGGGGCATCCGGCCCGAGCCCAGATGTCTCCGCCCCATTCCACGCACCCGAAGCCGTCGACCCGCTCCAGATCGCAGCGCTCGACACCGAGTCCGCATCGGCCACGTGCAACTCCGCCAGGCGGTAGCTCCGACCGGAGTTCTGGCCCGCAAACGTCTGACCGACACGCGCCACCAGATCAAGCTGGTAGCAGAAGTTCGCCGGGTCGTACACCGCCCGCACCAGCGCCGCGACCCGGTCCTGCACCGTGGCCGTGCCCTGCCGCCGATTGAGCGCCGCCGTCGCGATGAAGTACACATTCCCCGCCGCGTCAAAGGCCGGCGACGAGATCGACGGTCCCGTGGAGCCAAGCACCGTCTCGGTGATCGCCGCCAGACGCCCGATCGGCGTCGCATCGATCACGCCGTCCCCCTCGCCGGCGTCAGAGGTCCCCGGAGTCCCGTCGGCCCCGTAGTCGCCGAAGATCGGCTTGCCCGAGGAACCCGCCGGATCAACCCACGCCGCAAGCGTCCAAGCAACCTGCGAGCCCGGCGTCAGAGGATCAAACCGCGCAACCACCAGCGCGTTGTACGGATTGATCGGGTCGGGCGTCGTGCCCGAATACGCCACGCCCGCCACCAGTGCCCGGCCGTCGGTATCGAGCCCGACCGCCGCAGGACCGTTCCCGCCTCGGAACGAAACCTGACTGTCGTAGCCGCGCAGCGCCGAACCCGCGATGTTCCACGAGAACGGATCACACGAATCAGAAAGAGACGCCGGCAGCGACACGGTTCGAGCCTGCGTCACCGCGCCGTTCGCATCAAGGCCGAAGATGCTGAACGAGTCCACGCGTCCGCCCCCGGCGCTCGAGCGCGTCAGCGTCACACCCGTGGAAACCGTCCCGCCCCCCCCAAGCACCGGCCGCGCATACACACCCACCGGGCCGCGGTGATCCAGCGTTCCCGGCCTGTGCAGCGTGCTGCTGGAAATGACCCCCGCCGTCGTCTCGCTCCGGAGATTCCCGGCAAAGTCCGAACCCACGATCACGCTCCGCCCCGCCAGCGACGCCGGGATCAGGCTCGGCGTCGTGTGCAGAACGTTCGACGAGCTCAGCACCCTCGTCGTCGAGCCCGCGTCCGAAGCACCGGGCTGGGAGATCACGTTGTTCGACGTAGAACGAAGGTCCAGCCGCGTGCGGAAGTAGTTGTCACCCGAGACCAGATTCGACGTCGACGCGGCACCAAACGCGTCAGCCCGGAAGACGAGATTCCCGCTCGCGTCAACAGCACCCAGGCCAAACTGCGAGGTGTCCGTCGCCGTCGCGCTCGAAGCGTTCGCCGCCGCAACCACGCGCGTCACAAACAGCCGCGCGGGCTGCTGCGGATCAAACGCCACCTGCGCCCCGACGATCTGGTTGGAAAAAACCGCCGTCGTCCCAGACAAGGTGTCCTCAAAGTCCAGCCAGCCAAGCCCCAGCACCGTCGCGCTCGAGGGCCCGGGCACCCCCGTCACGAACCCCGCGTTGTTCTCGCTGAGATTGATGCCGCCGCCCGGCTGCGTCCAGCGGCCAAACGTCACGGCACTCAGGTTCACACCCTGCCGCTGATCCGCCGAGATGACCGAGGTCCCGTTGATCGCCGTGAAGCGATTGCTCGTCACCCGCGACGACTTCCCGACCGGCCCCAGCCCGAACACGATGCCGGATGCGGTCTCGAACGGAGCCAGATCCACGACATACGACTGACGCTGATTGATCGAGCCCCACGCCGGCAGAGCATCGCCCGGCAGCCCGTTCCCGCCATTGGCGTTGCGCGAGACGCTGTCCTGCCCCACCGCCAGCCCCGAAGTGCCAGCGAGCATCGCGATCGCGAGCGCCCCCAGCCGCCATCCACGGTTCACTTCTGCCAAACGAGTCCTGGGGGCCGACCTCGCACTCATGGTCTGCAACTCCTGTCCCTCACCGAACGACCGCAAGCATCCGCCCCTCTCTTCGCCATCCACGCCGGCGAATCACGCCAGCCAAGGTACGTCTCCGGCCGCGAACGGGTCCACCCGAGTCCGGTAAACCAATGGAGAGCGTCCCTCGATCAGGTTATCACAGTCCATCGTTCGTACAAGCACCATCTTCGGACGCGAAGGTCCGCCGGTTCACCCAAGCGCCCGCGCAATCCGAGCCGCCAGGGCCGCGTTCGACCGCACCAGCGCGAGATTCGCCGCCAGCGTCTTCCCTCCCGAAATCTGGTGCAGTGCCCCCAGAAGCGCCGGAGTCGCGTCTCGACCGGTGCCCCCGGCCTCCGCCCGCACCCGCCCCTCCGCCTCCCTGAGCCACCCCTCCCACCGCCCGGCATCCAGCTCGTCACCCTCCGGGATCGGATTGGCCACCACCAGCCCCCGTCCGCTCCGCGCGATCTCCGCCCGCACGAACGCCGCAAGCTCATCCGCGTCGTCGAATCGCGCATCAACCCCGGCAGCAGACTCCCTCAGATAGAAGGCCGGAAACCGGTCGGTGCGAAAGCCAACCACCGGCACCCCCAGCGTCTCCAGCACTTCCCGCGTCGACACCACATCCAGCAGCGACTTGCACCCGCTCGTCACCACCGCCACCGGGAACCTCGTGAACGCCGCAAGGTCGGCCGAGATGTCCAGCCGCTCACCAAACCCCTTGTGCACACCCCCCAGACCGCCCGTCGCAAAGACGGCCACCCCCGCCGAGGCCGCAAGCTCCATCGTCGTGCTCACGGTGGTGGCCGCGTCCCTCCCCTGGTGCAGCAGGAGCCCGAGGTTCGAGGTGTTGGCCTTCGCCACCTTCGGAGCATCCAGCAGCTGCGCAAGCTCCTCATCGCTCATGCCCACGATCGGCCTGCCCCGCAGCACGCCGCACACCGCCGCGTGCGCCCCTTCCCGCTCGATGATCGCCCGAAGCTCACGCGCCAGCGGTCCACCCTCCGCCCGCGGCACGCCGTGGATCAGCAGCGTCGTCTCGAGCGCCACGGAACGTGCCACCGCGCGATTGAGCAGGCCTGTGGGCGTCATGCGCTGGAGTGTATCGGCCGCCCCGCCCCACACCGCGCGTCCCGTCCGCGATCAATGCCCGCACGCCTCCTGGTTTGACGCGGGGCCGCCAAGCTGATACTCCAGTAGCGACATGTCGCTCCTCGCCATCGCCCTCATCACCATCGCCACGCTCGTCGCCGGCTACCTCCTCTACGGGTCGGCCATCGCCCGGATCTACAACCTCAGCGACTCCACCCCCACGCCCGCCACCCGCATGAGCGACGGCATCGACTTCGTCCCAACCCGCCCCTTCTACCTCCTCGGACAGCACTTCTCCGCCATCGCCGCGGCCGGGCCCATCGTCGGTCCCATCGCCGCCTGCATGATGTTCGGCTGGGGACCCTGCCTCCTCTGGATCCTGATCGGCGTCGTCTTCATCGGCGCCGTCCACGACTTCTCCGCCCTCGTCGCCTCCATCCGCCACGGGGCCCATTCCGTCGCCGCCATCGCACGCGAACACCTCGGCCGCAGGGCCTGGCTCGCGCTCATCTGCTTCATCTGGCTGGCTCTGATCTACGTCATCGTCGCCTTCACCGACGTCACCGCCCGGACCTTCCAGGGCCTCTCCGAGGAGCTCCTCGCGGCACCCGGCTCCTTTAGCAAGGGCGGCGCGGTCGCGGCCTCCAGCATCCTCTACATGGGCGCCGCCATCACCATGGGCCTCTGCACGCGCTTCCTCCGCATGCCCACCTGGCTCGCCACCGCCATCTTCGTCCCCGCGACCCTCGCCTGCGTCGCGCTGGGAGCCCACCTCGATCACCTGATCAACCTCCCCGCGAACGCCTGGTACATCGCCATCCTCGGCTACTGCTTCATCGCCTCGCTCCTCCCCGTCTGGCTCCTCCAGCAGCCGCGCGGCTACCTCGGCGGCTTCGTCCTCTACCTCGCCATCGGCGTCGGCCTCGCCGGCGTGCTCTTCGGCGGCTTCGAAGTCCGCCAGCCCGCCTTCAAGGGCACCGGCGACTACGCCGCCTTCTTCGGCGGAACGTCCACTCCCGTCCCCATGACCTCCCTCATCTTCCCCTTCCTCTTCGTCACCATCGCCTGCGGCGCATGCTCGGGCTTCCACGGCCTCATCTGCGGCGGCACCACCAGCAAGCAGATCGAGAAGGAGTCCCACTGCCGCCCCGTCGCCTTCGGCGCGATGCTCCTCGAGGGCCTGGTCGCGGTCGTCGCCCTCGCCACCGTCATGATCGTCGCAAGCGACGAGATCAAGGGCCGCACCCCGGGCGTGCTCTACGGCGACGGTCTGGCAACGTTCATCACACGCTTCCTCGATCCCGACGCGCTGAACGCCGGCAACGCCGCAGGCTCGGCCGTCTTCCTCTTCGCCGCCACCTTCGGCGCCATGGCCTTCTCCACCTTCGTCTTCGACACCCTCGACGTCTCCACGCGCCTCGGGCGGTACCTTCTCTGCGAGCTCGTAGGCACACAGTCCAAGGCCGCCGGCGTCGTGGCCGCGGCCCTCACCGCCGGCGTCCCGCTCGCCGTGCTCCTGGCCCCCACGACCACCGGCCCCAGCAGCGCAGGCGGCCCCCCGGCCTTCATGCTCTTCTGGACGCTCTTCGGCACCGCCAACCAGCTCCTCGCCTGCCTGACGCTGCTCGGCGTCACCGTCTGGCTGCACAAGACTGGCCGGACCATCTGGTTCACGCTCGTCCCGATGGTGCTCCTCTTCGTCGTCACGCTCAGCGCCCTCTCGATCCAGATCTTCGAGGGCATTCGAACCCTCCTCCGCGACGGCCCCTCCCCCGCCCCTCCCGTGCTCAACGCCGCCGTCGCCATAGCGCTGCTCGGCCTCGCCGCCATCTTCGTCGTAGAAGCGCTC